>CALCHX010000031.1 GCA_937906875.1 uncultured Gemmatimonadota bacterium | reverse complement strand
AGCTGAGGAGAATCGAACTCCCGACCTCTTCGATGCGAACGAAAATCAGGCGGTTCCGTGACCTGAAGTAAACGCAGTGCGTCCCGTTTGACGTGCTCATATAAATTCCCGCGGATCAGCCACGATCACGTGGATCGCCGCAGAGTGTGGGCATTTTGTGGGCACGGCCCAACTGACTGTCTGCAGGCTAGCACTTACCCGCCACCCTCCAGGAAACCGCCCGCCGCCATTCATGACGGCCATCAACATGAGCAGTGAACATGCCCGGCACGGATTAGCTACTGCAACCGATACAACGGCACCGGCCCGTCACTCTGGGTGCGAACCGCGGTGCGGAAACCGCTGAACGCTGTCGAGGGCACCGCAGCCCCGGCGGCAGGCCGCGCCGCATGGTGCTCAATGTCCAAAATGCCGCTGCACGTGCATCGCGACGCGCGCTGCGGCCCGCTCGGCATTCGAGGTCCGCCATGCATGCGCTTGAGGCCCGTCCCGATCGGTGGTCGCGTGCACTGACCTACCTCCAGGTACCTGCGGCATGGGGGACGCGGCAGACCTGCCGCGCCCGTAAAGCCACTCGGGTCTCCACGCCGAGAACCCATTGCCACAGTTCCGTGTCGCTTCGTGAAATCTGCAGGCCGACAGCTGCTCCTGGAAGGTAGTCGGCGAAGGGCGCGTCGAAGCCCACAATTGCGGCGTCACCGCTTCGATACAGCGACACTTGCGCCGCGCCCGGGTGATCGAAAATCACTACCGTGCTGCCACGAGAAGCAGCGGACACCCCATTGGCGCCGGCGTCCGCCCACGCGATCGCGACCGCATCGCGAACTGCCTGATCCGACCCGTCATCGAGATGCCCGTAGACCCTGACCACGAGTGTGCTCGCCCGCGCCTCAGCGCATAAGTAATGCCAGTCCCCTTGCCGCAACCACTCGGCGACACTCGGCGTGATGACCAAGACGTCACTGTGCCGCGGTCGCCACCTACTCACCGGCAGTTCCGCGACGGCGGCAATCGCATTCACCTTGCAGCGGTCAATGTCCAAGCTTGACTTGATGTCGGCAAGCATGCGGGGTTTGAGCATGGAATCGTAAATGACGCCAATCAGGCCAGTCGTAATCAAGGCAGCGCCAACGTTGCTCCACATGGTCTGCGCAAGTGGCGAGGCGGTCGCATACGCAACCAAGAAGCAGACACCACCCGCGAGAATCAGCAGTGCCCCCGCCAGCAGTGCGCCGTACTTCAGGCGCAGCATGGGCAGGGCCTTGGCCATCACGAGCCCTGTTCGCTGAACAGTGTTCGTGCCAGCGTTGCTCCGACGACCGGATTGCGCGCGACGACGAAACGTGGAATCGGGTGCGCTTCGCGGTCCGTGCGCTTGCGGGCGACGCTCGAAAATAGCTGCTCAACATCTCCCATTCCAAGCACAACGCCGCCATCAACCAAGATGGGGATCCCCAGAGCCGCAACGATGGGAAGGAACGCAGCATCGTGCAGCGTCTGCGGCTTGGTCGCGACGAGGACCGCTAACCGACCGGCTATGAGGCCCATCGCTGCTGGCGCGCCCGCAGTCGTGAAGATCGTCAGCGCGTCATCCCGCAAAATTCCTGAAATCAGAGACCGATGGCGCGGCAACGCACCTAACGCAGCGACGCTGTCGATACGGAACTCATCGTCCAAGGGCTCAGTAGTGAGCGTCAATTCGGTTGGCGTACCGATCGAGGCGCCCAAGCCCTGTTCATACAATGCCAGAAAGCCGCTCGAATTGATAACTGCCGCCAATAGGAGTTTGTCACGAGCGAAACCAGGACCTCGCTCGAAGGCCAAGAGATTCACGCTGAAGCCAAAAGTGAGGCTGTCGTATGGCAACGAACCATCAATCGCGTCGATCTGAAAGATGAGGGAGGATTGAGGCGCGTCGACTGCTGCATCCCACTCGTTGTCCGACGCCTCTTCGCCGACGACGTAGCAATGCGGGAAGTGCTGCCGCAGCGAATCGACAATCATCAGGTGCGTACGTCTGTCCGCCGGAATCGGGGCCTCACCGAGATGCCTCGCGACCTCGGCCTCACTGAAGTCTTGCTGGCTGATCAGCAACTGCAGCAGCCGTTCCCGCTCATCGGCAGGCAGGTCGCCCGGAGACCATGAGTCCGCCAGCAACGTCCGGTCTCCGTGAAGAAGGTGCCGCTGCGCGAACTCGAGCCCATCTGCCACAGCGTTGACCACAGCAGTATGCAGCGTCTCCGAATCCATACGTGTGTCTTACCAGATTCAATGGGACCTCGCAGCGCTATTTACTACAGCGAGTTCCAGACCTTCCAGCACGTTCTCCTGGCGCACTCTTGCGGCCTGTGCTTTAGCCGTCAACTCCGCCTTGTCCCTGAAGCGCGCATCCACGTAGTCCCTGACTGCCTCGCGGAGCAGCTGCGCCAGGTTCACGTCGTCAACAACGGCCAGCGCCATCAGCTGGCGCACCTGACTTTCGGGCAGGCGCACGGTAACGGGCTTTTCCATGTTTGTGGGTCTCCTTCCAGGGGCGCCGCTGACAGCGCCTCAAACGTCCAGTGTACGACTCGACGGTAACTCGTGTACAGATTACGAAATTTACTGGTAGGACGCACCAGGCTTGCCGGGGTTGCGCGCGTCGTCCGTCATCGCACAGGCCCGTGAATACCAAGGTGACGGGCGCGCTCGGGTGACAGGTCACGACTGCCATCGTCGGCCCGAGCGATCTGGACGACCTGCTCGCGTACAGGGTTGAGCGTTTGGTACTCGCGCGTCGAGTACGTAACGGACGACCGTCGGGTGCGGCTCGAACTGCTGCCCCCGCTGCCGCGGCTAGAAGACCGGCTGGCGTGGCTGGGGAACCGTCGAGGCGCCGGAGGAGGCGTGCAAGCGGGTGGCGGCGTGTAGTAGGTCGGTCGGTACGAAGAGCGGCAGACGGGGCAGTTTGCGGCACCGCTCGCCGTGCGATGACCTTCAACTGGAGCTGTGCACTGAGCCATGTGATCAGTACTACGAACGACCACCGACGAACTGTGTTCCCCGCTTGGAACGCGGATGCAAGTCAGCCAGGTTGGCGTCGGCGGAACGCAACACACGGGGTTCCGCCTCACGAACTTCAACCTTGCAAACTTCGCGATTGCGACCAAGGCACGCTCCCCTGAGAAACCGAAAGCTCGGGAGCCTTGCGACGTCCATGTCAGACGGGCCGGCCTGCCTGGAGGGAGGTGCCGATCCGGGTCGGACGAATTCAGAGGTGGAACGCCCTACTCTGGGGGGCGCCCCGGAGCCGACGCACTATCTTTACCCGTCGGTGATCCCAATCCTGTCGGTGCTCCGCGGGACAATCTGAGGATGACCCACGACGCACCGATGGCTCCCGTGGAGCTGCTTCCGCTGCTGGCGTCCGCTGGCTTTGAGTACCGTCGCCATGGCAACTTGCGCGTCGCGTTATGGGATACCGACTTCCTGTTGAACCAAGTTCGCGACAGCCTGAAGACACCCAAACCGCTACTGACGGGCTTCTCCGGCGTCCAACTTCGCCAGTATGCGTCTCAGCACGTCTTTGCTGAGCTGTACCGCGACGACGGACACGGTCATCCGAGCAAATGGCACAAGCTTGCCGAGCAGGCTGCAGCTCAGGGGTCTCCCACGGCTCCGGCCGTCTTCCGCGACCGTTTCGAGACGAAGTTCATGCCTGACATCACGTTCGTCGAGATGGGCGACCTGTTCGCAGATCACCCTCTCGCCGTTGCCGTCGGTGCGGCGCGAAACGGCAAAGGGGCAAGCGACGTACCGACCGCACAGCTCGCCGTGCTGCTCTCTCGACTACGGCCTGTCGCATACTCGCATGACGAGCACTTGTACAAGTTTGGGGTTGCGCCTCGCCCGGAAACTCTGCCCTCAGTACACGGCGCGGAACACCAGGTCTCGACAGGCGAGCACATCCAAGTAGGAGCGTTCGGCCTTGGTGCAGCGTCAGTCGCTGGTGTGGACTATCTCGCGCGAACAATCGGCAATTGCTTCGGCCTTCAAACCTGGTTGACTCGCGCGCTCACAATCGGAGCTGGAGCCGTCTTGCTGTCCAGTCCGCACCGACGCCACGCGATCGGGAAGAGACTTACTCCTGTCGTCGAGTTCGTGTTCGAGCAGATAGCTCGCGCCCAGGACGGGTTGCGGCTGCTCGACACGCACGCTGTCAACGTTGATCCGAGCGAATCGATCGAGGCACGAATTGCCGAAATGCTGGTGGCACGGGCTCAGAGCGGGCCTCTGCTTGCACGAGAGATCCAGGACCAGCTCCGCTCCTGCGATCCGTCTCTCCTAAACGTCCCATCTACCGGCGAACTGCGGGCCGTGCTCCACGCAACACCGTGCTTCGAGGAGGACCCCCGCCGGCGATACTCGCTTGGTCACCGCTGCGCCCGGGAATAATCGATGGGCGCGCAAGGGGCGCGGACCGTCTGCACACAATCGCGCCTTGTGAGGAACTACGCGTCAGTGCCGACCACAGGCATCGGTGCCTTCACTAATATGCGCTCGATCTCTGAACGCGCATCCTCAGAGAGCTCTGCACGGCTCAAGAGGAACGCATGGTCTATTTCACCAAGCTCGCCGTCGGCGGTGAACCTGAGGCTATCGACGTGCTCGGTCAGCAGCTCGGTTGCCACACTGCGGCTGAATCCAATCTCTTGTAGCTCGATCGCTCGTGAATCGGTGGTGCCGTACTCCACGAGAGCCGCCACGTTGATCCCGGCAGCCGCACGGCCAAGTGCGAGCACGCTGATGTCGTAGAAGTTCTGCAAGTAGCCGATGATTCGGAACCGCAGTCCGCCCTCGATGTCACGCAGGGTCCACTCGATCACGAGGTTGATGTGTTTGGCCGAGTTGGCATCGAACGGCTCGTCGACGAGACTCTCCGCGCGCGAGTAGTCCCGATACGTAATAGTGCCGCGGCTGTTGTGGTAGCTGATTGAGCCCACGGCCTCGAGGTTCGCATCCTCGAACCCGCGACGAGCATGACCAGCCCCTCGGTCACTACGCGCGGCAAATCGCCGTGAATGCTCGCGAGGCTGGCCGCCGCGCGATCTCGTCCGACGGCGAGGACCGCCTGCACCGCGTCGCCGACGGCGTACGCGGCGGGCACCGGCCAACGCCAGCCACGATCGACCAGACGGGCTGCGACCTCATCCAGGGCCGAACTGCCGTGGCCACCGGCGCCGGCGGCGGCCATTGGGACCTGCCCCGTCGGGTACCCGCGATCGGCTTCGGCAGCTGCCGAAAGTGGCACAAGCTTGACTGCCCCCGCATCGGGGGGCTGGTTACGCCATCTGCGGGCATCGAGTGACGACGGCGGCACAAGTTGGCTCCTCGCTGTCCGCTCCCAGTACAGGGCGCGCCGTGCCCCGGCGACGGCCGCTGGAACCACCAAGTCCGGGTCGCTCTGCACGGCCGCGACCGCGGTCTCGTAGGCGCCGATCCTCGCTTCGTGAACTGCCGTCGAATCCACCCAGCGGTCGTGGCCCGCGACAGCCTGCGCCACGGAACACGCCGCAGCCCACTGCATCGCCGGATCGCCGCTGAGGAACGCGGCCTCCCAATCCATCGACCGGCGGCCCGCACCCGGACGGCCGGCATCGTTTCCGTTTTCCATGGCGGCAGGGTGCGAAGTAACCGTTGCCAAAACGCTGCCGATGCGCTGCAACAGCGCTACACGAGGACAATTCGAGGCGCTGCAGAAACGCTGCATTCAAGAGTCGCCACCATGTGTGGCCTGCGATGCAACGCGGAAGAAGCGGCCGAGCTGCGGCGAGTTCAAACGAGTTCAGAAGAGACGCCGTTGCCTGCGCGTGGCGCGGATGCAACACTCCGGGTCCACGGTGTGCGCTCGCACCGCACTTCGCAGTCATCGTGCCCGGTTTCCGGCGCTGCACTCCCGTTTATCCTTCGGCGAGGCAGGGATGAGCGGCAGCGAAGTTCGGCCGTGCGCGGCGCATCCCGCCGTGCCCAGCCGAACTTCGGTAGGATCGAGTCCTATCGAACCGAAGGAGTGGCGATGCGTACGACACGTCAGATGAGCATCACGCTTCCGAACGAGATGGCCGACGCCGTCAAGTCGCACGTCGAATCCGGGGCATACGCCAGCGAGAGCGAAGTCATCCGCGACGGCCTACGAGCACTATTCGCGCGCGAGGACGCCGTCGAGTCCTGGCTGCGCACCGAGGTCGCCGCCGCCTACGACGAGATGCACGCCGACCCCTCCGTCGCCGTGAACGGCGACGCCATTCGCACCCGGCTCGCCGAGCGCCACCGCACCCGACTCGCATCGAATCGATGACAATCGCCGTCAGCTTCACGCGGGCCGCCGAGAGCCAACTGCTAGACATCTACGAGTGGATCGCTGACCACGGATCTCCCACAGATGCGCAACAATTCGTCGCCGCGATCATCAACTACTGCGAGAGCCTGGCAGACATGCCCGGAATCGGCACCAATCGCGACGACATACGACCGGGGCTCCGGACCGTCGGATACCGGCGGCGCGTCGTCATCGCGTTCGCGCCGACTAACGACATCCAGCTCACGATTCTCGGGGTGTTCTACGGTGGGCAGGATTACGAGCCGCGACTCGCGGCGGCTCAATAGTCCGGCCGCCGGACGGGATGGGGACATGTGACGGGAAACCCCAGCTCCACGGCGGAATCACTACCAGTCGATCAACCGAACAGGTAGCGATGCATCTCCGGATCGGCGCCGCCACCGGCCGGTGGCGATCGCGCGCCGGCACGGCCAACCCGCGGGCGCCTCAGCCCGGGGCAGTGCCGCCGCTGCAGGCCCTCCGACCACCCCCAAAATCATCGGCACACGACTTGCATTTCGCCACCCCCCCCCCGCGCCCTCGCGCTGCGCAGCCAGCTGGATGAGTGATCCGTAGCGATCAATTCCAGCTTCTCGTCAGTGACGAACGCATGCTCACCGGCTCCGTCGTGCCAATACACGAGAGTCGGCGACGTTCCACTGACGGCAGGCTGAGCAGCATCGAGCGCCTCCCGCGTCGACCTGGCGGACTCGATCACCGATTGGAACTGCGCGACGATATCCCTCTCGCTCTTGAGGATTTCGTTCTGCGCGTCTTTCAGCTGGGCGATGCTGCGCTGCACCGATCCCGGTCCGTAACCGGGCAGCACCGAGTCCGTCCAATTCATCTTCGCCAGCTTGGCCTGTAACTCGGCGATCTTCGCGTCGATGGGGTCGGAGCGGTGTTCGAGCTCCCGCCAGAACGCGATCCGCTCTCCAATGAGCGTTCGCAACTGGACAGCAACCCGCCTGACCGCCAGACCCACGACAATCCGCACCAGGCGAACCCTGCGGCGTCACCAATCTGCCCGGCAGCGCCTTCGAGCCACGGCGAGAACTCCGCTATTTTTGGGCGCCGAAGGAATCGTGGTCTCGTGGGGCGACGATGTCGCGCAGGCCAATGGTTCCGTCTACCCTTCAATCAGTTAACAGCCGGTACCCAGTTTCCGGGCAGGAGGACGCAATCTTAATGACGGAGACAGCGACCGTGCTCGTGACCGTCAAAACCTACCCCAGTCCATCGGACAAGTATGGCGAGACCGTATGCGTCGCCGGGGTCAGACTGGACGATGGAGTGCCCAAGTGGATTCGCCTCTATCCGATGAGGTTTCGGCTAGTCGACTACGAGCAGCAGTTCGCCAAATATGAGATTCTCGAGATCCCGGTGGTTCCACACGGTGGTGCGGATCCACGTCTCGAGTCGATGCGCCCTGACCAGACGCGCATGCGCTCCATCCGGAAAGTCGGCACTGCTCGGAACTGGGCGGAACGGCGCGACCTGATCCGACCGCTGATAGGCGCAACGACCACCTGCGAACTGATCGCTGCCAATCAGGCTGTGGACTACTCGCAATCCGCACCATCCCTCGGTCTCGTGAAGGTTAGCCACGTCGAAGTCAGGATCGCGGACGGCGAACCCTGGGACGCGAGTCAACTGTCCAAGGCGGTCAGGGCTGCCCAACCGGATCTGTTCAACCCGACCGGATTTCGTGAACTTCAGCCCGCGCCGTTCCGTGTAAGCATTAAGTACCATTGCGGCGCGCCAGCCTGCCCGGGGCACCAGCCGTCGTTGCTGGACTGGGAAACGGGACAGGCGGGACGACGATGGTCTCGAGAGAAGGGACCGGCTAGAGCCAAGCAGATGTTGCTGGACAAGTACGAGTCACTGTTCGACGAGAGCGTCGACACGCACCTGTTCGTGGGCAACTTTCACCAACACCGAGCGTCGTTTTCTGCGTTGGGAGTTTGGTCGCCCAAGGTCGAACGCCCCGGCACGATCGAAGCCCCTCTATTCGACTGAGCGCGCCTTACGCGTAGGTGACCTGCAGATCCTCGCATCGTGCGCCCAGCTCATCGACAACCTGGTGCCGGTGACAATCCGCGTGATCGCGTTCGAAGCACAGCAAAGCTACCGCTCCACCATCGAGCAGTTCAGTGACATGTCGTAGTGCAGACTGCCCGCCGGCTGAACTCAGTATCGCGCCGTAAAGATCCAACGCTTCCGACTCACGAGCTCGATACCCAGGACGGTTGGACTTGGGATTACCCAACTCGCGTAAGTGCACATAATCGATGCCCGCTGCCCGAACAGCTGCAGCAAGCGCAGTCTTTGAAAGACCCGGCTTGCGCGAGATCGGTGTCAGCCGAATATCTACCAGGACAGCGACCCGCTGAGCGCGCAATTCTTCTACGAGTTCAGAAGCGCTCCGGCCCTCGTAGCCAATACTGACAACCTGGGGGGCGGAAGCGTGCGTCATTGCCCCAGTATGACCGAGGTTGTTTGAGAACATGTGTGCCGACCCCAGAAGAGCCGCGAGACGCCTACCGCCCGCGTTGGATCACGCTCAACGACGCTGCATCTCGGTCGCCGGTGCCGGAAAATGCAGGCTCGCCTCCCGGCGACCCGCTCCATGTGATCGCTACGACGCCTTCTGGCCCATCCCAGCGGCGCAGTCGGGCTGGGCGCATGGGGGCCGCGGCTTCGATCGACGGCCTTGGCCGTGCGATTTCCAGATTGCATCCATATCCTGCGTGGCGAGCGCTTCACGCATGCGGGTCAACGCGTTGTCTGAGTAGCGCGGGTGGTTCTGTGATCCGAATACGAAAACGTGCAGACAGCTGGCATCTTGGTCAATGCCCAGATGCTCGCGGAGGGCAGTCGCTCGGGGTCGCGTGATGCTCAACCTGTCGGCCAGTTCGAAGGGTGACCAGTGGAACTTCTTCTGGAGATCCACTTCCCGGACTGCTGCTGCGTCGATGACCTCACCGTCTTCGTCGTTACGCACCAGCCGCACCGGCAACGCGTCTGGCTGCTTGACGATCCTCACCTTGACCGTCAGACCCTCCCCACTGATGTCGGCCGCGAGGGGGCTCAGTTTCGGGAAGACCTGCTGGCGAGTCTTGCCCGACTTGATGCCTTGCTCGACGCGATTCACGTCGGCATCGCTGACCTTCGTGTCCTCAGCAACGTGCGCCTCAAGCGCCAAGAGTGTGCGAATCTTGGCACGTGCCTCCCCGCGCGCCCGGCGGCCGGGGTGGAGGAGCCCGGCAATGTTTGCATACTCGCTGTCCACGAGCGTGAGGATGTCTTGAGGAGCCTCAGTCGAGACTGGAAGTACACGGTTGGGAAGGTAGTCGGCCAGTCGCTGGTTAAATGCGCGTAGCAGCAACTCGTCGAATAGGGTCACTGCTGCCCGAGCATGGAGGTAGAGCAAGCCCTCGGAGACATCGTTGAACCAGTGCTGCTCATCGTCTCGAAGGGCGTCAATCGCCCGTAGCGTCCCTGCCTCGTCCTGGGTGACCTTGACGCCCGCAAGCTGACAGGACTGGTTGACCGCTGCCTCGAATCCGATGCTGCGGCCGGACTTCTTGTCGAAGACCTTGACGCTCCCTTGGACTAGTGCCGCCTTGATGAGCATCTCGAACGCATGCTGAAGGTGGAGGAGAACAACCGTGGGTCTGCCGTCGTCGTGAGGACTGTTGAAGGCGGCCATCGCCGTGCGCATGGAAGAAAGCGCCTTCGCGTGCAGCGCCTTCGCAGTGGCCCTCATGCCGACATTATGCGTCACGGGCGGTTCGTGCCTCCTTGAGCTGCATGAACTCGTCGTGCTGGGCGAATGATTCCGGCCTGGATGATCGGGCCCGCAATCTCCCGACATCGGCTAACGGCGCAGGGGCGCCACCACTACTGGGTGTGGTGATGTCTGTGGCGAAGCTGTCGGCCGGCTCGGGGTACGAGTACCTGATGCGGCATACGGCGCGCGGCGACGCCCCGGATGTCGGTCATGACGCGATGACGCGGTACTACACGAACCGGGGCTACCCGGCGGGAGTCTGGCTGGGCAGCGGCATCGAAGGCCTCGACGGCGGCGGCGCGATCCGTGTGGGTGCCACGGTGACAGAGGAGCAGATGGCTCGTCTGTTCGGCGCAGGGCATCATCCTGTGACCGACGTGCCCCTCGGCCGCGAATACGCGAGACCGGCGCCAATCGACGTTCGGATCGCTGCGGAGGTCGCGAAGCTGCCTGCCAATCTGCCCGACGAAGTGCGGGCGGCACGGGTGGCGGCGATCGAGGCGGCTGCGCGGGCGCGGCCCAGCCGTGCTTCGGTTGCCGGATTTGACCTCACGTTTTCGGTGCCCAAGTCGGTGTCGGTTCTGTGGGCGCTGTCGGATGCGACGACGCAGCGCGCGATCGTGGCCGCGCACCACGCCGCGGTCACCGAGACGATCACGTTGTTCGAACGGGACGTGGCACGCACCAGGATCGGTACGGACGGCGCGGCCCGGGCGCCGGTCCACGGGCTGATCGCGGCAGCGTTCGACCACCACGATTCCCGGGCGGGCGACCCGCAGCTGCACACGCACGTGACGGTTGCCAACCGGGTCCAGGCCGTCACCGACGGCCGGTGGCGCACGCTGGACGGGCAACTGCTGTATGCGGCGGCCGTGGCGCATTCGGACACCTACGACCTGCTGCTCGCCGACAACATCACCCGCGTCCTGGGGCTTGCCTGGGAGACGCGGTCACGTGGCCGGGCCCGCAATCCGCGCCGCGAGCTCGCAGCCGTTCCGGATCACCTGATCGGCGAGTTCTCGCATCGGTCGGCCGCGATCACCGCGGCGAAGGACGACGCTATCACCGCGTTCGTCGCCGAACATGGGCGCGAGCCCACTGGCCCGGAGGCGGTCCGTATCCGCCAGCAGGCGACACTGTCGACCAGGCAACCCAAGCAGGCGTCGAGTCTCGCCGAATACACCGAACGGTGGGCGGCGCGCGCCAGGCTCGTGCTCGGTTCCGACGCCGGGGCATGGGCGCGACAGACCGTCACCCGCGCCGCAGCCTCGCCCGAACGCAATCTGGTCGCCGCAGCGGTGGTGGACGGCGCGACGATCGAAAGGCTCGCTGCGGCCGCCATGGATGATGTCGAGGCCAGGCGCGCGACCTGGTCGAGGTGGAATCTCGTTGCCGCGGCCTGCCGCGCAATTGGCGCCGCGAACCTTCAGTTCGATGGCGCCGCAGGCCTTCTCGACGTTCGGGGTCGCGTCGCGAAGTCCGCGATGGACCGGAGCGTGCTCCTCAATCCGTCAATGCAGGCCGCCGGCAGGGCCTTGGCCGGCGTCGGGGTCGACCCGACCACCGGACGGTCGATCTTCGACGCGCCGGAGGTATTCACCTCACCGGAGGTGCTCGCCGCCGAGGACGAGGTCCTGGCCGCGAACGCGAACCGCACCGGGCCGACTGTGCCTGCCGATCTCGCGGAGCAGATCACCGGAGCGCCGCTGCCGATCCGCGGCTACTTGTTGGAACCGGATCAGGCCGATGCGGTCCGGCAGGTGTCGACGTCCGGGCGTGTGTGCGACATCCTGGTCGGTGCCGCGGGCGCCGGTAAAACGACCACGATGGCGGGCCTTCGCGCCGTGTGGGAGGCGCAGCACGGGCCGGGATCGGTCGTCGGCCTCGCCACGTCCGCGGTCGCCGCCGAGGTGCTCGGCACGGAGATCGACATCGCCGCCGAGAACACGGCGCAGTGGCTCGCGCAGCAACAGTTGCAGCCGGGCCGGGCCGTCCGGATCGCCGATCTGCGCCGCCGACGCGACGAACTCCACGTGCAGGGGCGGCCGACAAACGGCATCGACGATGCCATCACCCGAGCGATGGCGCGCTACGACAGTTGGACGCTGCGCTCCGGCCAGCTCCTGGTCCTGGACGAATCCGGAATGGCCGATCTTGCCACGATCAACGCGCTCGCACGTCAGGCACACACTTCCGGCGCAAAGCTGCTCCTGGTCGGTGACCATCGACAATTGCCGGCGATCGGCGCGGGTGGCACGTTCGAGATGCTCACCGCCGCCCGGCCAGAGATTCCACAGCTGACCGAGATTCACCGCTTCCGCAACGGCGATGGCGCCGCCCGCTCCTGGGAGGCGCAGGCATCGCTGCTGTTGCGAGACGGAGACGCGCACGCGATCGGCGCGTATGAAGAGCACGGTCGTCTTACGGACGGCGACCTGGACGCCATGATCGACGCCGCCTACACGGCATGGAGATCCGACCGGGACCGTGGGCTCAACAGTTTGCTGGTCGCCGCGGACAACGCCACCGTCCAGGCGCTGA
The DNA here is from genome assembly GCA_937906875.1 of uncultured Gemmatimonadota bacterium. Taxonomy (GTDB): domain Bacteria; phylum Gemmatimonadota; class Gemmatimonadetes; order Gemmatimonadales; family Gemmatimonadaceae; genus CALCHX01. The sequence goes on along the minus strand of CALCHX010000031.1, from coordinate 1,736 downwards.
ACCTTCGTGCCCGCGCCGAGCGGATCGCTAACGGGTCGGTCCAGGCTGGCGGCATCGCTTTGCACGACGGGAGCACCGCGGCGGTTGGGGATCGTATTGTCACCCGCCGCGTCGACCGCACTGTGCGCGACGGCACCGAAAGAGACACTAAGCCGGACCGGTTCGGGCGCTACGAACGCGGATTCGTCAAGAACGGCACTGCGTTCACCGTGACCGGCGTGGACCGCCACGGCGGGCTGCGTGTGCACGCCGACGGCGCCGCCACGTCGACAGTGCTTCCAGCGGAATACGTTTCGCAGCATGTGGAGCTCGGCTACGCGGTCACCGCGCATCGCTGCCAGGGCATGACGGTCGACACGACCCACACGATTGCGACCGACCGGATGACGCGGGAGGCGTTCTACGTCGCCATGACGCGCGGCACCCGATCCAACCGCGCCTACATCGCGACCGACAGCCCGAGCGAGGCCGATTCGCACGTCGCCTACGCGGCGCCACCGTCCAGCCGCACGGAAGTGCTGGCGGCTGTGCTCGCCCACGTCGGCGCGGAACAGTCCGCACACCGTATCCGAGCTCGTCTGACGGTCGAGCGACGAAGGCCGGCCGGCATCGCCGCGGCATCGACCCTCGGGCGCTGAACCACGGCAGCGCTGCAGTCCCCGCCGCGCTGGCTCACGCACACCGCAGCACCGCCGTCACCGCCGTCTTGATGTCCCGCCGCTGCCACCACTGCCGCCGGCCACGCAGGCGACCGCCAACGCCAGCCACCATCCCACGCGAACCGCTGGCCGGGCTAACGGCGCAAGGAAGCCACCACTGATGAGTAGAAGCCCATCTTCATCACCGAAGGGTGTGACGTCATGACTGAGCAACTGCTCACCCCCGCACAGGCTGGTGACCTCCTCGCGATGACCAAAGGCGCGCTCGCACAACTTCGGTACCTCGGCAGCGGACCACGGTTCGTCCGGGTCAGCGGGCGATCGATCCGGTATCGGCCGCAGGACCTCGACGAGTGGATCGAAGCGAACCTGTTCACCAAGGCCGCGAGTCACTGATGGCAACCATCGAACGCTACAAATTCTCGACGGGAGAAACGCGCTACCGCGTGCGGTACCGCAACCCGGAAGGCAGGCAGACCGACAAGCGTGGCTTTCGCACCAAGCGTGAAGCCGAGGCATTCGCCGCCAATGTCGAATCGGCGAAAATTCGCGGCGACTACGTGTCGGATACCGCCGGCAGCACGACGGTCGCCGAAATGCACGCCGCCTGGACCAACACCCATGCTCGTCTCAAGTCATCGACGGAGGCGAAACAGGACACGGCGTGGCGAGTCCACGTCGCACCCAGGTGGGGATCCGTGCCCGTTTCCGGGATCACTACGCCTGCGGTACGCGCCTGGGTGGCCACCATGGCCAGCAACGGCACGGGCCCGGCGACCATCGAGGTCGCGCTGCGTGTGCTGCGCGGCATCCTCGAATATGCCATCGAGGACCACAGGCTGGGCCGCGACCCGACCAAGGGCGTGAAGCCCCCACGCCGCGGACACAGCGAGCGCGGATACCTCACTCACGCCCAGGTTGCCGCCCTCGCGGCGGAGATCTCGACCCAGCCGATCACATTTAAGACCGGCTACACGAAATACATGCCGCAACCGACCTACGGCACGATCGTGCGGCTGCTCGCCTACACCGGGCTGCGCTGGGGCGAGATGGCCGCCCTGCGAGTCGGCGACATCC
>CALCHX010000030.1 GCA_937906875.1 uncultured Gemmatimonadota bacterium | reverse complement strand
TTCGCAGTTCGCGTGGCTGCCGTCTTCGCCTTCGGCCTGGCTACCGGCTTCGCAGCTCGCGTGGCTGCTGACTTCGGCGTGACTGCCGTCTTCGACCTGGCTGTCGTCTTCGGCCTGGCTGCCGTCTTCGGCCTGGCTGCCGTCTTCGGCCTGGCGGCCGTCTTCGGCCTGGCTGCTGTTTTCGGCCTGGCTGCCGTCTTCGGCCTGGCTGCCGTCTTCGGCCTGGCTGCTGTCTTCGACCTGGCTGCTGTCTTCGACCTGGCTGCCGTCTTCGGCCTGGCTGCCGTCTTCGGCCTGGACGCCGCCTTCGGCCTGGACGCCGCCTTCGGCCTGGCCGTCGGCTCCAGGCCGGCTGTCGTCGTCGATCTCGACCTCTGCCGCGCTGACGACCTGGATGCGGTGTCGGTCAGTTGACGCTCGCCGCCGTCGGTCTCGCCCCTCCTCGCCGCGAGGCCGGGGAGCGCAGTCGCTCCCGATTTCCGGCCGGCCCGCGTACCCGCCTCCGCTGTTCGGGCAGCGACACCAGCGGAGTGGTTACCAGTTCCCCGGGATTGCTTCGGAGAGTTGCGAGCCGAGGCGCTGGCGCCTCGACGTACGATTCGAGCGCTCACGGCGCCAGACGGTGTCCGCGGTGAAGCAGGCAGGTCGGCTGGGAATGGTGGCCGCCGCACCCTGTCCACCACACTGGGTGACCCTTCTGCTTTCACCTCGCCACCCCGTTCTGTTCGCTGATCGGCCAAGCCTGACTCGCCCCATGGATCGCGGTTTCGGTTGATGTTCGGTGCTCAGGTTAACCGCCCGGTCCTGCACTGTCAATAGTCGGAAGCAAGTTGGGCAAGCCGCGCTAACACATTGCGGGACAAGACTATGAAGGCCTGCATATGAGACAGATTGTGCGTTCCTCGAGTTCCGCACACACATTTCCTCCCCAGCCTGGCCCGCTCCTGTGCTCACAGTCCGCTGCAGACTGGAGTATGCCATCCAGGCTGAGCCGGAATGAGGTCTCGCCAGGTCCTCGCGCCGGCAGAGGTTCCTCGGCTGCCAATCAGGGACTCCGCCGCGCCGCTGAATGCTGTATCTTTGGCTTCATGACGACCGCCCAGAGTCGAGCGGCGGCCAGTGCCCGCCAGCGCTGTCGCCGCTCTGTCCGTTCCGCCTCCACACCGCCCGACGAGGTCCCACTGCCCGATTCCAGACCTGCCTGGAGAGTTTCGTGAGGGTCGATGGTGAGGTTGCAGTGCCTGGTGACAAGAGCATCTCCCACCGCGCACTCATCCTGTCGGCGGTCGCGCGGGGCCCATCGCGTGTCACGAACATCCTGCAATCAGCGGACATCGGTTCCACCGCCGGCGTCCTTCGGGCTCTCGGTGTAGCCGTCCCGAGCCTGAGCAGTGACATGGTGGTGCGTGGTGTCGGCTTGCGCGGGCTGAAGTCTCCGGAGGCGGTTCTGGACTGTGGAAACAGCGGCACCACCGCCCGCTTGATGGCCGGCGTGGTAGCTGGAGCTGGCGTCACTGCCCGGTTCGAGGGAGACAGGAGCCTGAGCAGTCGGCCCATGGGTCGAGTTGCCGTTCCGCTGCGGAAGATGGGCGCAGCGGTGCTTCTCCCGCCTGGCGGCGGCCTTCCCATGGATGTGGTCGGCGCCCCTCTACATCAGATCGACTACGTGAGCGAGGCGGCGAGCGCACAGATCAAGAGCGCCGTCCTTCTCGCCGCCGTCATGGCGGGCATCTCCTCGCGTGTCCGTGAGCCGGCACCGTCAAGGGACCACACCGAACGGATGCTGGCCGCCCGCGGCGTTCCGGTGCGCTTCCACGGGGACGGAGCCGAGGTGCTACCGGTCGATGAGTTGGCACCATTCGACACTCGCGTGCCTGGCGATCCGTCCTCGGCCGCCTTTCTGGCGGCGTTGGCGGCGCTCGCCGACTCTGGCACCCTGCGGCTGACAGGGGTCTGTCTGAACCCCACGCGTGCTGGCTTCTTCCGACTGCTCGAGCGGATGGGAGCGAAGGTTCGGATCGAGGCAGCCGAGGAGGGCGGGGAACTGGTCGGCAGTATCGACGTCGCCCCGGGGACGCTCAGCGGCACTGTGGTGAAGGAGGAAGAAGTTCCTTCCATGATCGACGAACTACCGCTCGTCGCCTGCCTGGCCGCCAGGGCCACCGGAGTGACGGAGATCCGCGGTGCCGCGGAACTGCGTGTCAAGGAGAGCGACCGTATAGCTGCCGTCGTCACCAACCTGCGCCGATTGGGCGTGGATGCGGAGGAACTTCCCGATGGGCTGCGCGTGCGGGGCGGCACGAGCCCGCTCGTCGGCCGGATCAGCACCCACGGCGATCATCGGCTGGCGATGGCCTTCGGGGTGCTCGGAGCCCTCCCTGGAAGCGCTGTCGAGATCGATGATCGCGACTGCGTAGCTGTCTCCTACCCGTCGTTCTGGAGCGACCTTGCCAGGGTGGTCTCTTGAGCGGCCATCGGCTGGTAGTGGCAATCGACGGACCCGCGGCATCCGGAAAATCGTCGACAGCGCAGTGGGTGGCTCGCGAACTGGGACTGCTCCACGCCGACTCCGGAGCGCTCTATCGTGCTGCTACCGCCGCCAGGTTGCGCCGCAACGGCCCGGCGGATGACTGGAGTGAGGATTCGGTCCTCGAAGCGGCCAACCGGACGTGCACCATAGCGCCGAGCGGTACCACCTTTCGTTGCCTTCTGGACGGCGAGGAGGCCGAGGAGGAGTTGCGTGGCGAGGCAGTGACTGCCGCCGTCTCCAGAGTGGCGCGCATGCCGGGCGTGCGGCAGTGGGTGGACGCTCAACTGCGGGAACTGGCGAAGCACCATGATCTGGTTGTCGATGGTCGCGACATTGGCACCGCTGTCTTTCCCGACGCTACCCTCAAGATCTTCCTCGTGGCCGACCCGTGGGAGCGAGCGCGGCGTCGCCTTGTACAGAGGCTCGAGCGGGCTCCCAGTGACGCGGAGATCGCCGCCGAGACGGAACAGCTCGTGCGTCGGGACGTGATGGACTCCACCCAGACGGTGAAAGCGGTGGACGCGGTGCTCATCGATAGCACCTACCTCACACAGCGCGAGCAGGTGGAGCGTATCGTGGCGCTGGCCCGTGCCGTGCAGGGGGGTCCCTGAGAGTTCCTGATGTTGACGCTGTCGCTTCATTGTTCTATTATTCCAGGCTCCCGTGGACTGTCGCGGGAGTCCTGCGTCCCGACCCGCGAAATTCGCGGATCAGGGCGCCAAACCCCAGACTCGTCGCGGCGAGCCTAAACCTCCGCGTTTCCAGGAGATCCCCTTCTGTATGGCCGAGCTCGAACAGGAAACCCCCACAACCGGCACGCCCCTGACGCCGCGCGAGAAGCGCGACCTGCAGAAGTCGCAGTTGCGTCCGCTTGCCAACCGCCGCCCCGAACTCTACGAGGAGGACGAGTACTCGTCCGAAGAGTTCGAGGCGATGATCGAGATGTACCAGGGCACGATGGCCTCCATTGAAGAAGGAGAGATCGTCAAGGCCACGGTCATGGAGATCCGCGACAACCTCGTCGTGCTCGATATCGGGTTCAAGTCCGAAGGGACGATCCCGATGGAGGAGTTCAAGGACATGCCCGACCTCAAGGAAGGGGACGAGGTCGAGGTACTCCTCGAGCATCTCGAGGACCAGGAAGGCTCGGTCGTCCTCTCCAAGAAGAAGGCCGACTTCATGCGGGTCTGGGAGAAGATCCGTCTCGCCTATGAGAACGACGAGCCCGTCGAGGGCACGCTCGTCAAGAAGATCAAGGGCGGTGTCGTCGTCGACCTCATGGGCGTTGACGCATTCCTCCCGGGCTCCCAGATCGCCCTCCGTCGGGTTCCCAACATCGACGAACTGCTTGGCCAGAAGTACGAGTTCAAGATCATCAAGCTCAACAAGCGCCGCCGTAATATCGTCGTCTCGCGTCGAGTGATCCTCGAGGCCGAGCGCGCCGGCAAGCGTGAGAAGCTCATGAAGGAGCTCCAGAAGGACCAGGTGCGGAAGGGCGTCGTCAAGAACATCACCGACTTCGGTGCCTTCATCGATCTGGGCGGTGTCGACGGCCTGCTTCACATCACCGACATGTCGTGGGGACGCATCTCCCACCCGTCGGAGATGGTCCAGATCGGTCAGGAGCTGGAGATCAAGGTCCTGGACATCGATTGGGAGCGCGAGCGCATCTCGCTCGGCCTCAAGCAGCTCCAGGCCTATCCGTGGAAGGACGTGGCCGAGAAGTACCCGGTCGGTACGCGTGTCACCGGCAAGGTGGTCTCGATCACCAACTATGGCGCCTTCATCGAGCTCGAGCCGGGCATCGAGGGCCTCGTCCACATCAGCGAGATGAGCTGGACGCGCAACGTCCGCCATCCGTCCAAGCTCGTCTCCATCGGTGAGGCGATCGAGGCAGTGGTGCTGAAGGTGGATCAGGAAGAGGAGAAGATCTCCCTCGGCATGAAGCAGACGGAACAGGATCCGTGGATGGTCCTGCCGGTGAAGTACCCGGTGGGCACCCGCATCTCCGGCAAGGTTCGCAACCTCACCAGCTTCGGCGCCTTCGTGGAGATCGAGCCGGGCATCGACGGACTCATCCATATCTCCGACATGTCCTGGACCAAGCGCGTCCAGCACCCGTCGGAAGTCGTGAAGAAGGGTGACACGGTCGACGTCGTGATCCTCAACATCGACGCCGACAACAAGCGCATCTCACTCGGCCTCAAGCAGGCCGACGAGGATCCGTGGCTGCACATCGGGGAGACCCTCCCGGTGGGCACCGAGCTGCGCGGATCGGTCGTGCGACTGATGGACAAGGGTGTCGTGGTCGACATGGGCAACGACATCGAGGGCTTCGTCCCGGTCAGCCAGCTCGCCCAGGGTGGGCAGGTGGCGAGCCCGGCCGATGTCGTGTACGAGGGGATGAACCTCGACATGCGCGTGCTCGAGGTGGATCCGATCCACCGCCGCATTGTCCTCACGGTCACGAGCATCCCGGAAGAGCAGCCGCCGCGGCCGGAGACCCCGCCCACGGTGCACCCGTCGGACGACATGGACGGCGAGGATGATGTCGCCGCGCCGAAGGCCGAAGCTGACGCTCCGAAGGCTGAGGCTGACGCTCCGAAGGCCGAAGCTGACGCACCGGCAGCCGACGATGAGTCGGAAGTGGATACTGCGCCAGCAGATGAAGAGGCAGCCTCACCGGAAGTTCCGGAGCAGCCTACTGCCAGCGAGGCGGAGACGCTCTGAGCGTAATCGCAGCCTGAACTCAACACCGCCTGGTCGACTTCACGTTGACCGGGCGGTGTTGCGTCCTGGTCTCACGCGCCGCGAAGTTGCGCCTTCCCCAAAAGGAGTTGCGGTGCTCGTGGATCAACTGACCGCTCTGCCACGCGCTTGCCTTGCCTCGTCGACCTGTCCTACCGCACGCTCAGGCGTTCGCCGTGCGCCGTGCAAAATCATGGGTCGGATCCCCACCATTCAGGCGCCTCAGTCCTTAGGAGGTTGCTGGAAAGGCCGATTATCAGTGCCTGATTCCGTCGGCTTCGGTCAATTGGCCGAAGCCGACGGCACATTCGTCGGTCAAAAGCGGCCGAACAAGGCCCGTATCGGGCCGCTCGACCGTCCACGGCTCTCTGAGCCGAGGATCGCCTGATAGAGATCCCTGTCCTCCACAACTCCCCGCCGGATGATTGTGCTGGACGGTAACCTACCGTACCCACACCAAACCCTGAAGCACCAACTAAACAAGTCTCCTGAATACCCGGCGCGGTTCAGTTGTATGCGGCGAACGGCACGGGATTGCGCCAGATGACACTGTTCGGTAAGCGAGCGAGGCCACACATTCACTGTATGAGAGCAGCGCAGCGGCGCCCAGGGCGGAACCTATCAACTCTGTGCAGTGCACCGATTACTAGCTGGAATGGTTGTTGGCACCGATCATGGCAGCGCCAGGCTGAATATGGAAAAGCGGGAGAGTCCACGGCGTGTACCCACCTTTCAGGAGAATGGAATGATGAAGCGTCTCACCACCGTCGTACTGGCACTCACAGCAGGCGGTTTTCTTGCCGCGCTGTCATTCGACACGCAACCAGCGATGGCCTATGACGGCCCGAGCTGCCCAACCAAGATTGACGACTGCGGCTGGTGGATCCCGCCTGATCCGGTGTGTATTGACGGTGACTGCTGGTATCCCGAGATTCCTCTGATGGGGGATCCGAGTCAAACCTGATAGTTCGGCGCCTCCAGTTCGAGATGTCCCGGCGATGGGTCCGGCGTACCATGCGGTCGGCATGCACGGCCTGCTTCATAGCAGAGCCAGTCGTAGCACCGGCCACTTCCACCACGATCGTGCGAGGTCTGTATTGACCGGACTGTCGAAGGTGATCATCGTCGGGATGGTGGCGCTGGGTTTCGTCGCTGTCACGGTGGTCGAGCGACGAACCAGCTCGATCACATCAGCCAGCCGCAGTATCCTCGGTGAGGTCGGAGCGTCCCAGCTTGCGGTCAGCCGTCCTGCGGCTTCGCTTCGCGTGATGCTTGTCCTCGGTTCTTCGGACTGTGAAGCGTGGCTCACGCCGCTGACCCGACTGGCTCGTCACCTCTCGCAGAGTGGAGACAGTGTGGACACGGTCGTTTTTCTCGACCAGTTGACTGCTTCTCCAGAGGTGACTGACCTGGTGCGGTTGACGCGACTTGGCCGTGCCAGCATTGCCTCAGGGGACTTCTCGCGTCGCCTCGCCAGCTCCTACCGCCGAACGTCACCACTGGTCGTGGGGGTAGGAGCGAACGATGAGATCGTGCTCATAGCAGCGGTGCCGGAGGTTGCCCGCCTCCAGGACCACCTGGTGCAGGTGATCGGGCATCTTGCCGCGGTCATGAACCGGAGCGCTCAACTGAGCGTTGGGAACACCTTCAGCGAAATCGCGAGATGACGACTTCCCTCCTTCGAGGAGCGATCTGCACGGCCTGCCTGTTGGCATGCGCATGTTCGCCGGCCGATCCGGATGCGCAGCCACGGGACTCTGTTCCGATCCCTCAGCCAACATCACAGGTCGAAGGCGCGGAGATTCCGATGGATGATGTCGCGATGCCACTGCCATCATCCGGTGCTACCGACGACATCGCTGTAAACGCCGACTCCCAGCGCTCCCGGGAGACTAGGCAGGATGAGCCCATAGGGGAAGGGGCACGCCTGATTCGCGGTGGCGAGTTGGCGCCGCTCTGGGCGCATGGAGGGTCGCGTGACGACTCGTTGGTCACGCTGCCGATGTCGCTGGCGGCCGACCCGGAGCGCGTCGTCGTGTATGACGGGATGGACGGACGCTTCACCGCCTACTCGGCTTCCACCGGCGAGGTCCAGTGGCAGGTAGGTCGGCGGGGGAAGGGGCCAGACGAATACAGTGCGTTCGTCACAGTCGCGCGCACGCCTGGCGGCGACTTCCTCGCGCTCGACTGGCAGAATCTCCGTCTCACCTATCTCGAGCCCTCCACTGGCAGCACCAGGCGTATGGTGCGTTGGCGCGTCCTGTCTGCCCCGAGAGACGCCTGTGTCACGGCTGACGACAGGTTGCTCACGTTGTCTTCTCGCTCTGGTGGTCAGCCCCCCCTGATCTGGCTCGCCGATTCGGTGGTTGTGCTGGAAGTACCATTGCCGTGGCCAGATGCTCGCGAGCTACACCAGCTGGCCACCCAGAGCCTTCTCGCGGCAGGGCCGCGCGGCGACTGTGTGCTCGCCCTCAAGTACGGACCGGGCTTCGCGCTCTACCGACAGCAGGACAGTCTGCCGCTCTATGCGCGTGATTATGTGGAGCCGGTGCCATTCCCCGCCCTCACGCGCGAGACGGGCGCTGGCGGTACCTTCATCCGCTTCCAGAAAGGATTGGTGAGGGCAGCCCACGCGGCTGCGGTGGATGAAGCGGAGCTCCTGGTCGCCTTCGGTGGTCGCTCGAAATTCCGGGACCGTCTGGTGGATCGCTACGCCCTCGAAGACGGCGTCTACATGAGTAGCTTTCTCCTTCCCTTCACGCCCAGTGGCATGGCGACTGGGGGAGGGCGGGTCTTCGTGATCGACACGGAAGATGACTATCCCGCCGTGCGAGCATTCATGGTGCCGTAACCGGTGGTCGCGGCGGGCACTCGAGTCTGCACTCGAAGAGTGCGCCCCAGCGGGCCAGGAGTTGCCCGAAGCCGCCCGACTCGCGCATGGCATGGGGGCGGTGCTGCACATGGCGACCGATGTACGCCGACAACGAACCGCTCTCCGAGAACGCCGCAGTCGTTGCGCAGCGCTTCAGCGGCCAGTCGAGCACTTCATGGCGCCACAGAGCGTGAAGCGAGAGGCTCCAGCCGAGGAGCTTGCCGGCGTGCGGCAGTGAGTAACGCTCCAACCTGTATTCGAGCGCACGTGGGGAGAGGGAGCAGCACCTTGCGAAAGCCGGCAGCCTGGTGCGGCGGCGGCCCAGTACTGCGGCCCCGACCAGTGGTAGCTGGGCCTCGGTCGGAACAAGGGGAACTACCATATCGACGAGAAGCAGTGCCGGGTCAGCCGCGCCTCCATGATCCAGCACGTGCTTCAGGTCGGAGGCCAGGTCGTCGAACTGCCGTAGGGAGACGAAGCAGTGTGAAAGGCTCCGCGAACACTCACTGACCAACCGCACGAAGGCCTCGTCGAGCGCACCTCGCAGGATTACCGGAGTGCCGCCGAGCACTCGGCGGCTGCCATCGTCATGCAACCAGCTCCGGGCCAGCAGCGGGTCGAGAATCAGCACATCGGCCCGATCCGCCAGGTCGATGATCATCTGCTGGTTCTGGCACCGGATGACTTCGGCGCCCGGAACTACCCGTCGCAACCATCGGTCCTCGTCCGGCGGCAGCCAGGTCACCAACACTCGCTCTGGGTGGCTCATGCCGCCGCCCCCCCCCGGTCGGAGTGGAATCGGAGCGCTTCCGCGGCCCACCCTTCGGGCGCGCTCGCCTGCGTGGGTGTAGCCGTCCCTCATCTGCGGTTGCTGCCACGGGCATAGCATGGCCGGAACCCTCTCTGCCAATATGAGTGAGCCGTCGTCTTGTCTGTGAAAGGTATGTGAACGGCCCAGCGGCATCCAGGCTTATTCTTGTTTCTGTCGCCTTGTCTGTATACGATAGCGGGGGCGTCAGTGCCACTGTCACCTCCAAGCGTACACCGAGGACCTTCTTTGTTCGACTGGCGACTCTGTCGTATGCGGCTAACGACACCGCTCGGTGCGACACCACTGCATCGCCGCACGCCGTCTGCCTATCGGGCGACATCAGCGAGACGTAACCGGCGGCAGAAAGAGGTCGCCGTGCTGCTCTGGGGGCACGCCGCGCCGTCGTACCGCCGCCGGGTTTACGGTGTCGATCACCGACTCATCCGGACCCAAGACAAGCGGTTGGTTGACGCCAGCGAAGCCGACGATGACTGTGTCGTCCCGGACGGTGAATGGCGCCTGAGACATGGTCGACCAGACTTCCGCAGAGGCCACGTACTCTGCTGGAACGGGCCCGAGGTAGTGCACGCTGTCCGCCCCAGCGCCGGTCGTGCGAACGGAGGTGAGTTCCCAGTCGAGGAAGGCCGGGTGCTCAGGGAGAGCACCTTCTACCGCATCTACCACCGAGAGAAGGAGAAGCTCCCCTCGGACCTGATGGTCCGCTCTGGCGGGTAGCCGGCGAGTTCGCTCAGTTCGACCTCGGCCAGAGCGACATCAGGTTCCTGGATGGTCGTCAGCAGCGTATCCACTTCGTCGCCTGCCGTCTGAAGTACTCTCGCTGGCCATCGGTGGTGATCACAACCTCCACTCCATGCACCAGCTACTCGCAGGTCGCGAGAATGTGTAACTCGCTTCAGACCGAGCGTAACTGCCCTCTGAACTCAGCACTGCCCGTCGATTTTACGTTGACCGGGCGGTGTTGCTGTGCGGCTTCACGCGTCGCGAAAGTGCACTCTCACAGAAATGCCACTGCAGCCCGGGCTCCCATCGTACGCCGGCGCCATATAGCTTCCCGCCCATGTCCATGACCGAGAAACTGGCGCTCCTCGAGCGCCGTCGCGCCGAGGCGGAGCTGGGCGGCGGCGCCGCACGCCTCAAGGCACAGCACGAAAAGGGGAAGCTCTCCGCTCGCGAGCGCCTCGACATCCTGCTCGACGAGGGTTCCTTCGTCGAGATCGACCGCTTCGTTGTCAGCCGGAGTCTGGAAGAGGGACAGGCTCCCATCTATGGCGACGGGGTGGTGACGGGCTACGGGCGTATAGAGGGACGCATAGTCTACGTATTCTCCCAGGACTTCACCGTCTACGGCGGCTCGCTCTCCGAGTCGTTCGCCGCCAAGATCTGCAAGGTGATGGATCTGGCGGTGCGCAATGGCGCGCCCGTCATCGGGCTGAACGACTCCGGTGGCGCCCGGATCCAGGAGGGAGTGGTCTCGCTGGGCGGCTACGCGGACATCTTCCTGCGGAACGTCATGGCCTCCGGCGTCGTGCCGCAGATCTCGGCCATCCTGGGCCCGTGTGCGGGTGGCGCGGTGTACTCTCCAGCGATAACCGACTTCACCTACATGGTTCGCGGCACGAGCTACATGTTCGTCACCGGCCCCAACGTGGTGAAGACGGTGACCCACGAGGACGTGACGATGGAGCAGTTGGGCGGAGCGGATACCCACGCATCGGTTTCCGGCGTCTCCCACTTCACCCACGACTCCGAACTGGGCTGTCTGCAGGCCATCCGGGATCTGTTCCGCTACGTACCGTCCAACAACATTGACTCGCCGCCACGAGGTGCCGGTACCGACCCTCGCGACCGGCGCGACGACTCGCTGCGCGACGTCGTGCCCGAGAATCCGAACAAGCCCTACGACATGCGCGATGTCCTGCGGCTGGTGGTCGACGACGGGGAACTCTACGAAGTACAGCCCGATTTCGGCGGGAACATTCTGTGTGGTTTCGCGCACCTGGGCGGCTACAGTGTCGGCATCGTGGCCAACCAGCCGGCTGTCCTGGCCGGAGTGCTGGACATCAATGCATCGGTGAAGGCAGCTCGCTTCATCCGCTTCTGCGATGCCTTCAACATCCCGCTCGTCACCTTCGAGGATGTGCCGGGCTTCCTGCCAGGGGTCGCGCAGGAGCATGGCGGGATCATCAAGCATGGAGCGAAGCTGCTCTTCGCGTACGCCGAGGCCACGGTACCCAAGCTCACCGTGATCACTCGCAAGGCGTATGGCGGCGCATACGACGTGATGAGCTCCAAGCACATCCGCGGCGACTACAACGTCGCCTGGCCAAGCGCGGAGATCGCCGTCATGGGGCCCAAGGGAGCGGTCGAGATCCTGTATCGGAAAGAGATCGCCGAGTCGGATGACCCGGTGGCGGCGACCGACGCTCGGATCGAGGAGTACAGGTTGAAGTTTGCCCATCCATACATCGCCGCGGGGCGCGGCTACCTGGACGACATTATCGATCCGTCCGACACCCGTCCCCGGCTTATTGATGCGCTGGATACGCTGCAGGGCAAGCGCGATCAGAACCCTCCGCGCAAGCACGGCAATATCCCTCTCTGACGGCGCATGCCTCATATCGTACTGGTCGCATCCCACGGAGTTGGAGATGTTTGACAAGATTCTTATCGCCAATCGAGGCGAGATTGCCCTCCGCATCGTGCGCGCCTGCCGCGAGCTGGGCGTGCGCTCGGTCGCCGTCTATTCCGAGGCCGACGCCGCGGCGCCGCATGTGCGCGAGGCTGACGAAGCGGTGTGCATCGGCCCCGCTCCGTCGGCGGAGAGCTACCTGCTGGGGGATCGCCTGATCGAGGTCGCCCTCCGTCTGGGTGCGCAGGCCATCCATCCCGGTTACGGCTTCCTGGCCGAGCGGGAGTGGTTTGCCCAGGCCGTCACGGATGCCGGCCTCGTGTTCATCGGACCACCGGCCAGTGCAATTGCGGCCATGGGCAGCAAGACTGCCGCGCGACAGCTCGCGTTGGACGCTGGGGTGCCCGTGGTTCCGGGCACCCAGGAGGCGCTCACCGACGCCGACGAGGCGCGCTCGATAGCCGATCGCTTCGGCTACCCGGTGCTGCTCAAGGCTGCTGCCGGAGGCGGCGGCAAGGGAATGCGAGTGGTCCGCGAGGCCGCCGAGATGGCCGACGCCCTGGATTCCGCCAGGCGTGAGGCTCGCAACGCGTTCGGGGATGATGCGGTCTACGTAGAGAAGTACATCGAGGGACCGCGACACGTCGAGATCCAGCTCCTGGCCGATCAGCACGGTACCGTCCTTCACCTTGGTGAGCGGGAGTGCTCCATACAGCGCCGTCACCAGAAGATGATCGAGGAAGCGCCCAGCGTAGCGGTGGGTCCTGAACTGAGAGCGCGCATGGGTGAGACGGCCGTCGCCGCGGCGCGAGCTGCCGGCTACGTGAACGCCGGAACCTGCGAGTTCCTGCTCGACCGCGACGGCAACTTCTATTTCCTGGAGATGAACACGCGAATCCAGGTGGAGCACCCGGTCACCGAGCTGGTGATGGGGGTGGACCTGGTGCAGTGGCAGATCCGTATTGCCGCCGGTGAGCGTCTGCCGTTCTCTCAGGATCAGCTCACCCCGAATGGCTGGGCCATAGAGTGTCGTATCACGAGCGAGGACCCGGCCAATGGCTTCCTGCCCAGCACCGGCCGGGTCACCTACCTCCATCTTCCCAGCGGTCCCGGCGTGCGATGGGACGGTGGCATCGAGACTGGAAGCGAGGTTGGGCTGTTCTACGATCCGATGCTCGCGAAGTTGATCGTTCACGCGCGCACTCGGGAGCAGGCAATCGCACGGATGCACCGTGCCCTTCTGGAACTCACGATCGAGGGAGTGGACACCTCGCGTGACTTCCACCTGCGTGTCATGGAGAATCCCGACTATCGCTCGGGCGACATCTCGATCCAGTGGCTGGAACGGAACCTCGAGGCTCTCACCCAGGCTCCGCCTCCGGCGGAAGGGGTGCGCATCGCCGCCATAGCCGCAGCACTGCTGGCCGACGCCGAGCGCGTGCGGCCTGCAGTCGCCATTCGCAGTGATGCAGCCTCGCCCGCTGTCGCCAACGATGCCTCAGCACCCAGCGAGTGGGCGCGCGCAGCTCGATTGGCAGGACTGCGTCGCTGATGGCCGAGCGCGCGCGTGTCGAGATCGACTCCATAGCCGCCAGAGGCGATGGCGTCGCGAGGACCGATGGCCTGGTTGTATTCGTGCCGCGCACCGCTCCCGGCGACATCGCCGAGATCGAGTATACGCTTCACGGTCGCCTTGCCCGCGGCCACATGCTCTCGCTCGACCAACCATCCCTGTCTCGCGTCGAGCCCCCCTGTCCTCACTACGTCGAGGACAACTGTGGAGGCTGTCAACTCCAGCACCTGGACTATGATGCGCAGCTCCTGGCCAAGTCGCGCCTGGTGGCCGATGCGATGAGTCGCATCGGCCGTCGCGAGACTGCCCCACCCGAGATAGTGCCGGCGCCGCTGCAGTGGCGCTACCGGCGCAAGCTGACGCTGGCGCTCCGCCGCCGGCCACAGGGATGGGTGGCAGGCCTGCATCCATACGACGCGCCGGGCCGGGTCTTCCCGCTCGCCGATTGCCCAATCACCGACCTCCGGGTCGTTGAGATCTGGCGCGAGATACTCGTCCAGGCCCCACTGTTCCCCGCCGTGCCCTCGTTACGCGGGGCAGTACGCCTGCTCGATAGCGGTGCGTCGTTCGTGCTCGAGGGTGGTCGCAAGTGGCCAGGGGCCAAGCGATTCTTCGACTCCGTACCGTCGCTCGCCGCACTCTGGTGGACGCCGGAGAACTCGCCGCGCAGGCTGCTGCATGACCGTCGCGACTCTGCCGAGCCCGGCGCCAGCTTCGCCCAGGTGAACCCGGCGATGGCGGGCGAGGTGGATGAGTATCTGCGCGGTCGCGTGCTCAGCCATGAGCCCGCTACGGTGGTGGATGCCTACGCCGGGGCGGGCGATCATGGGGTCGCGCTGGCAGCCTCAGGGGTGCAGGTCACGGCTATAGAGATGGATCCCGAGGCCAGCGCCTGGGCGGGCAGCCGGCTCCCTGCACCATCGCAGGTACTCACCGGCCGGGTGGAGGACCTGCTGGCCGCGCAGCTGCCGGCCGACGTCGTAATCCTCAATCCGCCGCGGGGCGGAGTGGATGAGCGAGTGACCGGGGCGCTCACCGACCAGCCACCGCGGGCCATCCTGTACGTGAGCTGCAACCCGGCCACGCTGGCTCGTGACGTCGCGCGGCTCCCGGGGTATCGGGTGGCCGGTCTGCGCTGTTTCGACATGTTCCCGCAAACGGCGCACGTGGAGAGCGTGTGCGAACTGATACCGGAGGAGAGTTGAAGTACATCGTGGATCTGAGCGCCGAGCGGGTGGAAGTCGAGCTGGCTGGCGGCCGGGCAGTGGTGGACGGCGCAGATGCCGAAGCGCGGCTGGTTGAGGTCGCTGGCACTCCGGTGCGTCTGGTGACGATCGGTGACAGGGTGCACCGGGTGATTGCCCGGCGCACCGGCGAGCGTGGAGCGTACACCCTCTGGGTGGACGGCTGGCGCTACGACGCCGAGGCCCTGGATGAGCGCCGTCGGGCGATTCGCGACCTGAGCGCGGCCAGGGCGGAGGCGGGCGGACCGGCTCCGCTGGTGGCGCCCATGCCGGGGTTGATAGTGCGCATCGGCGTGGCCGTGGGCGACGAGGTGGCGGCAGGGCAGAGTATAGTCGTGATGGAGGCCATGAAGATGGAGAACGAACTCCGCACCACCTCCGCCGGCAGGGTTACCCGCATCAACGCCGAGGTGGGCAGCACGGTGGACCGGGGCGCGGTCGTGGTGGAGCTGGGCTGAGGAGGGCCGCCAGCGAGCTCCGGCTGGTTATTTCGAGCCCGCCAAGTTGACAGCGCGCAAGGTTTTGTCTTAACTTCCGGGTCTGTCCAAAACTGCCTTGACCGGCGGCCGAGACCCGGGTTGCACTACGCACCGGTGAGGCGTACGACCCATCCGAAGTTGGGCCCCTGGAACTTCATGAAAACCTACAGCGCGACTCCCGCGGACATCGAGCACAAGTGGTACGTGGTCGATGCCGAGGGCATGGTCCTCGGTCGACTCGCAACGCAGATCGCAATGGTCCTGCGCGGCAAGCACAAGCCGATGTTCACGCCCCACATGGACACCGGTGACCACGTCATCGTCATCAATGCGTCCAAGGTGAAGGTCACCGGCCGCAAGGCCGAGCAGAAGCAGTACTTCCGTCACACGGGCTACATGGGACACGAGCGGTTCACGCCCTACGCCACGATGATGGCCAAGCACCCCGAGAGGATCATCGAGAAGGCCGTCTTCGGCATGCTTCCCAAGACGGCTCTCGCCCGTACGACTCTGCGCCGGAAGCTCCGCGTCTACGCTGGCAGCGAGCATCCGCACACCGCGCAGCAGCCCCAGGTCATGACCTTCCCGAAGAGCGAGGCCAGGTAACATGGCGGAAAATGGCACCACGCATACGGTCGGACGCCGCAAGGAAGCGGTCTGCCGCGTCTACCTGAAGCCGGGCAGCGGCAAGTGGGACATCAACGGGCGCACGCTCGGCGATTACTTCCCACGCCCCACCCTGGTCTCAGCTATTCAGCAGCCCTTCCAGGCCACCGATACACTGGGACAGTTCGACGTCATGGCTCACATCTCCGGCGGTGGCGTTTCTGGCCAGGCCGGCGCACTCCGTCTGGCAGTCGCCCGTGCTCTCGTCAAGCTGGACGAGGGTCAGCGTCGCAGGCTACGCGAACTCGGGCTCCTCACGCGCGATGCACGCGCCGTGGAGCGCAAGAAGCCGGGCCGTCCCAAGGCTCGCAAGCGCTTCCAGTTCTCCAAGCGCTAGGCCGTCGTCGGCTGGCGCGCTGTTCCGGAGAGCGATGCGCCTCCGGAACAGCACACCACCGAACGGTCTCACATCACTCACGTATCCCGAGCTCGCGCGCGGGTGCCGGCCCAGATGGTCGGTAGCGCCGGGCGGCGACGGATACGGCAGATCCAACCCTCTGTCACGGTACCAAGAATAAATGTCACAGCCCGATATCGACGATCTGCTCAAGGCTGGAGTCCACTTCGGACACCAGACCCGTCGCTGGAACCCCAAGATGCGCCGCTTCATCTTTGCCGAGCGCAATGGGATCCACATCATCGACCTCAACAAGACGCTCCGTCAACTGGAACTGGCGCAGAAGCTGGTCCGCGAGGTCGTCCTGCGAGGTGAGAGCGTGCTCTTCGTCTGCACCAAGCGCCAGCTCGCGGCGATCGTGCAGGAGGAGGCCGAGCGCTGCGGCGCCATGTTCATCACGGAGCGCTGGCTGGGTGGTCTGATGACCAACTTCCAGACCGTGAAGAAGCAGCTCCGGCGGCTCAAGGAGCTGGAGAGCGGCAGCGAGGAAGGCGGCGACTTCTCGAATTACACCAAGAAGGAGCGGCTGATGCTCGGCCGTCAGCGCGACAAGCTGTCAAAGAACCTCTCCGGTATCAAGAACCTCACGCGCCTGCCCGGCCTGATGATCGTGGTCGACTCCAAGAAGGAGCGGATCGCCGTCAGCGAGGCCAACAAGCTTGGCATTCCGATCGTCGCCATTGTCGATACCAACGCTGATCCTGACCTGATCACGGTGCCGATCGCCGGCAACGATGACGCCATCCGGTCGGTGGAGCTGATCACGCACGCACTCGCCGATACCATCATCGAGGCGCGTCTCGAGGCTCCCACCCGTGAGGATACCGAGGAGGGGGAGTCGTACACCTACAGCTCCGATCGTGGCGCCGCCGAGGTGGAAGGTGACGACAAGAAGCGTCGTCGTCGTCCGCGTCGCCGTCGTGCCAAGCCGGAGGCGATCGCTGCCCTGCGCCGTGGTGCGGACGGGAGTGAGGTTGCCGAGGGCGCTGAAGCGCCCGCCGGCGCTGCGGTCGAGGCGGCGACACCGGCTGCCGCTGGCGACAGCACAGCTTCAGGCGCCACTCCGGCACCGGAAGCAAGCGTGCCATCCGACACTCCACCGACCACGCCGCCGGCTGAGGCCAGCGCTCCGGCGACGCCTCCGGTCGCCACTCCGGCCGGCGACGCTTCCGAGTGATCATCGGGGCGGCCTGGCCGCCCCGGCTAGTGCCCGCCCGTCGGGCACTGTACACTTGATACGCCGCCGGCGCCCACCGCCGGCGGCGTTCTTACGCAACTGAACCGACGGAACGATACGATGAGCTTTACGGCAAAGGACGTCCAGGAGCTGCGCCAGCGCACTGGCGCCGGCATGATGGATTGCAAGCGAGCCCTTCAGGAAAACGACGGCAACATCGAGAAGGCGATCGATTACCTGCGCACGAAGGGGATCGCGAAGGCGGAGAAGCGGGCCGGGAAGGAGACCACAGAGGGAATCATCGGCAGCTATGTCCACCACAACAACAAGATCGCCGTCCTGGTGGAACTGGCCTGCGAGACTGATTTCGTCGCTCGTACCGACGACTTCAAGGAACTCGGACGCCTGATCGCCGAACACATCGCCGCGGCCGCCCCGCTCGGCGTGGACAAGGACAGCGTGCCCTCCGACCGGGTTGAGCAGGAGAGGGCGATCTTCAGCGAGCAGGCACGCGCTGCCGGCAAGCCCGAAAACCTCATCGACAAGATCGTGGAGGGCAAGGTCGAGGCCTACTACAAGGACGTGGCGCTGATGCACCAGGCCTGGGTCCGCGAGCCGAAGAAGAGCGTGGGCGATCTGGTCAAGGAGACCTCGGCGCGTCTCGGTGAGCACATCCACGTCAGGCGCTTCATTCGCTACCAGCTCGGTGAGGCGTGAGCAGCGCCGTGCCGGCGTTGACGTATCGTCGCATTCTCCTCAAGCTCTCCGGTGAAGCGCTGGCCGGAGAGAAGGGGCACGTATTCGACTTCGATACCATCAGCCGACTGGCGCGGGAGATTGGCGACGTCGTGGCGATGGGCGCCGAGGTGGGTCTGGTGATCGGTGGTGGCAACATCGTCCGCGGCTCCCAGATCTCACTTCTCGGAATGGATCGCGTGGCGGCCGACTACATGGGCATGCTGGGCACGGTGATCAATGCCCTCGCCGTCCAGGATATGCTCGAGCGCCAGGGCGTGGACACCCGCGTCATGACGGCGATAAGGATGGAGGAGGTGGCGGAGCCCTATATCCGTCGTCGGGCACTCCGCCACTTCGAGAAGGGCCGCACGGTCATCTTTGCGGCGGGCACCGGAAATCCGTACTTTTCCACCGATACCGCCGCCGCCCTGAGAGCGATCCAGATCAAGGCTGACGTCATCATCAAGGCGACGAGCGTGGACGGGGTTTACTCGGCGGATCCGAAGAAGAACCCCGATGCGGTCTTCTACCCGCAGGTCAGTTATCGGGACGTGATGCTGGAGGAGTTGGGCGTCATGGACCAGACGGCCATCACGCTGTGCAAGGAGAACAAGCTCCCCCTTGTGGTTCTGAACATCAATAGACCTGGCGCCGTCGCGAGCGCGTTGCGCGGAGAGCGGGTCGGTACCCTGGTCCAGTGAGCATGATTCCGCAGATATTGCAGAACGCTCGTACGAGCATGGAGAAGGCGCTGGATGGCGCCCGCCGCGAGTTCGCCACGGTGCGCGCCGGCAAGGCGTCCGCAGGCATGCTGGACTCTGTTCGCGTGGAGATGTACGGTCAGCAGATGCAGCTCAATCAGGTCGCCAGCGTGGCGGCGCCGGAGCCGCGGTTGATCATTGTCACGCCCTACGACAAGGGGCAGGCGAAGGCGGTGGAGAAGGCGATCCGCGACGCCGACCTCGGGCTCGAACCGTCCAACATGGGAGGCGTGATCCGGGTTCCCCTGCCTTCGCTCAACGAGGAGCGACGCAAGGAACTCGTCAAGCAGGCGCACAAGTACGCCGAGGACGGCCGAATCGCCATCCGTCAGGTGCGCGCCGATGGCCGCGACCGGCTGAAGAAGCTGGAGGGTGTATCCGAGGACGAGAAGAAGAACGCGGAGAAGGATCTCCAGAAGGCACATGACGACTTCATTGCCCGGCTCGACGAGCTCCTGAAGGGGAAGGAAGCCGAGATCATGGAAGTCTAGGAATATCCTGTTGCCTCTGCCGACGCTCCTGGCCCCACCCGCACCGCTGCACGTGGATACCACTCCCGATCACGTCGCGATCATCATGGACGGCAACGGGAGATGGGCGCGCGAGCGCCACCTTCCACGCACCTTCGGTCATCGGGCAGGGATGAAGGCCGTCCGTGAGGTGGTTGAGGGTGCCATCGAGGCCGGCGTGAAGGTGCTCTCTCTCTTTGCGTTCTCCCAGGAGAACTGGCAGCGTCCGCCGGCAGAGGTGTCGGCTCTCATGCAGTTGTTGGAGGAATACATCGCCCGCGAGACCAGCGAGCTTGCCGGGCGAGGAGTGCGGGTGCGAGTTCTCGGCGACCTCCAGCGACTCTCCCCGACCGCGGCGGCGGCAGTGGCTCACGTGGTGGAGCGCACGGCGGACAATGATCGACTGGTACTCAACCTCTTCATCTCCTACGGTGGACGTGCCGAGTTGGTGGAGGCGGCGAGGCGAGTTGCCCGCGACGTCGTCGAGGGGCGCCTGTCGGCCGATGCGATCGACGAGGATGCGATAGGAGCACGACTCTACACTGCCGGCTGCCCCGATCCGGATCTCCTCATCCGGACATCCGGCGAGCAGCGTATCAGCAACTTTCTCCTCTGGCAACTGGCGTACACCGAGCTCGTGATATCCCCTGTCCTCTGGCCCGAGTTCGGGCGTCAGCAGCTCTTTGATGCGCTGCGCGAGTACCAGCGACGCGACCGGCGTTTCGGTCGCGTGCCGGCCTGAGCGCGCCCGTGGGAGAACTCTCGAAGCGGGTACTGGTATCGGTCGTCGCCATACCACTGGTGCTCGGGGCCGTCTACATCGGGGGAGGCGCGCTGGGTGGCCTCCTCGGTATCGTCTCGGCGCTGGCCGCGTGGGAACTCCATCGGATGGCCCAGGCTGGTGGTACGCGTCCACTGGCGGTCGGCATCGGGCTCGCGGCTGCCTTCCCGCTCGCAGTGCAGGCGTGGTACGAGGGACTCTTCGCCGTCCCGCTCAGTGTGCTGGCGGTGATCATGATCGCGCTCGTGGTCCTGTCCATCTGGCAGCGTGGCGTGGACGGCCGACCTCTGGCAGCAGTCTCGATCACCGTCTTCGGCGTACTGTACACGGCGGGAGCGCTCAGCTTTGCCTACGGGCTGCGCTACCATCGGTGGACTGTGGATGCCGCCGCCGGCACGGCATTGCTGCTCCTGCCGATGGTGCTTACCTGGGCGTCGGACATCGGCGCGTATTTCGTGGGCCGGGCGATCGGTCGGCACAAGCTCATCCCGTCGGTGAGTCCTGGCAAGACGGTCGAAGGTGCCCTGGGAGGACTGGCGGCCACCGTGCTGGTCACCTGGCTCTATGTCGTGTTCATCCTGCGGCCTGTCGCCCACCTGTCCCTCAGCCCTCTCGC
>CALCHX010000029.1 GCA_937906875.1 uncultured Gemmatimonadota bacterium | reverse complement strand
AATCGTCCGCCCTGTTACCGCCGGCATGCCGGTGTTTAGATACTCACGAGGAAGCGCCGGAGCCCCTACGATGGCGCCTGTGTATGCCAGCCTGATGAAGGAATCTGGCTGTGAATCACCCGCCGCCAACTGACGAGCCGGAACGATGGCTGTCGGCTCCCCCGGTACCGCGCTGTCGTTACAGCCGGCGAGCTGGCTGCAACACAGGACTACTGCAGGCAGCGCCGACCTCATCATGACAAGAGCAATCGATGGCATGGCAGTCCATGCTGCTGGTGGCAGTCGGAAGGCTCGGAGTTGAGTAAAGATAGCTCCATGTGATGCGACAGCAACATCGAGGAGCGATCGAGATGGCGAAACGGAATGCGGGAGACCACTCTTCGGTGGTCCCCCGCATTCCCCTTGGGAGCGATGGGTCGCAGTTCTAACAGCGGCTGCAATTGATTCCTGCCAACACTTCAGCGTACAACGCCGGCTGTCATGGCTCGCACCTGAGCGACGTCAGCTCCTGACGACGACGGCTGTGGCGCCAGAAGCTCGAAGTTGCCAGCAGCAAAGTCCACGAATCCTACTGCGCCGAGGGATGCGGGGAAGGAGTTTCCGGTTGGGTACGCGTTCGCCTTGGCGCCGGTGATGACGTTTCCGCTGAAAATCCAACCGGGGGCACGCTTGTCGAGTCCCGCAGTGCCGCTGCCCGCGCCGTCACCGCTGAGTCCGTAGGCCGATCCGGCGAATATGTTGTCCGTCACCGTCAGGTTGGCCGAGGTTCCGCCATTCCCCAGTATCAGAAAGCTGTGACTGCTGATTGCGGTGTTGTGCGAGATTGTCAGGTCATCTATGGCAGTCACCTGGAACAGCCTGCCGCCCTTGTAGTCGCCCGTGCCGATCCGCTCGAAGACGTTGTGCTCGAAGAGGAACCGTGAGGCGGGGACGGCACTACCCTTCTGCGGGTTGGGTGCGATGGTCACTCCGTGCGCCGAGTTTCGTATGATATTGTAGCGGAAGGTGATATCGCTGGTCTCGCCCCAGGGCGACTTGCCGTTCTCGTTGGTGGATTTCAAGTTGATGGCGAAGCCGATCTGTGCGTCCAGCCAGCTATTCTCGAACACGTTCCCTTCCACCAGCACCCGCTTCCCGATCTTGAACTCGAGCAGGTTCTTGGCTGACCACACGCCCTTCCACTCGGCTGGCTTGATGAAGTGATTCCGGCGGATCTCTATGTCGGAAGGCAGTGCGTTTGGAATGGACGGGTCGGCGCCGCCAAACATCACGTTCTCGCCCGCGCCTTCGAGGCGATTGTTCACAATCTTGTAGGGACCGGTGCCATTCCAGCCGACGATGGCCTGGCTGTCGAATCCATTACCGTGGCACTCGCTCAGCCAACTGTCTATAACGGCGGTCGAGGCAGTGTGGAGGGCGACGCAGCGCTGGAAGTTGAGCGTGGGCGTGCCGTGCACGTATACTCGGTCGAGCACCAGGTGGTGTGGCTGGGACTCGATGGTATTCTGGCTGCTCTTGCCGTCACCCAGGTTAACGAGCGCGTGGGCCGTCGTAGCACCTTCCTTCGCCGTCACCTCGAGCCCGACGAGCCGGTAGTGATGCGCGCCGGCCTCCGTCTGGATCACGGGCTGTGCGGCGTGGGAGGCCACAAGGCGTGCCAACCTGGGTGAGTCTGCCGGTGTGACTCGCGTACCCTCGGGCGGTAGAGCGCCGCTGGTGCGAATGATGATCCACCCATCACCCGCCTTCTTTTTCAGCGTAAAGGTGCCTGTGTAGGTGACTCCCGCATCGAGAACGAGTTCGTCACCAGGCTGAGCATCATCGATAGCCGACTGAAAATTGTCTCCATATCCCACGCGAATCGTCCGCCCTGTTACCGCCGGCATGCCGGTGTTTAGATACTCACGAGGAAGCTCGGGCGCAGCCAACCTCGGCGATGCAGGAGGCGGATCCCCAGGCATTTCGAGACCCGTGCCCACGGTGACCGAGATGGTGTCCGAGGCGCCTCCCATGATGGCCACGAGCCTTGTTTCGCCAGCAGCATGACCTGTAACTTTGCCGCTCACGACTGTGGCGACGTTCGGGTTGAGCGTCCTCCAGGTGGGACTTGTGCGCAACTTGACGCGCAGCCCATTTGAGTAGCTTAGCTCGGCATCCAATTGCTCAGTTCCGCCTGGCTTGAGCGTCACCGCCGACGGCGTGATGTGGAGGCCGTCAACCTCGGTCGCGCCCCAAGTCACGACGGTGGCCACTGCCGCGCCACCGGAGACCGATGCTGTGATCGTGGTAGTGCCTTCGGATAGCGGAAAGACGAGACCGTCCTCGATGCCGGCGATCATCGGGTCGGCCACACGCCAGCGGATGGTCTCAGCGCTGGCAGATGCTCGACGCGAACGCGTCAGAGATAGGCGGGCAGTATCGCCCACCGCTGTGCGAAGAACAGCCGTGGTGAAGGCCACGGCATTGGACGACGCCTGGGCGCCGTTCTCGAACGGAAGAAGACTGGTGTCGTTACTGCAGCCGGCAAACATGAGGGCCGCAACGATCGGAGACACCAGAAGGGATGCACGCATGCGTTACTCCTCTGGGGGCACTTCGGCGGCCCGACTGGCATGGCCACGCGATCGGATGTCGCGCGCTTTAGCCTCGTAGCTTTGCGTCGCCGGCTTTCGCCGGGTTTGCCTTTGTCACATGCCCCGTTTGGAGGCGTGCGATCCTGCCGATCGGTTGTGGGGTTCGTTGGGTGACGACTTCCCGTGAGCCGCGTCACAGCTGGAACGACAGTCATCACTCTCCCACGAAACATCCGAACGGCATCCATGTCAACAGTCGAAATGCCCGGAGTGTGACAGGGGTATCAGTCACGCTGATTCATCGCTTGCCGCTGACGTGACGGTGTGCGCCCCATCCGGCTCCGCGACGGCGTCCAACCATCCGAGTGGATAGTTCGTCGCTCGCGTCGCCAGTGGCGCCCCCGTTAGGAGGGCGGCTGGGCCGTCACCCAGGACGCCGCGGATGATCACGTCTTGTGGGCTGAAATCGGTGATGGGCCAGCGAAACTCATCGAACGCATGGGCTGTGATCGGTATTCGCTCCGGATCGTATCCCAAGAGGATCGCGCCTACCCAGTCGATGGCCGCGCTGCTCGCGCCGGCCAGCAGCAAGCCCAGTGGCAACGGCTCGGGGGAGAGAGGGCCGTCGCCCTGGCCCGCGATCACCGCATCCACCACGTTCAGCACCTTTCGCTGCGGAACGTCAGCTACCGTGCCGTCCGGGCGACCGTAGAGCAGGATCCGATTCAGGTCCAGACAGGTGCGCCATATAGTATCGTTACCTGACCACGATCCCTCCACGCCAAGCCTGTCGCCGGCTATGTGGGCGGCGCGGTGGAGAGCGCGGGTGGCAATGCTGAGCGCTCCCTGGGCAATCGCCGTGTCGGTGGAGTTCTGGAGATCATAGACGAACTCCAATGTGCGCTTTATCCGGCTGCCACCGGGGTAGCAATCGCCTCCCGTTTCCGCACCTCCTATCCGGTGATGGGGCAGAAACTCCTTGTTGCCATTGATGCCTATGAGGTTCTTGAGGGCGCAGGTGATGCCC
>CALCHX010000028.1 GCA_937906875.1 uncultured Gemmatimonadota bacterium | reverse complement strand
GCCTTGACGGTGCCAATTGCGATGCCGAAACCGGCAGCGATATCCGCCAGCGACCTGCCGTGAATCCAGCGGAGGCGGGCGACGGCCCGTTCGCACTCGGGGAGGGCGGACAGGGCCTGCAAGACCATCAGCGTCGGAGCGGCCGTGCGCTGATCATCTTCCGCTTTCTCCGGCCCGGGTGGTGGCTCCGCCGCGCACGTGTCGGCATATCCGTCAGGCTTATGAACCATGCGTGACCTGGCAGCCGCGCGACGACGCATGAGGCAGACGTTTCGCGCGATGGTGAATGCCCAGCCCTGGAAGGAGTTGTTAGACCGGTACGAGGCGCGACGGGTGAAGATGCGGAGCCAGATATCCTGGAGTACGTCGTCTCGCTGGTCCTGGTCACGTATGAAACCGGCCACGTAGGCGGTCAGGGCGGGTTGGAGGCGTCGATAGAGCACATGAAACACGCCGTGATCTCCCGCCTGGAAATCTGCAAATTCAGCTTTCGTCATTGAGAGCCTCGGACGGCGTCTGGAATGTGCAAGTTCGCGCTGGACCCTCCATTAGCATCTACGCGATGGAATATCAAGTGCCGATTGGACCAGGTGCGGACACATTCAGTTCCGGACTCGGGAGTAAACCTTCCAGCGGCGAGCGCATTCAGTTAGTAGGGCAGCCATTCTAGCTGTCGACAGTCGTAGGCTCACTTCATGTCCTTCCACATGATGCGATACCACAAATGCGTCAGTGTCCTGGCAATAGCCGCCGTCTCGATGACGTCATGTGATCCAGATGGCCTGCCGCCCACACCTGAGCGCGCGCCAGCACTCCAGGTTGTGGGCGGCGAGGGCCGTGATGGCACCAATCGCGATGCGGGGGTGGATCGAGAGACACTACCGACGGTTCACGCATCGGTTGGTGCCACCGATGGCGTTGCCCGGGACCCATCGGTGCCACGCGAACGTGGCTCACGCTGGGAGGCGGATGCGCGTCTATCCAGCTTCACGGTCGGTCAACGCTTCGGCTGGAGCAGCATGGCCGACTCAGGTCGGCCACTCACCGTCGAGGAAAGTCGTCTTAGCGGCGGTATGCTCGGTGCCGTCGCTGCGATAGCTGAAGGGCCTGGGGAATCGCTCTACGTGTTGGATGCAAACTTCCCTAAAATCGTCGTATTCAAAGGAGATGGCACGCTACTTCGAGTCATTCCAGGCGGCTATGGCCGCGGTCCGGGCGAGTTTATTCGGCCACGCGATATCGTTCTGTCGAACGACGGAAGGATCTTCGTGCTTGAGTCCGAGCAGCCGAAGATCGAGGAATTTGATACGACTGGAGCGTACATCAAGTCGATCCCAATCGATGTCGGTCTCCCGCTAGCACTCGCGTATTCACACGAGCGCTTCTATGTGAGTCGGCTCTATCGTGCCAATCAAGCCGCGATACTCGTATTCGATGAGGGCGGCACGCGAATCGATAGCCTTCTGCCAGCGACCAAGCAGTCGGGGGAGCTATCAATTTTTGGCTCTCCAGGAATTCTGAATGGCGAACCGGATGGACAACTCACCTTCGCCAGCCCGCTCTTAGGCAAGTGGACGAACATTAGAGGGGATGAACAGGCGACCCATGGCACCGAGTTGTTTCCCGGAATGGAGGGTCGTTTCATAACTGTCGGCGGCAATTCGCAGGTGCGGGTAGTTCCTGCCGCCCCGCTTGCCGTCGGAGCCTTGCCGGATGGCGGCATCCTGCTCATCTACCAGCAGCACGACATGGAAGCGCGCAACAGCGCAGGGCGCAACAGCGCCGCAGTTAGGGCGAACCGGGAGACCGTACACTATCTAGCGCGTTTCGCCCCGACAGGGGAGCGCGTGGACATAGTTGAGATCGAGACGGGACGCGCTAGCCTCGCTATCTCGGGTACTGGTACCTCATTCTACCTCTCGGTTACCGAGCCATTTCCGCAGGTGGTGCGCTTCGATGCAGCGAGATAGTTCAGGTGCCGTGGTTCGATAGATCAGGATCTGGGAGCGACCAGCATGAAAATCGTTCGCGCAGCGCTTGCCCTGACGTTGATGTTCGTAACCGGCTGGGCCGGAGGTGGGCTCATTCGAATGCTCTTCCTCTCAGACGACCGTCCACGTCCGATCGACACACTGCACCTTCGCGACTTGCGGGGGATCGTCGTGAACGTTGATCTGAGAAAGGGGCGAGAATCTTCGCGCCGCTTCCGCTTCCCACCGCTCCAAGGCGATCGGTTGCTACCGACGATAGCCTACTTCCGGCCGTGGAGCAGCAGGAGGGGCGACTTCTACCTTCCGGCTCATTGTCAAGGATGGTCACGGACGCATAGTTGTCGTACACGCCTGTCCGCATATCGGCTCAGTGGCGCGATCGTGTCCTGAAGCCGTATGGCCGACCTACATAGCAGTGACGGGAGCCAGCCAGGGCTCGAGATGGAGAGACCGTGCTCTTGTGTCACGACACGCCGAGTAGGTCAATGGCAAATACGCCGGAGCGGCATGCTTGCCAGTTGTCGCCCCCCCCTCGGCGTGCCCTACCCCCGGATCCCGGCCGGCTCCTGACGCAACGGCGCCATCTTCTCCCGTAACCGCAGGATCGCCTTCGAGCGGATCTGCGACACCCGGCTCTCCGTGAGTTCGAGCACCGTCGCGATCTCGTGCAGCTTGAGTTCCTCGAAATAGTACATGGCCAGCACGGTGCGTTCCTGCTCCTTTAGTCCCATGATCGCATCACGCAGAATCTCCACTTCCTGCTCGTGCGTGAGCAGATCCTCGATGCCGCGTTCGTCCTCGCTGTACAGCGTCTCAGCGGGGCTGGGTGCACCGCCGTCGGTGGCCGGACGGTCGAGTGGCAGTCGGACGCTGGTCTCCACCTCGCCCTGCCAGCGCCATAGCGTGTCCATGTCCACGCCCAGATGCTCGGCGATCTCGCTCGTCTCGGGAGCACGACCCAGGGTGCGGGTGAGGGCGTCGCGGGCGTTGCCGAGCTCGCGTGCCTTGCGACGCACCGAACGCGGTACGTGATCCTGACGACGCAGCTCGTCCAGTATGGCGCCGCGAATGCGCGGCGCGGCAAAGGTGCTGAAGGCAAGCCCGCGTCCGCTGTCGAAGCTGCTGAGCGCGCTCATGAGGCCGATAGTACCGGCGCTCACCAGCTCGTCGAAGTCGGCCTCGACGCTGATACCGCGCGCGATCTGACGGGCCACGAAGTGCACCAGGCCCAGATGCTCGGTAAGGAGTCGCTCGCGAGCGGCGTCATCGCCGCCGGCCACGGCACGCCATGTATCCGACATGTCCAATGGAGTCTTGCCTCTCGATGGTGCAGTTCGATGTACGAGAATGCGTACGGTCACGCGTGTCTTACGAGGAGCGTCTGGCCCGGCGTGACTGACCGATTGGCCGGCATGATCCTCTCACTGAGCATGTGCAACCCGGCGCTCCGTGCAGCTATTGCCGCCGGCGAGCCGGCTGCGGCATCCTGGATCGTCATTCCTGCCCCCATCCCGCCCTGCAAGCACTGGTCGGCCGGAATGCAGCCCGCGTAGCCCACGCCACGCAGGAGAAATCGTTCGGCGGCGTTGGCCATGTGGGAGTGGACAGTCGCCCCCTCCTCGTCGTCGCAACGGTTGGTCAGGATGTCGACCGGCAATCCCGGATTGCGTGCGTCGACCGCCTTCAGAAGTCCGTGCGACGCGGCCATCGCTATCCGTTCGTCTGGCACCACCAGCAACAGTCGCGTAACGCCGCCATCGCAGGCGGTGAGCACCGCCTCCAACCGCGATCCCGCATCCACCACGACGAGGTCAAAGTTGGAGTAGAGTTCACGTACCCGGCGAAAGAGGAGCTGTCGTTCGGTCTGGCTGAGCGGAGCGACCGTGGAGTTCTCGTCGGCGCCGCCGGGAAAGAGCGACAGCCTCTCGTCCACTGGCGTCAACAGGTCCTCGACATCCACATGGTCGCCGCGGAGTACGGCTAGCGGATGACGAGGGGTGACGCCGAGCATGTGATGGAGCGCGCCGTAGCTCTCCGTGCCGTCCACGAGGAGCACCTGCCTTCCCTCGCCAGCTACGGCCAAACCGAGCAGCGCGGAGACCACCGAAGTGCCGGTGCCACCCTTGCCACTCGCCACGACGAGAACCGTGGGATTGATCGATCCTGCAATGCGCTTGTTCACGCTTCAAGGACGCTCGAACGACCACCCACGCAACGCATGCTGGCACCTGCCAGCGAAGCGCTTTGCCTCCTGTGTGACAGCGCATGTTGACGCTGCGTGGCTCTGCGTGCCTGAAATCGGAACGGACGGGGACATCCCGCTGTCACTACCCGGCGTTGACGATGCAGTGAGGAAAGGAATGGAAGCGGTCGACGACAGCGGGCTGTTGCTGCCCGACGCGAAGGGTGCCGCGCGGACGGAAATCCGGTCAGTCATGGTCATCGCGCTGTCACCGGCCGACCATGACCGTGCGACGACGGGTGAAGAAGGAGCGGATGCCCGACCGACGCGTGGGAACGCTCGCGGCGGCTGCGCCAGCCGGCGAATGCGCAGCCGCGGTACGCGGTGCGGGCGCCACGCCTCCTGCCGGCAGCGTGCTCGATACACCGAGCATGCCGAGCAGCCGCGGCGCGCCGTTCCGGATATCGGCGCCGGCGTCCTGGCCGTCACATACCCAACGCACAGGCATGCCGAGGGCGATTGTGAGCTCGGTGAGCCCATGGCCGCCGGGCACTTCGTCTACCTTGGTGATGAGCGAGTGCGTGGCGCCGGCAGCTACCGCGTCCACGCGAACGGCGGCCGCGAGGTCGGCGCGCTGCGTGGCCGCGACCACCAGATGAATCTCGTCGGGCGCGAGTGCGCGCAGCGCCGCCGACCAGCGCTGGGCGAGCGCGTCGGCGCGCGGGCTCTGGCCCGGCGTGTCGATGATCACGACGTCGCAGCGGGCCTTCATCAGTCGACGTAGCGCGCCGGCCACCTGCGCCGGTTCATAGACCACTTCCAGCGGAATGTCCCCCGCCC
>CALCHX010000027.1 GCA_937906875.1 uncultured Gemmatimonadota bacterium | reverse complement strand
CAAGGCGGCCATCTACGCCGCCTACGACCGCTTCTACAAGGGCGACATCGCACAGGAGATAGTGCGCGGAACCCGTGAGGAGGGCGGTCTGTTCACCATGCAGGACCTGGCCAACTGGAAGGTGCACATCGAGGAACCGGTGAGCACGACGTACAAGGGCATCACCGTCTACAAGCTTCCCTTCTGGCAGCAGGGGCCGGCGATGCTCCAGTCGCTCGACATCCTCGCCAACGGCGACATCAAGGGAATGGGCTACAATTCGTCGCAGTACATCCACACGCTCTACCAGGCCATGAGCATGGCCTTCGCCGACCGCGACTTCTACTACGGTGATCCGTACTTCCCGCC
This sequence comes from uncultured Gemmatimonadota bacterium, assembly GCA_937906875.1. Lineage (GTDB taxonomy): Bacteria > Gemmatimonadota > Gemmatimonadetes > Gemmatimonadales > Gemmatimonadaceae > CALCHX01. The sequence goes on along the minus strand of CALCHX010000027.1, from coordinate 5,238 downwards.
CGAGGAACCGGTGCGCGGGCTGCTGAGCAAGGAGTACGCGAAGTCGCGCTGGGCGACGATGAATCACGAGCGTAACGACCCCGAGATAAAGCCGGGCGACCCGTATCCGTTCCAGGGCGGGACGAATCCGTTCGCGAAACTTCTGGCCTCGTGGAAGGTGAATCCAGCCGCCGATTCGCAGCCGCGCAGTGGTGGCCACGACCGGGTGCCGCCGGAAAGCGACGCCGCGTCGGCCATGGCCCGCACGGCCGTCGACTCGGTATTTCTCGACGCCTTCACCCGCGGCACGACGAGCATCCAGGCGGCCGACTCGGCGGGTTGGGTGGTGTCGATCACGCCCAGTGGTGGGTGGATTCCGGCGGTGATCGCCGGTCGCACCGGGGTGGGGCTCAGTCAGCGCGCGCAGAGTTTCGTCACCCGCGCCGAGGACGGCCCATACAACGTGATTGAGCCGGGCAAGCGGCCGCGGGTGACGCTGACGCCGACGTTGGCGACGAAGGACGGTGCGCCGTGGCTGTCGTTCGCCGTGCAGGGCGGCGACACCCAGGACCAGAACCTGTTGCAGTACTTCCTGAACATCGTGGAGTTCGGGATGACGCCGCAGCAGGCCGCCGAGGCGCCGAACATCAACAGCTACCAGATGCGGGCGTCGTTCGGCGCGCACGAGATCAGGCCGGGTGCACTGCTCGTCGCCAGCTCGACGCCGGACAGTGTGCGCACACGGCTACGGGCGATGGGCTACACGCTGGAGTTCCAGTCGCGCACTTCAGGACCGATCAACGCGATCATGTTCGATCGGAAGCACGGCACGATGTGGGGCGCGTCGAGCAATCACGGGGAGGACTACGGGATAGGGTGGTGAGGGGAAGGCGGGCGAGAGCCTGAACTGGACGCGATGCCGCTACGGCAGAGGAGTGCGCGACCTGGTGGCGAGGTGATGGCGGGCACGGCAATCCGAGCCGGAGGCGGCGCTCCGAGCCGGACCTGGTACCGAGGGCGATCTGCGGTTCACACTCGCACATCAGTCGAGCCTGCCAGCACTACTTCCGTCGCAGCGTGTATACTCGCGGAGTCTCCACGTCGTTAGAGGAAACCATCGGGCGTCGGCGCGAGAGCGGCGGTGGAACCGAAGACCACGTGTACCGACGGTGCGGCCAGTTGCGCGGTGGTGATGAACCGCCATTCTCCGAGAGCGGTGACCTGCTCGCCGTCGCGCGACATCAGGTATGCCGGCCATCGTGGAGAGACGATGCCGTCGCCAGCGAGCTCGACACGCCGCATGATGGGTGTATAGCCCACGAGTGAGCCATCGGCGAGACGGACGGCCGGCTGCAGCATGCGCTCACCGTCTCCGTCCGATAGACGTATGAGCCTGGAAGGCAGGAGGCCCAGCACCGTGCCATCACCGGCGAGGAGTAGGGAGCGCGGCGTGTCGGCATCTTCGAGCACCAGTGTGTCACCGCGAATTCGTGTGATCAGCGCCGGCGCGCGTATCTCGCCCGGACCCTCACCGCGGTTGATGGCGCTCCAGAGCAGCGAGCCGTCGGGCGCGAGGGCATGGACGAAAGGTGGTGTCATGTCCAGCGCCACCACGGATCCATCGGCCAGACGATGTACGCTCAGCAGATGCTGGAACTCGACGGCACTCGACGCGTATGTCGGCGCCATCAGGGGCGCGCTGTCCACCAACCAGGGCGTGCCGTCGCCCCAGCTCGGAAGACGGTTCTCGATGATCGTGATGGAAGCGCTGTCGCGCTGGGTGGGTGCGGTGTCGTTCAAAGCCGCATCCGTTTCGTCACTCCCACACGCACTCGCCGCGATGAGCAAGGCGAGTGACGCGACGTGCCATGTGGTCTGGACAGACAGAGGATTGGGACGCATGGTGAACCGTTCTTCGGAGCCTTGATGGCGCGTCTCGCTGGTTACCCGAAAGCCAATCGAGCGTCGACTATATCGTGGGCTGGTGCGCGGGTCAATCCGCGTTTCGCGATACAGGAGGCGTGTCGAGGCCCGCGCGTGCAGGTCTCGCGCACGTGTCGCGCACCAACCCGCTCCACCGGAAGCGCTCACCCCACCCTCCCTCGCCAGAGAGACCCTGAGATATGGCCGAGATTCTCAGCTACAGCGACTGGACCAAGCGGACCTACTCGCTGATCCATCCCCGCAGCACCTTCCTCAAGGCTGTGGACGAGGCGCTGAAGAAGTACGACGCGGGCCGGAGTCCGGCGAACAGGGACGCGCTCAGGACCGCCTTCGATCGGTGGCGCTTCGAGCAGAGCAAGCAGGGCAAGGACTGGCGAAAGAGCGTGCGGAACGAGAAGGGAGCGGTCACCGAGTTGTACCGTGCGCTCAACGACCTGGACCGGCGCAACCTGTCGGACGAGGAACTGGAGGCGATGAAGTACATCGCCCGGATGCAGACAACAGCGCTTGCCCGGCAGTTCTCGCAGGCCGAGTTGCGGTTCAAGTCGTCGACGTTGATGGGGGTGGCGCAGGGGGCTGGCTCGAACTGGCAGAAGTTCAGGACCGGCACCCAGGGCGTAGTCGGCGGAGCCAGTACTGCCAGGAGCGTCTTCAAGACGGGACAGGAGATCGGCAAGGGCGTGGCGACGGTCCAGGGCGGTGGGCGCGCGGCAGCTCAGGCGGCGGCGCAGGCCGGAATGGCCGACAGGACCGGCGTCATCAAGGGGCAGGTCGTGCAACTCTGCCGCACTCTCTGCCCGGAGCTGGATCCGGACGCCGTCTTCCGCGCCGTCGGTCTGCCAGCGGTGGAGCAGTTCGCGATCGAGATGGCTCCGTTCGTGGGTGCGATCTCATCGGGCGGCAAGGCTGTTGTCGGATGGATCGGCGTGGTCCATTCGCACTGGCAGCGGAGCAAGATCGAGAACACCCGGTACGCCATCGCAACCGGAGATCCGGAAGCCGCCTTCGACGCCGTGCTGGTGCTACTGGATCGCGAGATCATGTCAGCGACGGCCAAGGCCAGCGTTAAGACCGGCGCCTTCACCGGAAAGCTGCTGGGAGCGTTCGCCGATGCCGGCGCTGTCACCGGCCCGGTGATCGGTCTGTTGGAGATTCTCGCCCAGATCTTCCAGACCATCGTCGAGTACGTCGTCGACTTCCGGGAGTGCCAGGCTGGCACGCGCATGCTGAAACTCGGCGCGCTCAACCTGGAGCTCTTCGAGACGAGCCCCATTCTCGGCTGCTACTTCATAGTGGTCCAGGACCACAGTACGATCATCAATTTCGCCGTCGGCGACTATGGCACACCCAACTGGATGTTCGACGTCGAGCGACTGATGAAGAAGGTGCAGCTGGTGCTGGACAAGGCGCAGCACCTGATCCACGCCTCGAGGTTGGAGGTGGCGGGGGCTGAGCGGATGAAGGGGGTCGTCGTCGAGGGCTACAGCGTGAAGACCGGTACGGCCAAGCTTGCTGCGACGCCTGAGTACGTGAAAGGGAAGATCACCGACGGTATCAGTGCCTGGTTCGTGAAGCCTGAGAAGCCGATGAAGGTGGACCCTAGCCGGATCGTGGGCTTCGGCTCCAGCGGCGGCGGTACCCGGGCACGTTGACGATCAGCCGCGTACGTACTGTGCGTAGAGTTCATCCAGTGCCCGCTCCGGATCCTCGCTCAGCCCCTCGTGCACCGGCCCGCATTGGATCACGTCCGAGCGTGGAGCGGTGATCCAGTGGAATCGCTCGGATGGCGGGGCCATGGCTACCGGCCCCGCCTCGGCGTCGCCAGCACAGATGGCGGCGCAGGCGCGGAGATAGCGAGCGAGCAGCAGGGAGTCCACGTCAGGCATGCGTCGAGCCAGTTCATCGGCATCGGTGAGCACGGCCAGGCGGAGAAAGCCGGCGGTCCGGGCGTGAACCACCACGCCGACGGGAACCGCCGACCCGAGGTGTGGATGCTGTAGCACCCGGAGCACGGCGAAGTCGTAGGCCACCCAGCCGGCATTCTCGTCCGGACGAGCGCTGACGATTCCACCGTAGCCCACAGTCCCGGGCCTCGTCACCGGCGCGCCTGCAGGCGCTCGGGCGGCGATGCGGACACGCGCAGGCGAGCAGCTTCGGCGGTCTCGACGAAGCCTGAACGACCCTGCAGTCGCGTGAGGAGGTATTCGATGTAACGCGCTCTCGCGGCAGCGGCATCGGGGAAGTCGCCCAGACCCACGGGGCCCGTGACATCCTCGAACAACTCGTCGGGGACGGCGTTCACCAACGCCCGCACCGCCGGTTCATCCAGCATGGTGGCCAACGATTCGTCGGCGGCGAGGATGCTACCGGCGCCGCGCATCAGCACGTGGCGCTCGATGAGTGGGAATGGTGTCCGCGCGCGAGTCTCGTCGACCGAAGCCCAGTCGTGCTGAGCATAGAGTGCCGCGCCATGGTCTATGAGCCACGGCCGCCGCTGCCAGATCATGAGGTTCGGGTTGCGCGCCGTCCGATCGGGGTTTGTCACCAGGGCGTCGAGCCAGACGATGCGGGCGGCCAGTTCCGGGCCGATGATGTCATCGGCGGCGAGTGGGTCGAAGTTGAACGCGCCATCCAGGTAGCGCATGCCGATGTTGGTGCCGTGACTGCGCCTGAGGATCTCCTGGATCTCCGGATCGGGCTCGCTCCGGCCGAAGCGTTCGGAGAGCTGGATCAGGGAGAGCGCCGGCACTGGCAGGCCGAGCAGGTCAGCCATGCCGCCGACGATCAACTCGGCAATGAGCACCTTGGCCCCCTGCCCGGCGCCGCGGAACTTGACGACCTGAAGACCGCCCGTGTCGGTCTCCACGACCGCGGGCAGGGAACCGCCCTCGCGCAGTGGCTGGACATAGCGAACGGCGTGGTGAAGCGGGAGGGCAGAAGACGTCATGGAACCAGGGATGGGCCACCGGCGGCACGCGCGCCCGCTCACGTACGACGTGCGACGTGGAGCCGCAGGGATGGATCGTATCGGTAATGGCGCCTGCGTCGTCCACGACGAGACGCACCGCCGTCCGTCGGCGAGAGGTGGAATGCCGCCGGAATGCCGGCTAAAGATACGCGTAACGCGCACAGATCGCCGCATACGGGCGGCGTCGGTCATTCCGGTGCATGTCTGAATCCATGCGCCCGTCATTCCGGCGAACGCCGGAATCCATGTGCTGCTTCGAGGTGATGGGCCCCGGCTTTCGCCGGGGCGACGGGGCTTTCGCCGGGGCGACGGGGCTTTCGCCGGGGCGACGGGGCTTTCGCCGGGGC
>CALCHX010000026.1 GCA_937906875.1 uncultured Gemmatimonadota bacterium | reverse complement strand
CCCATCGGCTGATAGCTGGACTGGACATGAACTCCGAGGTGAACTCGACGCTCTATCCGCAGCAGCCCGAAGGCGCGTCCCACTTCTACGGGTCGCTGGGATTGGGCAGCAAGGACGTGAGCCGCGGCAATCGCCGCTTCCTCACGCTGGACTATTCGGGAAGCGCCAACTTCAATGCCGGCGACTACGTCTTCACTCCGGCCGTGGGCTTCCAGTACTACAAGAGCACGTCGTCCTTCATCAACTCCAGCGGTCAGCAGTTCCCCGCCGTGCCCATCACTACCGTATCGGGCGGTTCCGTGCGTGACGGTGGCGAGAGCTTCGTGGAGAACATCACCGCCGGCGTCTACGCCCAGCAGCAGGTCGGCTGGCGCAACCGCGTCTTCGTTACCGGCGCCGTGCGCGCCGACGCCAACAGCGCGTTCGGCGAGTCGTTCAAGGCCGCCTACTACCCAAAGCTGAGCGCGGCCTGGGTGGTACATGAGGAGCCCTTCTGGAAGATCGACTTCATAGACCAGTTCCGACTCCGCTCGGCGTGGGGTGCAGCGGGCCAGCAGCCGGCCACGTTCGCCGCCGCGCGACTCTATGACCCGGTCGTCGGATACCAGGACAATCCGGCCCTCATCCCCTCGGCCTACGGAAACCCACAGCTCAAGCCGGAGCGGGGCGAGGAACTGGAGGTAGGGTTCGACGCCTCCATGTTCGATGGCCGCCTGACGTTCGAGTTCACGCGCTATCAGCGCTCCGTGAAGGACGCCATAGTGAACCGCCCGCTGTCGCCGTCCTCAGGCTTCACCGGCTCGCAGATCGTGAACATCGGTCTTCTGGACGCGAGCGGCAACGAGCTTGGCATGACGGCACGAGTCATGGATCGGCCCAATTTCGGCTGGGAGATCGGCACGCAGTATTCCACGATGCACAACGAGATCAAGGACCTGGGCGGGCTCGACTTCATAAGCGTCGGCACCCAGGCGTACCACCGCGAAGGCTACTCGATTGCCGACTTCTTCATGCGTGACGTCCTGTCCGCCGAGTTCGATGCAGGTGGCAAGATCGTGAATGCCATGTGTGATGGTGGTACGGGCCCCCGGGGAATCGAACCTGGTGGCGCTCCCGTCCCCTGTGCCCAGGCGCCGCAGGTCTTCCTGGGCCATTCGCAGCCCACCTGGCAGATGGGACTCAGCAACACCTTCACGATCTTCCGTGACTTCCAGCTGTCCGTCCGGATCGAAGGGAACGGCGGCCACAAGCAGGACAACACGGAGATCCGTGCCACGCACAACCAGTCCACCACCGAGGCAGTCCTGCTCAAGAACAACCCGATTCTCTCGGCTACGCGCATCTACGAGAACGACCGTACCGGCGTCTACAAGGCCGGCTTCCTGCGCCTGCGCGAGATATCGGCGAGCTACAATCTGCCCGACCGGTTTGTCGGCAGGATCGGCGCTCAGCGCGGCACGCTGAATTTCGGCATGCGCAACGTGGCCATGCTCTGGACGGCGCAGAATGGTTGGAGCACGGCCCGCGACGGCTCGGTACGCGAGCCTCTGGCGAACATGATCGTCTGGGATCCCGAGGTTCGCGGGACTGGCCAGTCATCCGTTGGCTACCAGACGGTCATGCCCCCAACCGCGAGCGCCGTGCTGACGCTTCGCCTGAGCTTCTGAGGAGAGACGAATGACAACCATAAAGCGTGAAGCAGAGCGGCGTACCGCCGGCAGGACATCCGACAGGCCGGGCGGCAGGCGCACCATTGCCCTCGTCACGGGCACCCTGTTCCTGGGCCTGACGGCCTGCGGGGGCGGACTGATGGACGTGGACAACCCGGGACGGGTCGCCGAGTCCGACCTCAGCAACCCGGCCCTCGCCCAGACCCTCGTCAACAGCGCCCTCGGACAGTTCGAGTGCGCCTACACGAACTATGTCGCCACCGCTGGCATCATGGCGAACGAGTACGTGAACGCGTCCAGTTGGCTGGACATCAACGGCTGGGGGTGGCGCGGCATAGAGCTGGAGACGATCACCGGTAGCTGTCCTAACAGCCGTACGGCCACCGGTCTGGGCGCCTACACGCCGCTGCAACAGGCCCGTTACCTTGCCGAGGACGCAGCAGCACGGATCGAGGCATTTCCCGAGGGCGCCGTAACCAACCAGGCCGAGAAGCTGGCACTCCTGTCGGCCTTTGCCGGCTACTCATACGTCCTGCTCGGCGAGGGCTACTGCGAGATGGCGATCGACCAGGGTCCGTTGATGACGCCGAAGCAGGTGCTGGCGGTTGCCGAGGAGAAGTTCACCAGGGCGATCACGTTCGCCGAGAAGGCGGGGAGGAATGACGTCAAACTCCTGGCCACCGCCGGCCGGGCGCGAACGCGGCTGGACCTGGGCAACATGGCCGGGGCGGCCTCGGACGCTGCGCAGATTCCCGTCGGTTACGTCTGGAATGCCCAGTATTCCACGGTCGAGGGGCGGCGCGAGAACCGTATCTACAACCTCAATCGTCGAAGCCGTTACCTCTCCGTGGAGACAACGAGGAACACCGGCCTGATGGCTGGCGGCGCACCTGATCCGCGCATCTCGATGACCAATTCGGGCGCGAAGGGGCATGACGGCGTCACGCAGCATTACTATCAGAACAAGTACCCCAACGCAGACTCGCCCATCCCGATGGCATCGTGGGAGGAGGCACAGTTGATCATCGCCGAGGCCCATCCGGATGAGCGGATAGCGGCAATCGACCGTCTGCGGGCAAGTCAGGACATCCCGGCAGTGACTCCCGACGAGGCCAGCGATCCGATGGCGCTGCTGATCGAGGAGCGTCGTCGCCAGTTGTTCAGCGAGGGCCACAGGTTGAACGACATGCTCAGGCTTGGCATTGCCTTCCCCACCGGGGCGAATCACAAGGGACAGCAGTGGGGTGACAAGACGTGCATGCCCCTACCCGATCAGGAGCGCCTCAACAACCCCAACATTGGCGGTTGAGCGCGATGGCGACATCTCCAACCCAGAGGATGAGACATGGTTGATCGTTCAGGAGCGTTCCTCGCCAGCCAGGCGCGCCGTGCCTGGCTGGCTGGGTGCGCCATCGCATTGTGCATGATCACGGCACCACCCGCCACGGCGCAGCAGACACCACCCGCCCAACCCACTCACATCCCTGGCCGTCCGGGCGGGCCGGGTGCCGGGCAGCCGGGCGCTCCTCGTCCGATTCCGAGGGGGGTCCTGGGTGGAGTGCCCATGACGGCTACGGACAGCATGATCCAGCAGATCACTTCCCGGCTGGATTTCGACAGCTACAAGGCGCTGATCAAGGGGCTCGCCCAGTTCGGTGACCGCGAGCAGGGTACGGAGCGCAACGAGAAGGCCAACGACTGGATCGAAGCGCAGTTGCGTAGTTGGGGTTACACCACCGAGCGCCTCAAGTACGACTACGTACCGAGGGGCGGCGGAGCCCCGTCGCCGCGCGAGCAGGTTTATGCTACCAAGGTGGGAAGCACCGTGCCCGGTGAGATGTATATCATCAGCGGGCACATGGACGGACGCGGCGGCGGAGAGGCGGTGAACGATGACGCTTCGGGTACTGCCGTGGTGATGGAGATCGCGCGTGTCCTCGCGTCAGCGGATGTGAAGACCGCCCGCTCGGTGAGGTTCGCACTCTGGAACAACGAGGAGACGGGACTGAATGGCGCCCAGGCCTACGTCGACCAGCGTGCTGGTCTGCAGGGGATAGAGGAGCCGCGCGGCTCGGGGCGTTACCCGGAGCCGAAGTGGCTGGGGATGATCCAGCATGACATGATGATGTGGGACCACGGCAATCCGGTGATGTACCAGCAGGCTCTGAACGCCGACGTGGACGTCGAGTTCCAGCTCAACTCGGCAAAGGCTGCCGAGTCGGCGCAGTTGGGCCTGTTGTTCATCAATTCCAACCGCCTCTTCGCTACTGATTATCCGGCAGCTCTGAGCAATGCGATGAGCAACACCGATTCGTCGCCGTTCATGGATCTCGTGCCGGCCATCAGCCTGCGGGAGAACAGGCGCCTGTACGAGACAGGTCGCGGCGCCAATCCTCACTGGCACCAGGCAACAGATCTCTTCGTGTCCTTCAGTGACGCCGATTTCAGGCTGGGCTTCAATGCTGCCCAGACTACGCTCGGAGCCATTTCAAGCCTGGTCGGGGCGGAACTGACACAGAAGTAGTTCCGGTACGTAGTGATTGCAAGCGGGCCGACGCAGACTGTGTCGGCCCGCTTCCGTGTACGCTGCGTCCGGCCGGCGACAGTGGAGCTAACGCGCCGGCGGGACGGTTGCCTGGGGCCCGGCGCGGCTGGATGGCGCGGAGCGCGTTGCGGTGAAGCCGATCTTTCCCTTCGCCTGCTCCAGTAGCTGCTGTGGGTCGTAGGCCACGCCATCCTTGATGACCAGCCTGACTTTACGGGTGTTGCGGATGTCGTTCAACGGATTTCCGCGAACGACGAAAAGGTCGGCCAGTTTGCCGGTCTCGATCGTACCGAGGCTGTTGCCGACATCCAGCGCCCTGGCGCCGTTGATCGTGCCGATACGGAGCACTGCGGCCGTCGGGATGCCGGCAAGGCTCAGCGCGTGGAGTTCACGGTGAGCCGAGAAGCCGGCCAGGTACTCGCCGCGGCTGGGGTTATCGGTGCCCATGGTGATGGTGCCACCGGCATCATGGAAGGATCTCGTGGTACGGAGCATCGCCAGATACAGCGAGTCGAACATGGGGAAGGCCTTTCGTGGGGGCTGGCGTTTCACCCAGGCCTGCACCTCCGGCGTGAAGAACTGGCGCTCGTCTACCCAGTAATCGAATCCGGGCTTGTCAGTCACGGTGCTGAAGTAGACAGGTGCGGTGATGGTAGGGTCGAAGACCACGCCGTTCTGGATGAAGAGGCGGACGATATCCTTGAACTCACGCGAGGCAGTGTCGATCTGGATCCATGACGGGTATGCGGTACGATCCCTGGAGAGCGCCTCTCCGCCCAGGATGTGCTCCACGCGGTCGATGCCCATGCGGACCGCGTCGGCCGCGTTGGTGCTCCCCCTGAAGCCGGACTCCAGATGAGCGGCGACTCTCAGTCCGTGCGCGTGAGCACGCTCCATGAGCGGCTGCAGATGCTTCGGGCTGATACCCTTTGCCTTGAAGCCTCGCACGCCCCGCTCGGCCCAGTAGTCCACCTCGCGCTGGATGTCCTCCGCCGTGGCGGCCTGGTTCCAGCCCGGTCGGGCAGTGCCGAAGTAGGGGCCGGAGTTGAAGATCCGCGGGCCTGTCTGCTCGCCCCGATCGATCCTCTTGCGGGCCTCCATCATTCCCTCGGGGTCGTACTCGCCGGCAGGGAAGGTTGACGTGACGCCATTGGCGAGAAAGATGAGGGGATTGTACTGGTATTCGTCCTGCCGGGTGCCGCTGTCGCCGAGCGTCATGTTGTAGTGGGCGTGGACGTCGATCAGCCCCGGCAGCACGTACTCGTCGTCGCCCAACTGGATCAGACGGGCGCCGGTGGTATCCTGGTCACTGAACGTGCCATCCGTGACGAGGAGCTTTCCGGCGCGCACGAACAGCCCCCGATTGCGCTCGACGGTATCGCTGGTGGCGGTAAAGAGCCAGCCTCCCCGGACGATGAGTGGCGTCGTGTCCTGCGCCGCGACCGGCGTCGGCGCGAGCGCCAGGACGAGGGCGAGCACAGCAGCGGATCGGAGGAGTTGCGTCATTTCCTGTTCGCGGTGGGTGGATCGATCGGCATGAACGGGTTGGCTGGTTGGGGTCTGGAAGGTCATGGGCAACTCCTGGTGTCTGGTGCGGAGAGCGAGGCTCAGGCCGATCGGAGGTGCGGTGTGGCCACTCGCACGACCCCGACGAGTGGCCAGGACCATCCAATGTGGAGCCGGGTTCAGTACGTTGTCCGCCGGGTCCCGGAATTGGCTGCAGCGCTGCAGCACTGACGTACGTAGGTATAGGTTGCAGGCCAGACAATTCATACTCCACCGCCTTCTTCCCGGATCACTTGATGAGAACCAGGTCGTTAGCGTTTGCGGTTTCCACCACTCTCGCCCTTGCATTGCCTCTTGCCCTGCATGCTCAGGAGCGCGAGGACCGCACGCTTCTCACCCAGACCGAGATGACGGCGATCATCAATGAAGTGTCTGGGGATCGCGCGATGAACCACCTGCTCGAACTGGTGCCCTACCAGCGGGTACGTCCGCCCTCGGAGTACCAGGGCAACTTCCGCGAGACGCAGGTGGTGAGGAAGTTCGCCGAGGACTACGGCTTCAGCAACATCGTGGTCGAGGAATTCGGGCCCGGTGGCACCGCGTGGCAGCCGACCCAGGGCGAGCTCTGGATGACGACGCCGAAGAACGTCAAGCTGTTCGACATTTACGACATCGCGCTGGCACTCGCATCGTTGAATGCGAACGGTGACCTGGAGGGCGACCTGGTGGACGTGGGTCCGGGCCGTGCCCAGGATTTCGAGGGCATCGATGTCCGGGGCAAGTTCGTCCTCACCAGCGGTTCGACAAATGCTGTCTACGCCCAGGCGACCGAGCGGGGTGCACTCGGCGTCCTCGGCATCAGCGCCATCGGACCCGAGCGGGCGACCAACTTCCCGAACCAGATCGTGTCGCAGAACGTGACGGCGAAGCCGAATACGGTCGCGTGGCACGTCACGCCCGAGGTCAGGAACGAGCTCGCCTCGCTTCTCCTGCGCGGGGAGAAGATCAACATCAAGTCGATCGTGAGGAGCACCGAGGTTCCCAACCGGATGGAGTACATCCGCGCCGAGATTCCCGGCGACGGCAGCACGGACCAGGAAGTGGCGATCAGCGCTCACGTCTATGAGGGTGTGATCAAGCAGGGCGCCAACGACGACAACTCCGGCGTCGCCCTCACCCTGGAGATTGGCCGGGCATACATCAAGCTGATCAAGGAAGGGAAGCTCCCGCCGCCCAGGCGCACGATCAACTTCCTCTGGGTACCGGAGATATCGGGCACCAACGCCTACCTCACCAAGTATCCGGAAAAGAAGAAGAACATCATCGGCACGCTCAACTTCGACATGGAAGGGATTCGCGTGTCGCAGAGCCGTAGCTTCTGGGTGCTGCAGCGCACGCCGGACACCTTCCCGTCGTACCTGAACGACATCGCCCAGAGCATGATGGAGTACGTGGCCGATATCGCGCGCGAGCGTGTGCGCTTCCGCCGGTCGCTGAACGGCTACGCGCCCACCCAGCGGGTGGAGGCGATTCACGGCAGCAAGGATGCCTTCTACATCAAGATCGACAAGCACTACGGTTCCAGCGATCACGTGACATACATGCAGCACGGGATCCCGGCCGTCATGTTCATCACCTGGCCGGACATGTGGTATCACTCGTCGGAGGACACGCCCGACAAGCAGGATCCCACGCAGTACAAGCGCGCGGCTGCCGTCGGCCTCGGTTCGCTGGCCGCGCTCTCCGTTGGCACCCCGGAGATGGCGGCACGCATCGTCAGCGACAACCTGGGACGTGGCCTCTCCCGCATGGGTGAGTCGCACACCAAGGGGCTCGGCTACATGGCCGATGCGTCGGACGGTCCGGCGCTGACGGTGGCGTACAAGGAGGCCCGCAATGCGATCCGCCACCAGGCACAGATCGAGAAGGCAGTCGTGAACACTGCCAGCGTGCTCTGGACAGACGTCGCCGAGGGCCGGAAGCGCACGGCGTCGTTCCAGCCGCTGATCGACCAGCGCGCCAACGCACTCATGAATGAGGTGAAGGCTGCCTACCAGTTGCAGGCGTTGCAGCGTTCGGTACAACCTGTCGAGCCCAGGGTGACGGCGGCCGAGACCGAAGCTTCGAGGCTCATCGTCACGGCGGTCCCACCAGCTCCGGGCGCCCCGCGTTTCCGCGGCGCGCCGTCCGGTCCATCGCTTCCGGACGAGTACAATGCGGAGCTGGGCCTCCTGATCGCCAAGGGGAACCTGACGGCGCTCGAGATCCGTGACTTCCTCTCCGGCGAATTCACGCCGGTCACGATCGAGGAGCTCATGGAAGTGCTTCGGGCACGCGAGTCGGCGGGGCTGATCAAGCTCACGCCAAGGAGCGGCCGCTAATCCAGGCTTGAAGTTGCGACGCGGGGCCCGGCAAGGGCTCCGCGTCATTCCGGTTGGCACGATTCACGTCCGTGCCAACCGGCGGCTCCAGCGATCCGCCGACAATCCACAAGCGTCATGCTGCATGCGACTCACGCCCGGTGTCGGATGACGCCCGGCGGGTGCCGGCAAGCAGGATGACTGCCTTCTGTCGGCGTCAGGATCGCACGGAAGGATGAGTGGTGAGACAGTACGGAAGTGGGTAGGGAGATCTCTCGCCAGGATCTCGAACGGCCGAGTGATCGTCACGTCGCGACGAGAATCGGCAGCGCGAACACCGGAATCGCAAATCTCATGGAGGGTGTTTTGAGGAGAATCTCGTTAGGGTTGGCAGCAGCGCTATTGCTGATGCTACCACAAGTCGGTCAGGCCCAGGACCGGACCATCACTGGACGCGTGACTGTGCAGGGTACCGCGCAGGGACTGGAGGGAGCTTCGGTCATCGTGTCCAACCGTGCCGGCATCGGCGCACGCACGAACGCCGAGGGTCGTTACGAGCTGAGGCTGCCAGCAGGCGATGCCACGCTCGTCATCCGTGCCCTCGGTTACAAGCAGCAGCAGGTTGCCGTGCCCGCGTCGCAGTCCACGCTCGACGTGGCTCTCGAGCGCGACGTGCTGCAGTTGGAGGGACTGGTCGTCACCGGTCAGGCGACGGCGGTCGCAAAGCAGAACCTTGCCACGTCGGTGACGGTCGTGCAGGCCGAGGACCTGAGCAGGGTGCCTTCCGCCTCCCTGGAGGGAGCGCTGCAGGGGAAGGTCCCGGGCGCATCGATCAACCTGAACAGCGGCGCCCCCGGCGGCGGTGGTCAGATCCAGATCCGTGGCGTCACGTCCATCCTGGGTAGCGGCGAGCCGCTGTTCGTGCTGGACGGCGTGATCATCAGCAACGCTGCCATTCAGGGCGGCCGCACTTCAGTGCTCAACGCTGGCGGCAACCAGGACGACCCGGCCAACCGCCTGGCTGACCTGGACCCGGCGCTGATCGAGTCCATCGAGGTCCTGAAGGGTGCTGCTGCCTCGGCCATCTACGGCTCGAAGGCGACCAACGGCGTAATCGTGATCACCACCAAGCGTGGTGAGATGGGCAAGCCGCGCTACTCGCTCAGCCAGAGCTTCGGAACGGCACGCGCCTCCAACCTCCTGGGTTCGCGTCGCTTCGAGACGGTCGAGAAGCTGGTCAACACATATGTCGCACCGCTCCCGGCCAACCCGACTGCGTCGCAGATCGCCGCTCACGAGGCTGCCGCGAAGATCTATCGCGACAACTACCAGGGTGAGTACTTCGATTACCAGAAGGACCTTTTCGGCAACGACAACCTGACCTACGAGACGAGCCTGTCCGTCTCCGGCGGCTCCGAGAACACGCGTTACTTCGCGGCCCTCTCCAACAAGCAGGAGGAGGGCATCATGAAGAACACTGGCGCCATGCGCCAGAATCTCCGGCTCAACCTCGACCAGAACATTGGCGACCGGATGACGGCCAACGTGAGCACGGCCTTCATCCGTACCGGTAACGATCGTGGCTTCACGGGTAACAACAATACGAGCAGCGTCAGCCCGATCTACCTGTTCGGTTACTCACCAGCGGTGATCGACCTCAATACCCGGAATGCCCAGGGTGAGTATCCGGAGAACCCGTTCGTGGGTGGCGGCGCGCGGTCGTCGAATCCGTTCCAGACGATGGAGTTCGCCAGGAATCACTCCTCGGTTTACCGCTGGATGGGTTCTGGTCGTCTCGACTACACCGCCCTCATCACCGATCAGCATGAGCTGAAGTTCAGCGCCCAGGGTGGTGTGGACTGGTTCAACCAGGAAGACGACGTCTACTCGCCGAACTTCCTCCAGTACGAGCCGGCCAACGGTCGTCCCGGGACATCGCGCACGCAGAACACGCGCAGCCGGCAGATCAACACGTCGCTGAACGCCGTCTGGAAGTACACCCCGCATGCGGCCGGCATACTCGGTTTCATCTCGTCGGCCACCACGTCCGGCGGCATCCAGGTCGAGGATCGCGACTTCAATCGATACGGCGTGCTGGCGCAGGGCCTGATTCCCGGCATGACCAATATCGACCAGGGACGTACGGCACCATTCCAGAACCGTTCCGCGGTCCGCGACCAGGCGTTCTACGGCCAGGAGGAACTCCTCGCCTTTGATAACCGCCTGTTCCTCACGGTCGGTGCGCGCGCCGAGCGCAGCAGCGTGAACGGCGATCGCGACAAGCTGTACGTCTTCCCGAAGGCCTCCGGATCGTTCCGTTTCCCGGAGCCGATGAACGGCGTGGATGAGCTCAAGTTCCGTGCGGCCGTGGGCCGTTCAGGCAACCAGCCACGCTACGGCGACCGCGACCTGATCCTCTCGGCAGGCGCGCAGATTGCCGGCCAGAACTCGCTCCGTACAGCCTCCACGCTGGGCAACTCGACGATCCGTCCGGAGACGATGACCGAGTCGGAGTACGGTGTCGACGTGTCGTTCCTCCACCAGCGTGTCGGGCTCGAGGTCACGTACTTTGACCGTACGGTGACGGACATGCTGCTCACCGCGCCGCTACCCAGCAGCTCGGGCCTCTCGCAGCAGATCATCAACGGCGGACGCCTGTCGAGCAAGGGTTGGGAGGTCGCGGCTGCGCTCCGTCCGATCCAGAACGACCGCGTGACCTGGACCTCGAACACCAGCTTCTACCGGGTGAAGCAGATGATCGAGGAGCTGCCGGTGCCACAGTTCCGCTCGCCCTCCACGGGCTTCGGATCCGCATATGGCGACGCCTACATCACCGAGGGTGCCTCCACGACTGCGATCTGGGGCAACAAGACGTTCGAGGATGGAAGCGTCAAGCTGAGCGTGATCGGCGATGCCACTCCCAAGTTCACCATGCAGTTCGCCAACAACTTCAAGGTGAGCCAGGTCAGCTTCAACGTACTCCTCGACTGGAACAACGGTGGAGTGCGCTCGAACCTGACGCAGAACCTGTTCGATGAAGGAAAGAACTCGTGGGATTACGACCACGCAGCGCCGAATGGTGATCCACGGCCCCTGGGTCAGTATCGCTACGAGGAGTGGAACAACGGCAAGAATGCAAGCGTGTACCTGCAGGAGGCGAGCTACGTGAAGCTGCGCGAGATCACGGTTGGCTACGACGTGCCGAAGAATCTCGTCCAGAAGGTTGGCGGCGGGATCAACAGCCTGCGTGTGAGCCTGGCCGGTCGTAACCTCTACACCTGGTCCGACTACTGGGGCATGGACCCCGAGGCGAGCAACTTCGGCAACAACAACGTGGCGCGAATTGTCGACCTTGCCCAGTACCCGCCCTCGCGGACCTTCTATCTCGACTTCAACGTGGGGTTCTGAGCCGTGAATCCATCAATTGAAGGTCGTCGGACGGCCAGATACTCTGATCAGAGGCTTCCCTTGCGATTCCTGACAGGCAGTACAGCGGTGTTCCTGGGCCTGGCGGTTGCCGGCTGCAACTCGGATCGCCTTACGATCCCCAACTACAACAGCCCCACCAGCGAAGGTGTCGCGGCAGATCCTCAGGCCCTGCAGTTGACGGCCAACGGTATCCTCGTGGACACACGGGGCGACATCGGTGGCTGGATCAGCGGCACGGCTCGAATCGGTCGTGAGGCCTACTCGTACACACCCACCGAGGGGCGTAATACAACCACGTACCTCGTGGGCCCGCAGGATCCGACGCGCGGTGCCGGCAACTCCTTCTGGGGTGGCTACTACAGCGACCTGCGCAACATCGCGAACTTCAACATCTCGGTGGAGGCCAGTACGCGCCTGACGGATGCCCAGAAGGCCGCATCGATCGGGTTCAGCGAGACGTTCGCCGGCCTCGACCTGAGCTTCATCGTGGCCGCGCATGGCAATTATGGTGGTCCGGTTGAGATCATGGATGACCCGCGGGAGCTCTCGCCATGGGTGTCACGCGACTCCATCTACAACACGGCCATCGCGCGACTGGAACTGGGCAAGACCAAGCTCGAGGCTGGTGGTGCGAGCTTCCCGTTCTCGCTCAACTCCGGCTTCGCGGGCTTTGACAAGCCGGACGGTTTCCTCAAGATCAACCGGGCCATCGCGGCGCGCGTCAACGCGTATCGCGCCTCGCTTGGTGTGAGCGGCTGTGGTGCGGCGTTCAGCGCAGCCTGCTACGCGACCGTCCTCACCAACATCAGCGGATCGTTCATCAACACGGCTGACCTGTCGAGCGGTCCGGTATGGGTCTATTCCAGTGCTGCCGGCGACTCCCAGAACCCGTTCGCCAACTCTACTTCATGGGTGGCTCATCCGTCCATCAAGGACGACGCCCAGCTCCAGGCGAGCGGCCAGCCAGATCAGCGCTACACCGACAAGATCCGGACGCTCGCCCGCCCGGTCGGGCCGGGTGGCGCCGTGCCAGGTATCGAGACCGACCAGGCATTCAAGATCTTCAGTGCCGTCGACGACCCGATCCCCCTCATCTCGAGCGCCGAGCTGGTCCTGCTCCGTTCCGAGGCGAAGTGGTTCACCGGTGACAAGGCCGGCGCGATTGCCGACCTGAACATCGTCCGTGTCAACGACGGCAAGCTGCCGCCGTCGACGTTGACGGTAGCGAGCTCCAATAATGACTTCCTGACGGCGCTGCTCTACGAGCGTCGCTACTCGCTGCTCATCGAGGGTCATCGCTGGGTCGACGTGCGTCGCTTCGGCATGCTCAACACGTTGCCGCTGGACGTACCGGAGCATACGCGCTTCGACGATCTGATCATTCCGAAGTCGGAATGCGACATCCGGAAGAATGATGCGCCCTCCTGCGGTGGGAAGTAACTGCGGGAAGGAGCATGATGACGCTGCTCTGATCGAGCAGTAAGCACGAGCGACGAACAAGCGTGCCCCGCATGGACAGGGTCTGTCCCTGCGGGGCATGTTTCGTTGTCCGGGTCAGCAGAACCGGCGTCTCCTTCGTATGCCATGCAAGAGGGCACTCCAACGCCTGTCCCCTGTCGTGGCCCGATACCTGATCCCCCCCTACCGAGACGACGATGACATCACGCCGGAGCTTTCTCAGGGCTTCCTCGTTGACGCTGGCTGCCGGTGCCACCGGCGCACTCACTCTGCAGGGCTGCGCGGCCACGGTTCCAGAGGCCACGGATGGCGGTGAGTCGCTTCCCGAGTCGATCACCAGCCTGCAGCCCATGACTGATGGCGTGACGCCCATCAGCGTGGATGAGCGTCGGGGCCGCATCGAGCGCGCGCAGCGTCTCATGTCAGACACTGGTCTCAATGCAATAATGCTCGCTGGTGGAACATCCCTGGACTACTTCACGGGGATGCGCTGGGGAAACAGCGAGCGCCTGCTGGCTCTCGTCCTGCCGCTGCGCGGCACTCCATTCGTGGTGTGCCCTGCGTTCGAGCACGATCGTGCCCTGGAGCAGCTCGCCGCGGGCCCCCTGGGGACCGATGCCCAGGTGCTCACCTGGGAGGAGCATGAGAACCCGTACAGCCTGATTGGCAAGGGATTGCGCGACGTCGGCCTGGCGACAGGCAGGTTGGGTGTGGAGGAAACTGTGAAGTTCGTCTTCAGCGACGGTATCGGCGCTGCCGTACCGGCGGTGGAGCTGGTGAGCGCCACGCCGGTGACTGCCGGCTGTCGCGGTGTGAAGGATGAGCACGAACTGGCCCTCATGCGTCATGCCTCACATGTCACCCACAGGGCCTATGAGGCTGCCTGGAAGGGACTGAAGGAGGGGATGACCCAGACCGATTTCGCCCGGCTGGTGTCAGCCGCTCATACGAGGCTCGGTTACTCCGGTAGCGCTGGTGTGCAGGTGGGCGAGTTCTCCGCCCTTCCGCACGGCTCACGTACGCCGCAGGTGGTTCGGGAAGGGACGATCCTGCTCATCGATGGCGGCTGCAAGGTGGAGGGCTACAGTTCAGACCTCAGCCGCACCTTCGTGCTCGGCAAGCCCACCGACAAGATGAAACAGGTGTTCGATATCGTTCACGAGGCCCAGGCCGCCGCGCTGGCCGCGGCGAGGCCAGGAGTGCCGTGCGAGGACGTGGATGCGGCCGCCCGCAAGGTGGTGGTGGATGCTGGCTACGGACCCGATTACAAGTACTTCAGTCATCGGGTAGGCCACGGCATGGGCATGGACGGCCACGAATGGCCCTATCTCGTTCGCGGCAACAAACTGCCGCTGGCACCCGGCATGACCTTCTCCGATGAGCCTGGCATCTACATTCCAGGAGAGTTCGGAGTGCGGTTGGAAGACGACATGGTGATAACGGAGAATGGCGCCGAACTGCTGACGCCACAGAGTCCGTCCCTCGAACAGCCGTTTGCTCCGCTCACCTGAGGCAGAACCCGTCATTGACGCCGCTCGCCCACGAGCGATCTTGACCCGCATGTGCGCGCGTCGGGCGGCCGGCGCGCGACCGTTCACACCGTATCACGAGAGGTAGACACATGCGGTACAGTAGCTGGATGCTGCGCCTGGCAGTCGCCACCGCCGCGTTCGTGTCGGCTGCCTGTTCGTCGGGTGCCGACCGCGCGCCGACCCCCGACTCGTCGGCCACCGCCGTCGCGGCTGGCTCCGGTACACCGGTCATGTCACTCCTCGGCGAGCCATTGCCTCCACGGCCCATGAGCGCCGAGGTTCGGGCGGGGTTGGAAGCGAAGCTGGAGGAGGCGCGAGCGGCGTATGACAGAGCCCCACTGGATGCCGACTCGATCATCTGGTTCGGGCGTCGGCTGGCCTATCTGGAACGGTACAACGATGCCATCGGTGTCTTTACCGAGGGTATCGAGAAGCACCCGAACGATGCCCGCATGTACCGCCATCGCGGCCATCGCTACATCAGTGTGCGCCGCTTTGATGACGCGGTCGCTGACCTGCAGAAGGCTGCCGACCTGGTCCGTAACACGCCCGACGAAGTGGAGCCGGACGGGGCGCCCAACGCCCGCGGCATTCCACTCAGCACCACCAACGGCAACATATACTACCACCTCGCCCTCGCCCACTACCTGAAGGGTGACTACGAACCGTCACTCGCCGCATGGCAGGAGGCGCTACGCATCTCCACCAACGACGACACGCGTGTAGCCGTCACCGACTGGCTCTACATGACGCTGCGCCGGCTCGGTCGCGACGACGAGGCACGGGCACTGCTCACGCCGATCACGGCCGACCTGGAGATCATCGAGAACAGCGCCTATCTCCGCCGGCTGCTCTTCTACAAGGGCCAACTCCCGGCCGACAGCCTGCTGGTGCCGGGGCAGACCGATGAACTGCAGTACGTGACGCAGGGATATGGGGTTGGCAACTGGTATCTGGCCGAAGGTGATACCGCTCGCGCGACTGAGATATTCGATCGCGTGCTGGCCACGAACTACTGGGCGGCGTTCGGCTACATTGCTGCCGAGGCCGACGTGGCGCGACGGCGGGCGGGCACACGAGCGACCGACTGAGATTGATCCGGAGAATGGAAGCTGCCGGGCGAGCCTGCGCACCTCGCGCCGGCCGGGAGTGCCCCGACGAGCGTCCGGGTCACGCCCCCTCATGGCCGCTCGGTGGAGTTGTGCGAGCGCGAACGCTGCTTCCGCGCCGCGCCCTGACGCCGCGAACGATGACCCATGCCGCCCAGGTCAGCACGGCGAGCGGCACCAGCACCCCGAGCAGGGCGATGAAGCCGGCGATGAAGCCCACGAAGTTGCGCCAGGCAGCGCGCAAGGCCTCTGCGATCGGGTTCTGACCCGGCGAGCTACCGGCGATCGGTCCAGGCTCGTGAACAGTCACTGACAGTGTGCTCAGCGCCACCCTCGTGCCCAGGTAGCGCAGCCGTCCCTGGTAACGCTCCATACCCTCGCGTACCCGAGCCAGCTCGCGCTCCACTGCCAGGACGTCTTCCAGCTTGCCCGTTCGAGTTGCCAGCAGCTCCAACAGCCGCTGTTCCAACCGTTGGGCATTGGCCATTCGGGCCGTCACGTCGGTGAACTCCTCACCCACGTCCTGGGCGTTGACGTTCACGTACTCCACCTTGCCCAGCGGCTGCAACCCGCCCAGCGCCTCGTCAAAGCGCGCTGCCGGTACCTTGATCTCCAGCGTCGCCGAGCGCACCTCATAGTCGCCCGACTGCATGGTGCTGCTGGTGACGAAACCACCCACGCGCGCGGCAAGTTCCCGCAGCCGCGCTACCGAGCTGTCCACGTCTGTCACCCGTACGCTGGCGCTGGCAGTGCGGATGAGCATGGGTGCGCCGGCAACGGCTTGGTCACCAGCGATGTCGTCCGCATGCGGGAGCGCCTGATCGGCCGGCGACTCCGACTGCTGCAGCGCCGACGCCCGGCCCATCGCGACCGGCGGTGCGCTCGGGGCTACCTCGCCCGCTCTGCCGCCAGCGATGCCGCGTGCGGAGAAGTCGGCATCCGATGTGACCTTGTCCGCCGTCGCTTCGCCTGGCTCAGAGTTGGAGCACGCGGCAAGCAACGCGAGAATGGCCAGCAGGCCGCGGACCGAAGCAGAAGCTCTGTGCATGGAAGTATCGCGTTGGAGGTGTGCCCACCCAGATCAGGGTGGACGAGTTGGGAGCGGGACCTGTCGCGCTACGAGAAGTTCTACCACGGAGACGTCATACCCACCGATCCATGCACACCCAGCCTGTACTCGTCCTTCCACCGACATGCGTAGAAGGCCCGGCCGCTGGCTCATCGGTCGGGCCCTTCCCGATTTCAGGGAGGAGCGAACTGATCGCTCCCGATCAGCCTGTCAGCGTCCTGTGAGTGGCAGCGCGGGGGCGTTCAACGCGTCCACGTAAAATGCCCGCAGATCCTCGCGCATCCGCGTCATCTGTTCGCTGTCGATGTAGATCATGTGGCCAGCCGGATAGCGCTTGATGACGAATCCTGCCCTCGTCGCGGGCGCCACGTTCAGGTGGTCGATCGTGTACTGCGCGGCACCGAACGGGGTTGCCATGTCGTAGTACCCCTCGGCCAGGAAGACCCGGATGTACGGGTTGGCATTCAGTCCGTGCTCCAGCGACGCCGTCACGTTCGCGTAGCCGGTACGCTGTGGATAGCGCCACTGGCCGATACCGCCGCCCAGAATGTAGTAGAGACGGTCCGAGGAATAGTTCAGTTCACGCCTGATGTAGTCGTTCAGGACTGGCGTGAAGGTGTTCCGGATGCTGGAATTGCTGATGTCGAAAGCGGTGCGGTCGGAGCCCGGGTTCTCGCTGTAGGTTGCGAACCTGCTGTCCAGCCGTCCGGTCATCTTCCGCTCATCGTGCAATAGCGCCTGGCTGAACGCCCCGAGGCTCAGGCGCAGGTCGTTGTCCTCGATCACGCGAGTGGGCAGACCGGTGTACCGAGCGAGCTTGCCGACGATCGACTGGTACTCGGCGGGCGTGAGTCGTGAGCCCATGTTGAGCGCGGTCGAGTACTCCCCGAGCGCGAACAGCTCCGCCTCGCTGGCCACCTCGTCGACCGTCTTCGCCTGGAGATCGGCCGGCAGTTTCCGGTGGTACCAGGCCGTGGTAGCGTACGACGGGAGGTAGTTCACGTAGCCGATGTCGTTCCCCGGCGCCGGCGTCTGCGCCCCGAAGTTCCAGACCATCGAGATGAACGAGATACCGCTGAGTGGGATGCCGTTGTCGGTCAGCATCCCCGCCAGGTGCGCCGCGCGCGTGGTGCCATAGCTCTCGCCGCTCAGGAAGAGCGGCGAACCCCAACGCTCGTTGCGCGACAGGAAGAGCCGGATGAATTCCGTGACCGAGCGCGCGTCCTCATCCAGCCCCCAGAACTTGGGTCCGTTCTCCGTGGTCGTGGCGCGACTGAAACCCGTACCCACCGGATCCAGGAAGACGAGATCGGTCTGGTCGAGCAGCGTATTCTGGTTGTCCTGCACGCTGTACGGGGGCGGTGGGGAGTCACCGTTGGGAAGCAGCTTCACCGTTCGCGGGCCGTACGCGCCCATGTGAAGCCATACCGTGGCCGACCCGGGGCCTCCATTGAAGACGAAGGTGAGTGGACGTGCGGCCGGCTCGGAACGTCCTTCCTTCTCGTAATAGACGTAGAAGATGTGTCCTTCCGTCTCCTCGCTGCGAGGGTCGCGGATGGGCATCATGCCAACCGTCGCCTTGTAGCGCAGAACCTGTCCATTGACGGTGATGGAGTGGCTGGTAACGACCGGTGGTTCCTCCTTCACCGAGTCACGTCGTATCGCTGGCGCCCTGCCGCTTCCGGTCGCGGTCGCCACGGGTGCTGAGCCAGGTGGGCCGCCACGTTCGCGAGGCGGTTGGGAACCAACGGCCGAGGCGGAGACGGCCGCGAGTGTCATGGCCAGGGTCAACCAGCGAGAGAGCGGGGAGGAGCTGTGTCGGCTGGAAAGCGCACGCGGCAGCCACGAGGATCGCATGGGCGGGTCTCCGTATGGACCAGCGAGGGAGAGGGGGACGGCGCAGAACGTTCAGGAACGCGTGGCGCGCCTGTCCGCGTCCATGTTCTTCCCGTCAGGACGCCTCCTGACTTGTGGCCTCAGGGTCGGCTCGTCAAGACCCCCCGACCCCGGCCGACTCTCTAACGATGGTGCTCGCGGATGAGCTCGCTCTCATGAACGACCCCCTGCAACCATGCGCTGGCCGCGTCCAGCACGCTGCCCGGAATCGTGTGGCCGTCCGCATGCCAGTTCAGTGAGACGTCAGCTCCCGCGTCCGTCAGGAACGATGCCAGTCGCTCCACCTGCACTGCGGGCACCAGCGGATCGGTCCGACCGGCACCGATGAAGACCACGGTGCCCTTGAGGTCGGGAAGTGACTGCGGCTCGTAAGGGAGCATCGGACTGAGCAGGACAGCGCCCCGCAGCAGACCCGGATGACGGAAGAGAAGACTGACGGCGATATTGGCGCCGTTGGAGAAACCCGCGGCTATCACGGCATCGCGGCGCAGTCCGTAGGCGGCCGATGCTCCGAGCACGAAGGTGGCCAACTCATGAGTGCGGCGCTCCAGGTCGGGCTGGTCCAGCACCCCCTCGGAGAGGCGGCGGAAGAAGCGCGCCGCGCCGTGCTCGCTGACTTTTCCGCGGACACTCAGCAAGCTCGCTCCCGGCAGGAGCGCACGCCCGAGCGGAATCAGGTCATTCTCGTCGCCGCCGGTGCCGTGGAGGAGGAGCAGGGTCGTGTTCGCTGACGGATCGGCGGTTGACGGGGGTGGCAGGAAGCGGTGGATGAAGCCC
>CALCHX010000025.1 GCA_937906875.1 uncultured Gemmatimonadota bacterium | reverse complement strand
TATCTTGGCGTCAGCGTTCACGTGCAGCTGAATCCAGACGAGCAAGCGAAGAGAGTAGTCCGAGGTCGCCTGCCTGCTGCAACATCCGTTCGACGGCAGCGCTCGAAGCGCAGCTCACGGCTTCGGGCGCGAGCACAGCCCGTGCGGCGTCCAATCCGGCGCTGGCGTTGATCGTGGCTTCGACGCGTCCTGCAGAATGAGCACGACGGAGCGGCGCGGCGTGGTGCCGGTACCCGTCAGCATCATCGGCACGCCGGCGCGCACCAACACTCCGGAATCGCCGGCCGCCTGTGTGAGCACACCCTCGGGCGTCTCCAGACACATCGAGCCTTCTAGCGTGAACCAGGCCTCGACACCGTCGTGGCGGTGCACCACCGTACTCATGCCCGGTTTGAATACGCCTTCCATGTAGACGGCGGCGATCGAATCGGCGGGCACCAGCGGCAGTGGGCCGATGCGGGCTACTCGCGTACCTCCGCGTGGTCGCCACGTGGCGGGCGCGATCGTGAAGAGCCAGACGCGTCCAAGGGACTCGACGACGTTTGATCGAGCGACGCCGGCGGCCGCTGCGGCCACGCGGCTAGGATAGACATCCAGGTGCCAGAATAGTGGCGGGGTCTCAGGGAGGCGGCCGAGCTCCTGACGCGCCGTGATGAAGCACCCGAATGTGCGACCGGCACGCTCGGCGACAGGAATACAGGTTCCGTCGGTCTGCGCCTGAAGC
This sequence comes from uncultured Gemmatimonadota bacterium, assembly GCA_937906875.1. GTDB lineage: Bacteria > Gemmatimonadota > Gemmatimonadetes > Gemmatimonadales > Gemmatimonadaceae > CALCHX01. The sequence goes on along the minus strand of CALCHX010000025.1, from coordinate 31,110 downwards.
GCGCTCGACGTGAGAACGGTCCAGAGCAGGGCGACCACTGCGACCCGGATGCCTGGGAACTGGACGGGTGGACGGTGCGCAGCGAGAGTATCCATTGCTCCCAGTGTGGTAGAGATTCCTGTTGTCCGCCGAACGCCAATGTTCAGCCCCGGGCCCTTCCAGTGGCCAAGATGGGGACGGGTTGTGACCCTGGCCAGGCGGTACCGTGAGAACCGGGACGCTCGAGGAAGTCAGCCACCAGGACCTTCCCCGGGTGGATCGGCGCCAGCCTGCGCGTCGGCATGGTGACCCTACACTGATCCGTCACCGGCTAGCGTCGACCAGATCAGTTGAACCGGCATATGGTCACCGATATCGGTACCGTAGTGCGCGTGCAGTATCCGTCCGTCGCCGCCAATCAGAAAACCCGCTGGCATTCCCGACATCCGGAGGCTGATCCCGCCCCAGATCCCGTGTCGCATGGCGCGCATCCAATCCATGTAGAACGCCGGCCTTGCCATCGACATCAATAGCCGCGGCCACGATGTCTCGACACCATACGACCGGTACACGATCATTCCCGGATCGCCGACGAGCTGTATGGGATATCCTCGAGACCCGGCAAGAGCCTGCACCTTCTCCGTTTCCGAATGGAAGAAGGCAATGACCTGAAGACCCGTTCCCTGCAGGGCAGGAAGTTCCCTCGCCAGGTCGTGCAATCGCAGGTTACACATGGTGCACGACGCTTGTCTCAGGAACCGCAGGTATAGTGGACGTCCAGGAAAGTCGCTGCTCGAGATCTGTTGGCCGGTGATCGTGCACGCCACGAAGGGCGGAGCCGGGCGCAGCTGGCTGAAGTCGCATTCGATCGTTCCCGAAACACGAGGTTGATCGCCCTCGCTCGCTGGCGATCATCAACTATGGTATGCTCCACTTTCTATGTCAAGATCCCTTGACAGAGCGTCAAGTGTGCTGTACATATTCGCAATGAAGACAAGACTCTCACTGTCCGGGCTCGCGCTGGTTGTGACGTATTTCGCCGCGCTGACGGCGACAGGATCCGGCGGATCACCAGGCGCCGGCGCCGCCCTCTCGGTCGTCACTGTCGTTTGCTTTGGATGGTTCATTTTCGAGGAGATCCGCTGCCTGCGCATCCTCGACGAGCTGCAACGCCGGATCCAACTTGAAGCGCTTGCCGTCGCGTTTCCACTCAGTATCCTGCTCGTGGTCGCGCTCGGGCTCGCCGAGCGGCAAGTGACGCTGAGCCAGGGCGATCTGAGCTATCGCCACCTCTGGCCGTTTTTCGTGATGTTCTATTTCCTCGGCCTGGCGATCTCTCGCCGTCGATATCGGTGAAGAACAAGCTGCGTGTGCTGCGCGCTGAGCGAAGATGGTCGCAAGCTGAGCTTGCCTCTCAACTGGGCGTGTCGCGACAGACGGTCAACGCAATCGAAGTCGAGAAGTATGATCCCAGTCTCCCGTTGGCTTTTCGGATAGCTCGTCTGTTCCGCTGCCGCATCGAAGACGTGTTTTCGGAAGACTGAACCGGTGTGTGTCATCCCGAAGCGGCGGCTCTTCCCATTGACCATCCGTAGCTGACGACGCGGATCGCCAGGCGCCATCGACGAGGCGCTCGTGGAAAACGTACTGTGCCATCGGAAGGTAGACTGCGCGGTCCGAATCGTTGATGTCGGTCACGCGTGCGACACCTGACGGCAGACTGCAAACCCTCCGGTTATCACGACGCAACTGCCCTGAGCACAAGTATGGCACAGGGATATCACGATGCCGCCGCGCAGCAGGGACGTCGTCGCAGTGGAAGCAGCGATGGTGGTCCACCTGTCAGGATGCGCGCGCTCTGCTGCGAGGTGGGACGCATCGTCCTTCGCGACCACTCTTGCGTGCCACGCACACTGGCATTATATACTGAACCGTATGGTTCAGTATATGACGACCCGACTTGATACCTCGTTCGCCGCGCTCTCCGACCCCACGCGCCGTGGCATCCTGGAGCAGCTCGGACTAGCCGACGCTTCGATCACGGAGCTGGCTGTGAAGTTCGACATGACGCTCACAGGCATGAAGAAACATGTCGGTGTTCTGGAGCAGGCGGGGCTCGTCACCACGAAGAAGATCGGACGCGTTCGGAGGTGCCAGCTGGGCCCCCGCCGATTGGAGGTGGAGACAGCGTGGCTGGAGCGATATCGCCAGCGCTGGGACGAACGGTTCGACGAGTTGGACAGGGTTGTTGAGGAACTGACACGAAAGGAGGAGAGCGATGAATCCGAGAATCGAGAGTAATCCAGGTCCCGTCACGAACCGCACCACGGTGGAACGGCGGTCGGACCGCGAGGTGATCGTCACGCGGACCATCAATGGGCCACCACGCATCGTGTTCGAGGCGTTTTCCAGGGCCGAGCTGCTCAGTCGTTGGTGGGTGCCCAGGTCGATGGGAATGACCCTGCTGTCCTGCGAGGTGGATGCTCGTGTCGGCGGCAAGTACCGATTGGTGTTCGACGCCGACCCGGAGCCTGCTGCGTTTTTCGGCACGTATATCGAGGTGGAACCCTATTCGCGTCTCGCATGGACCAATGACGAAGGTGGCGAGGGCGGGTCCGTCACAACGGTCACCTTCGAGGAAGTTGGGGACAGGACGCTGGTCGTCCTGCGCGAGAGCTATCCGTCAAAGGAAGCGCTAGATGCGGCCGGCACCGGTGCAGCCGATGCAATGATCGAGACGTTCGATCAGCTGGACGAGCTACTCGTCGCGCTGGGCGAGAGTTCGGCGCACTGACAGAAGCGCAGGAGTCGATTCCCCTGGAGGCCGCCACGTTATGTCGGACCTGGCGCATGTTGTTCAACCTGTCCGTCCTGGGTGACGGAAGGGAGTTTCAGACGATAGCCAGGTATGAAATTTGGTTCTTCGGGGAATTCCGGGATTTGATGCGTGACAGGCGGGCCATGGTGTGCCATGCTTCCTCATCGGCCGACGAGGGAGATTGCCATGGCATACGAAGAGGTCACCGCCCTCTTGGGGGGCTGGCCGGGGTTCACGGTTCGAGAGGTGGAGCGTGAGCCGGGCGGCACTCGTTCCGGGGCGCCGCAGATCACCATCTTACTGGCTGCGGTCCCGGGCACGCAGAGGTACTGTAGCCGCTGCGGGCGCGCCACGAAGCAGATCCACGATGTCACTGAACGTCGTATTCGTGAGCTGCCGATCCTTGATGCGGAGACCTGGCTCCTTGTCCCGCTGGCTCGTGTGGCCTGTCCTACCTGCGGGCCCACCATCGAAGGACTACCATGGCTGGACCGCTACGCTCGGATGACCAGGCGCTTCGCCGAGAGCGTCGCCCGTCTGGCACAGGTGTTACCGATCAAGCAGGTGGCCAACTGGTTCGGCCTCAGTTGGGATACGGTGCAGGCGATCGACCAGTCGGCCCTGGAGGCTCGTCTCGGACCGGTGGACCTCACGGGCGTGCGACGCCTGGTGATCGACGAGTTCGCGATTCAGAAGGGTCACCGCTATGCAACGGTTGTCGCCGAGCCGGATACCCGGCGCGTCCTGTGGGTTGGTCGTGGCCGGGGTCGGGAAGACGTGCGCCCCTTCTTCGAGGCATTGGGACCCGAGGGGTGCTCCGAGATCGAGGCGGTGGCGATGGACATGAGCGAGGCCTTCGAGGCCGAGACGCGAGCTCAGTGTCCCCAGGCGGCGATCGTCTACGACCTCTTTCACGTGGTGGCGAAGTTTGGACGTGAGGTGATAGATCGCGTCCGCGTCGACGAGACCAACCGAATCGCGCGAGCTGCCGGACCTGGCGGGACACGCGATCGGCGTCGTGTGATAAAGGGCGTGCGCTGGCTGCTGTTGAGGAACGCCGGCAACCTGAAGCGGGAGGAGCGAATTCGCCTAAAGGAAGTCCTGGCGATGAATCGTCGACTCTGGGTGGTCTACGTGCTCAAGGACATGCTCAAGCAGCTGTGGCGCTACAGGTACAGCGGAGCGGCCGAGCGTGCATGGCGACAATGGTACGGCTGGGCCGTACGGAGCCGCATACCAGCGCTCACAACATTTGCCCGAAAGCTGAGACCGAAGCTGCCTGGAATCCTCTCACACTGCCGCTATCCGTTGCACACGAGCGTTCTTGAGGGCATCAACAACAAGATCAAAGTTCTCAAGCGCATGGCCTACGGCTTCCGGAATGACACCTACTTCTTCCTCAAGATACGAGCGGCCTTTCCCGGAAATACCTGAAGAACCTGAAATTTCACGCGACCGATGACAGCATGACGGAGGACATCAAGATCATCAGGCGATACCAGGCGATAGCAGGCGATACAGATAACGCTCGCTTCAGCGCGCGCGCCGGTAATGCATGGCGACGGCACCGCATCTGAGCGGTGTCGCTGAGATGAGCTCGAGCTTTCGCGTGCCAGGTAGCCCGTCCTGGTAGAGGGTAGGGCCGTGGCCGGCAATCCTCGGATGGACGAGGAACCTGTACTCGTCAATCAGACCCAGCCTGTCCAGTGCGTTCGCGAGCTTCCCGCTACCGAGGAGCACGCCGGCTGGTGTCGCGTCCTTGAGCTCCTGCACGCCACTTGCGAGATCGCCGGCGATGTTGTGGCTGTTGGTCCACGGGAAGTCTGATCGCGTCGACGACACCACGTACTTGGGCTTGGCTTCCAGCTTCACTGCCCACTCCCGCAACGCTGGCGGCGCCGGCTCGTCGCCGCGGGCGACTGCTGGCCAGTAGCTCTCCATCATCTCATAGGTGACGCGGCCCCAGAGCATCGCTCCACACTGGTCCATCAACCTGGTGAAGAAGGCATGTGTCTCGTCGTCGACGATCCCTTCCCGGTGGTCGACGCAGCCGTCCAGGGTCACGTTGATGCTGAAAGTCAGGAGTCCCATGAGATTGTGGTTGGACGTTCGATGCCATCGTCACGGTACGTTGCACCGGGAGAGCATTCGTTCAGGCCGGATCGTCTTCGCCCGGCTGGAGTCGTCGTCGCAGGATGACCTGCAACTCCGTCCCACACCGCTATTCGCGGTCGAAGGAGTCCAGGCCGAGGCGCATCCAACGTTTCGCCAGCTCCTGGTGGTCGGTCAGCATGTCCCACAACGTGTCCTCGCCGGTGATGCAGTATTCCCCCTCGCGGCATTCAATCGGCACATCGTTGGCGTGGTCCTCGCGCCACTGCGCGCTCTGGTAGTACGTCTGCAGCTCGCGAAGCAGTGCCTCGGCCTCGAGCCACTGCGCCTGCGCCTGCTCCTGTTGCCGGCGCAGTTCGCGCCAGCGCTCGTACTTCTGCTGAAGTGACTGGGGGTCGTACTGGGCCATGTCGCACTCTCGGTTCTGGGAATCGCTGACGCTCGGACGCTGCGCGAAGCTGACATCCAGCGGAACCATATGGATTCCTGGCGTGAGGGCCGGCTTAGAAGCGTACGCTCCCCAGCCAAACCATTGGCTGACGTCAGGATCCACCGTCCGGGCGGGAACACGGCGACAAACGCTTCGAGAGTTGCAATACAACGTTAGCCGGCGGTGTCGCACTGCTCAACTAGTCAGCAGTTGGTGCAAAGACGATCTCGAGCCCACCTCCTGGGCTGGGCTCCATGACAAGACGGTCGTCTGTGGAACGCAATTCGAATGGGCCGATTCGCTCGACGTCCAGTCGCACCGCCCCCGCGCGCGGCGTATACGTGCAGTCGCCGCCGTACGTCCACTCACGGATGCGGTCGACTTCTGTAGTACGCACTTCCAGAGCGAGCGTACAGCTGCCGTCGGCCGAGAACTGGAGGCGACCGCCGAGGAGCTCCTCGCGATAGGGTTCCTCCTGGACGACGGTCGGCAGGGACGCACCGCCGGCACTGACCGCGACATATCGCGGAGCGAGCGAGAGGATCGGTTCGGCGGGACCATCGCGGCCGCAGCCGGCGAGACCGGCGAGAGCAACCAGCGGCAGGATCATTCTCATGTACACCTCATGCACTCGGCTGAAGTCCCGGCAAACCCCGAGTCAGGTCACGTCGCGAAGCGGCGTCGGGTTGAATGAAAGGTCAGATGTCGCCGACGCTGTCGTCACCTGGTGCAAGCGGTGTGGCAGCGATCGTCCTGGTGAGTACGGTCGAGTCGTCTGATAGTGTTGGAAGTATCTTCGATAGCACCCAGGCATGGGTACGCAGGTAAACCCTGCCGTTGACTTGCATTGCCCAGGGGAGAGCGCTGTCCAGTGACGGTACGAATCTGCGAACGAGCTTGCCCCCACGATACTGCTCGATGATGAAGTCACTGTTTTTCATGAGGCAATCCTGCGCCGTTCAGTGGCGAGCCGCTCTGACATTACGCCTGAGGCCAGTGATGCAGGACGGGTAACCAGTGAGGGATGGAAGAACGTGAGTGGAAGAACACCGTTGAGCGCCTCACGGACCAGGCGTTGGTCAGTGAGGCCGGAAGCAACGATGGAGACAGCTGTTGCGCCATCCCCTCCTGGCGTGAAGCTCCACTCGACGGGTGGGGGCCATTCGATGGCCATTCTCCTGTCGTTCTCGAGCGCAGTGACCCTGACGTCGCCGTGGATTCCGTATTGATCCCAGTACCAGGTCACGGTCTCACCGCGAGCGAGTCGCTCGCTGGAACGAGTGAACCAGAACCTGGTTGTCACGGCCGGATCGACGAAGGCATCGAACACTTCCTCTACAGCTCTGCGGATGAGCTTCGTCGTGCGCACAACAGGAGGACTGGCGAGTGTCATCTCGCCTCTGAATGCGTTCCTTTTCGTGCGGTAGATGGCGGATCCATCATTCTGCCGGGGACCACGGTCATTCCTCGCTCTGACGAAGACGGCGATGCCTTACGCTCAGGCTCACCGGCGAGCCAATGGTCCGGCGCAGGACGCATTGGCTCCTGTATCCGTCCGGCGTGGTCGCGCTGCACTACGCAGTACCGGCGGCCCGGCGTGCCTGACGTGGGATGTCACGACGCCTCGCGCTGGACCGATGCACTACTGGCTTACCGTAGCTCGTCTCGATTGACGGCAAGTATGGGGCTGGCCGTTCAGGCTCGCCATCAGTTGTCAGGAGCGTCTCACGGTGTCGAGTGGGGTCAGGATGGCAGCGCAGCCACCACCTCGAGTTGGCACCATCCACCAGGGGTCTCCAACGATGGCTCTAAGCCTGCTCGATACGGAGCAGGTTGCCCGCAGGGTCTCGCACGGCGCAATCGCGAACGCCCCAGAACCGGGTAGCAGGCTCCTCCAGTACCTCGGCGCCGGGGGTGCCGGCAATTTTCTCGAAGATCGCGTCGAGGTCGTCGGAGCGAAGGTGGACCGGGCGCAGTTCCCCCTTGGCGAGTAGGGCGGCGAGCGCGTCCCCATCCTGCTCGGAGCGGCCCGCATGCGTCTGTGACAACACGATGGCGATTTCCGGCTGCTTGACGGTGGCGAGGGTGATCCAGCGGAAGTCGTTGGAACTGACCTCGTTGCGCACTTCGAAGCCGAGGGTGTCACGGTAGAAGCGGAGGGCGGCATCCACGTCGTCCACCAGGATATGCACGGCACTGAGCGAGACTGTCATGGCACCTTGCGTGGCAGAAGGGTCGAATGAAGCGAGGGAGGCGTTGAATGTGCACGGGTGCGGCAGCCCATGCTTCTCCAAAACTGCTCAACTTCGTTCCGCTTGACCTTTCCGCCTACGAGGCCGGGTCAATACCATCATCTGACAGGATGGCACCACACGCACGTCACCGTGGTCGCGCGCGCGGTACACGGACGGCGTCTCGCCGACGATCTCGGTGAACCGGGCCGAGAAGGAGCCAAGGCTCATGCAGCCGACCTCGAAGCAGACCTGCGTCACGCTCAGGTCGCCGCGGCGAAGCAGCGCCTTCGCCCGCTCGATCCGGCGGGTCATGAGGTAGGAGTACGGTGTCTCGGAATACGCCTCGCGGAAGCGGCGGATGAAGTGCGCCGGCGACATCAGCGCGGTACGGGCAAGCACCGCGACCTCGAGTGGCCGCGCGTATTCGCGGTCCATCCGGTCCCGGGCCCGTCGGAGCCGACGCAATTCGTCGAGGTTGGTGCTCATCTGTTCCTCCTGCTATTCCAGGTCTCGACCTGGCAGGAAACGGGATTACGAACGTGTCGTCGCGTCCGACTCAGGCGTAACCGAAGGATGAAGGAGCCGGAGAGGAACGGATAAATAGTGTCGGCTGGCGGTGGGCTATGGAATGGCCCGCGCGACCACCGGCGAGACGAGCTGCACGGCGGCCCTGACCAGCTCCGCGTTGCCAGCCGCCGGCGTGCCGTCCGGGAGGACCAGCACATCCTCCAGGCCGGCTCTCACCTGGTATCCGCGGCGGCTGGCCTCGCCAGGGAGCGGCCACGCTGTCGCGCCTACACCGTACAGGAGGCGCGGGCGTGTGCGCGCCGCGCCGAGCAGCAGTGCCTCGACGGTGGCGACAGTCCTCAGCGCGCCTTCTGGTAACGCGTCGGGTGGCTCGAGCAACCAGCGCAGGCACTGCGCGAGCGCCCACCCTCGGTACGGTACGCCGCCGCCGCAGTTCGGGGCATGAGCGCGAGCACGGTGCACGCGCCGGGTGGCGATCGTCGCCTAGACCGTCACCGATGATAGTCACGCGATCGTATAGCACCAGAGCGGCGCGCCGAACCCACCGCCCACCGATCGCCTGCGGCGACATCCCGGCGCGTTCGTGTGGGCAACGCATCCAGGCGCCGCGTCACGCGACATGGCACGGGGCGTGACCTGTAGATTGTCCAGGATGTCCCGATCGTCGCCCGTGTCCGTCCCGCGCTTCTCCTGTCTCCCGCCCACGCCCAGCCGTGCCACCGTCCGACCGTAGCGGTCCCTCGATCCCCGCCGGCATCCTGGAATACGAACTTCCCGACGGCTGGCAGGTCTTTGCCGGGAAGACCGACGGCGCCAACGACTACGTCAGCCTCCGGCTCGCGAAGGCGAACGATCGTTGGTTCCACGTGCGCGGCATGCCGGGCGGGCACATCGTGCTGCGCGTGCCGCCCGATCGCGAGCCGGACCGGGCGACCATCGAGCGCGCGGCCGGACTTGCCGCCTACCACAGCAAGGCGCGCGCGGGTGGAGTGGTCGCGGTGTCGATGACGCTCGGCCAGCACGTCTCCAAGCCGCGTGGCGTGAAGCCGGGCACGGTGGAGATCCGGAAGGAGCGCGTGGTGAAGGTGCGGCCGCCGAGCGACGACGAGGTGGCGGCGATGCGGCGGGGGGCGGTGTAGTCGCGGGAGTGCCGGTCGGCGCGGGGCAGCGCCCTGCGGTCACCAGCGCCCCGTCCAGCCGGCGCGTCCCCTTTCACTCGCCCCTTCTCCCTCCGCTACGTGCTGCTCCGGCCGCCGGATCGTGCTGCGCGGCAGGGCCCCCGCCACCGGGTGTGGTGCGGCGCCACTGGCACGCCGGCCCGTCGCGGCACATGTTGGTCTCCCCGTCGTGTATGCCGGAGCGCGATCACGGTCCGACTACCGCCGCCGGGCCGATGACTTGACCACACCTGCTTCGAGGACGCGACCGTGGGCCTGGTGGACAGCTTCCTCCTGCTCGGCGTCTTCTTTCTCGGGCTTCCGGTTGCAGCCGTCGTTGGCACCCTGCTCGGCCGGCTCCTGCACGTCCCCAGACTCGGCGGCTGCCTGCCGGGGCTCGTGCTGCTCACCGTGCTTTTCGGTGTTCCGCTCTCGCTCCGCGTTGCCGGCATGCACGGCACCGCGCGGGTGGCTGAGCGGAGGGAGTCGGTCAGGGTACTCGGCTACACGGGCAGCTCGTTCAACACGTACAACCTGGTGCTGCACTTCAGCCCGCCCGGCGTGTCGCTGGCCGACGCAACGACACGGATCACCTCCGGCGATTCGCTGAGGCTGAGCGCGAGGACCACGCGCGACGTCTTCGACCGCACGAAGGTCGGCGACGTCGTGGACATCGTCTACCTGCCCTTCCGGCCGAGCATCGGGAAGCTCGCCGATCGCTCGTTCCTGGACCTGTTGCGGGAGGCGATGGCGGTCACCGAGATCGCTCTCGGCCTGCTCGTCGTGCTGGCGATGGCGGCCACCATCGCACTCTCCAGACTCACACCCGTGCGCCCGGCGCTCCGACGAACCCGGGCCGTCGCCATCGCCGCCTGTGCCGTCATTGCCTTCGGCGCGGGGTGGCTGTCGTACCAGAACCCGCGTCCGGTCCCGGAGTCAGCGGTCGATACGTCGGCGGTGGCTCGGATCGTCGGCGTGCAGCGCATCGACCGTACGCTGTTCAGCTTCGACAACAGCACTGGACGCTCGAGCGACAAGTTGGTGCAGCCGTTCGACGTCGTCGAGGTGGAGTTCACGCCCCCGACGATCGGCTAACTGGTGCGGGCGACCGATGCGGTCGATTCGGGCAGCGTTCACGGCCTCGACATCGGCGCGCCGCTCTCCATCCGGTACGCTGCAGCGACGCCGCGCATGGTGCGGATCGCCGGCGGCACGCGCACGTTCCGCGCGAGGAATGCGCGCGGGATGCTCGAGCAGATGGCGATCGTGAGCGGCATGCTGGGAGTGATGCTCGCGTTCTGGGCGGTGATGCAGCGCAGGAAGGGCTCGCGCCGCTGGGGATAGCCGCGTTTCATCGACCTGTACTTCACCCGATGCGGCTGGTCGGCGTCCGGAGCCTTCTGCTTCCTCAGGTCGTCGATGTACGACTGGTAGTTCCCCGCGGATTAGACAGTGTCTCGTCCGTTGAGCCGAGAATCCCCATTCTCGATAGTAGTTGCTGTAACCAATACACCAGCTAGCAACCCGACTGTCGTGGCTGACTGCGATCGGTGCGCACGGAGAACCTGCCAGCGGTTCAGTCTGATCGCACTGCACTCACGTATGCCAGCCTCCGAGGAAGATGGGCGATTCACATCACACGGCGGCCAAGCTTGACGAGAGGCGGATCACTGAACCGCCCCGAGCGAGTGGTGGCACGTCAGCGTGTACGTCGATCCTCGCCAGGGCGGTCGGAAGTCTGCGAGGCCCCTCCTGACGCGGGGGGTGTCTCGCGCTCCCATGTTGTCCGTGGCCGAGAGCAGTGTACAGCGTCACGCTCGCTACTACGGCCGCAACGGCGACGCCGAAGGCAAGGATGTCGCCGGACCCGGACCATTCGAGCGCGACGGTGAAGAAGCGGACGGTGAGCGCGACCACCACGAGGCCCGCGAGCTTGTCCTTCAGGTCGTCGATACCCGTGAGGGCGAGTCGTTGCGGCAGGCGCTCCACCCTGCCGATGAAGATCGAATAGAGGCCGATCCCGATGACCCGCGGTGTCACGAGGACGCGTTGATGCTGACGCATCACATATGTTGACCGGTCGACGCGCAGATCACGCGCGATGTTTGCTCTCTCCGGAAAGCCAGGTTTCGGAGACCTTGATCTGTCTGATCTGCGTCGGCGACACCGCAGTTGGGTCGCGCTCGAGGAGGGTCAGATCCGCGAGCTTCGCAGGCTCCAGGCTGCCGACGATGTCGTCCATGCGCGTCTGCCATGCTGCGTCGATCGTGATTCCGCGCAGGGCGGCTTCGACAGGGATGCGTTCGTCCTCGAAGAATACGTCGCCACCCTCGTTCATGACGCGCGTCACGGCGTCTTCCACGTACCGCAACGGTTCGATCGGCGTGACGTTCCAGTCGGAGTGAAAGGAGATGCGCAGTCCGCCCTTGAGGGCCGACGCGCAGGGGTCGTAGAAGCGCGCACGCTCGGGACCGAGGATCCGGTCGTGGAACGCCTTGCCCCACCACCGCACGTGACCGATCAGGAATGACGGCGACAGCCCGAGTTCGCTCATCCTGGCGATCTGCTCCGGGTGCAGCACGCTGCAGTGCTCGATCCGGTGCCGGTGGTCGGGGCGCGGCGACTCCCGCAGCACGGCTTCGTACGCGCCGATGGTCGTGTCGATGGCGGCGTCGCCGTTGGCGTGCACCCCCATCTGCCACCCAGCCTGGTGGGCTCGTCGGATGATCTCGGTCAGCTGTTCCTGCGAATAGTTCAGCGTACCCCGGGTATCCTTCCCCAGATAGTTGTCCCGCTGGTAGCCGGTGTACGCCTGGTTCGAGCCGTCGGACCAGGCCTTGATCCCGGTGATGCGAAACCGGTCGTCGCCCTGGTCGGGCTTGATGCCGAGCTTCTCCCACTCGTCCATGTGTGACGACACGAGCATGCCGCGATAGCGGATCGGCGGGTCGTCCTCCATCACACTGCGCAGCAAGGTGAGATCGGACGCCCCCATGAACGCGCCGATGCTGCAGTCGTGGAGCGCCGTGCAGCCGACCGACGCGGCGCGGTCGAACAGCCGGCGCACCCGCTTGCCGACCTCCGCGGGCCCGGGCATCGGGAGCTTCGCCCCGAATGCCAGTTGTGCCGAGGTTTCCTCGAGACGGCCGGTCAGCTCGCCGTCCGCATCGCGGACGAACCGGCCCGCCGGCGGGTCCGGTGTGTCCCGGTTCACCCCGGCGAGCTGGAACGCCCGGGTATTCCCGTACGCCACATGGCCGTTGCTCTCGGTCATGTAGAACGGGTTATCCGGGACCAGTGCGTCCAGCATGCTGCGCGTGGGTGTGCGCGCGCCCGTGGTGATGCTGGGGTCGAAACCCTGCGCGAGGACCCAGTCGCCCGGAGCCGCCTGTTGCGCGCCGGCGCGGATCTTTGCCAGCACGGCGTCGTAGTCCGACGCGTCGAAGGGCGATACATCGATCCAGTCGTCGGAGACGACGGGGGCGAAGTGCATATGCGGGTCGATGAAGCCGGGGAGCAGCGCCCGCCCGTCGAGCTCGACAATGCGTGTGTCCGGCCCGCGCAGCGCGTCCACGTCGCGCACGGCGCCGACCGCCGTGATACGGTCGCCGCGGATCGCCAGTGCGTCGGCCCTGGGCTGGTGTTCGTTCATCGTGAGGATCTGACCGCCCCGGAAGATTACGTCCGCAGATCCGGAGGCGGCTCGTTTCGATCTTGCCGACGGCGCGACGCCGCAACTCGCCAGGATTGCGGAAGTCGAGGAGAGCGCTGCGTACTTCACGAAGTCGCGACGAGTCGCGGCGCTGCTCAGCAGGGCGGCCAGCCCGGGGTAGCATGCAAGGCACATCGCCTGGCCTCATTCAGGGTAAATGGTCCACTATTGGCATACGACAGCACATTGCAAGCCCGCCCGCTGGCTCGTACATAACTTCATGTGCCGCTACGTGTCCAACTCCTGGATGCCGCTCCCGCTTATGGTCAGCACCTGGCCGCTGATCCAGGAGGCTGCCGGCGAGCAGAGGAAGAGCGCTGCGTTGGCAATGTCCTGCGGCTCGCCCAGGCCACGGGGGGCGCGCGCGAGGCCGCGGAGCAGTTCGCTCGCGACTGGCGCTCGGAGCTCGCCGGGATCCGTCGCGCGAACCAGGGCGTCTTCTAGATCCTCCCCCCGCGACCAGGCGCCCGGGATCACGCAGGAAGGGCACGTGGTGAAGACGGTACGCGTGGTGTCGACGGTGGAGTACGTGCTCAAGGACTGAGGCGCCGAGCGACTTCGGCACCCTCTTGCCGCAGGGAGGGGTCGGTTGCAAGATCCGGGATGCCCCCCCCGTCGACTTCAGAGCGCGACCGTATGCTTCGCGGCGAGGCGTACGACTCTCGCGATCCCGAGCTGCTTGCGCTCGCACACCGTGCCCGGGAGTCTCTCGCGCGCTTCGCGGCGACGTCGTCCACCGACGGTGCCGCGCGTCGCGAGATCCTCGCGGATCTCCTTGGCGGGGTCGGGGAAGGTGTCTGGATCGAGCCGCCCTTCTTCTGCGACTACGGGGCGCATGTCCATCTCGGGCCGGACACCTTCGTGAATGCCAACTGCGTCTTCCTCGACTCCGCCGAGATCCGCGTCGGTGCGAACGTCCTGATCGGCCCCGGAGTCCAGCTCCTGACGGTATCGCATCCCCTGCGTGCGAGCGACCGCATCGTGCCATCGGGCCTGCGCGCGGGGGGCGCGCCGTACCGGACCCACGCCCGCCCGATCGTCATCGGTGACAGCGTCTGGTTGGGCGCCGGCACAATCGTCCTCTCCGGTGTCACGATCGGCGCAGGCACGACGATCGGCGCCGGAAGCCTCGTCACCGCCGACGTGCCACCGAACGTGCTCGCCTTCGGCCAGCCGTGCCGTGTGCAGCGACGGCTGTGACCGCGCGTGGCGCGTGGGCTGGACGCGCGAACGTCGCTCGAGTACGCACTCGACGAGAGCATCGACTCCCTCACCTTCGTGCCCACCGGTTCGAGCGCGCTGATGACCTGGGAGGAGTCGCTCTGGAAGGACTATACCGACGGCATCGTCATCCTGCACCGGCGCAGGATCGTCTACGAGCGATATTTCGCCGCGCTGACGCCGGATCGCACGCACGCTGCCATGTCGCTGACGAAGTCGGTGACCGGCACGCTCGCCGCGATGCTGGCAGCCGAGGGCGCGCTCGACAGGAGCCGGAAAGTCGCCGATTATGTGCCCGAGCTGGAGGGGTCGGCGTTCGGCGACGCGACCGTCGAGCAGGTGCTGGACATGACGACCTCGCTGCGGTACACCGAACACTACGCGGACCGCAGGGCGGAAGTGTGGCAGTACGCTGCGGCGGGGAGCCCCTTCCCGAAGCCCGCGGCCTACGAGGGACCGGTGGGCTACTTCGAATACCTCCGGACGCTGCGCAGCAGCGTAGCGCACGACGAGGTGTTCGCCTACAAGACGCCGAACGCGGATGTCGCAGGCTGGATCGTCTCGCGCATATCCGGCAAGTCGGTCGCGGAACTGCTCTCGGAGCGCATCTGGAGCAGGCTCGGCATGGAGCTGGACGCCTACTTCCAGGTCGATGCGAAGGGGGCCCCGAGCACCTCTGGCGGGCTCAGCGCCGGACTGCGCGACATGGCGCGCTTCGGCGAGCTCCTGCGCAACGAGGGGATGTAGAAGGGACAGCAGATTCTGACGCGGGAGGCCATCGCGGGCATCCGTCGCGGCGGAAGCCGGGCGGCGTTTGCCCGCGGAGACCATCCGAAGCTCGAGGGATGGTCGTACCGCGATCTCTGGTGAGTGATGCACGACCCGGACGCCGCGTACACCGCCCGTGGCGTTCACGGCCAGACCGTCTACATCGACCCCGCCGCGGAGATGTTCCTCATGCGCTTCGCCGCGCACCCCGTGGCCGCAAACGCCGCCAACGACCCGTATTCGCTCCCTGCGTAGGCGGCCGTGACGCGGCACCTGATGCGGCAGGGGCGGAGATAGCCGCGCCTAATCCAACTCCTGGATGCCGCCCCCACTTACCGTCAGCACCTGGCCGCTGATCCAGGCGGCTGCCGGCGAGCAGAGGAAGAGCGCTGCGTTGGCAATGTCCTGCGGCTCGCCCAGGCGGCCGAGCGGAGTGTGCCTGAGCATCGTCCGCTCGATCTCTGGCGTCAGCACGCTCAGCAGGGCGTCCGTCTTCGTGGCGCCCGGCGCGATCGCGTTGACACGGATGCTGCGTGGCCCGAGATCGAAGGCCATGTTGCGGGTCAGGTGGTTCACGGCGGCTTTGGACGAGCCATAGGACGTCATCCGCGCGTTGGTGTTCTCACCCGCCATGGAACTGACATTGACTATCGCGCCGC
This sequence comes from uncultured Gemmatimonadota bacterium, assembly GCA_937906875.1. Taxonomy (GTDB): domain Bacteria; phylum Gemmatimonadota; class Gemmatimonadetes; order Gemmatimonadales; family Gemmatimonadaceae; genus CALCHX01. The sequence continues at coordinate 15,492 of CALCHX010000025.1, read as the reverse complement.
CGCCCGCGCTCTCCATCAATGGTGCGCAGAGCTGGCTGAGCCGGAAAACCGAGAACACGTTGAGCTCGTAGGCCCGCACGAAATCCGAGAGCGGCATGTCGAACGGCCTGGGGCCACCGCCGCCAGCGTTGTTGACGAGGATGGTCACCATGCCGAACCTCTCGGCCGTCGCGCGCACGAGCGCCGTCCGGTCGTCCTCGTCGGTGACGTCACAGGCGAAGCCGGCGGCGTCGCCCCCGCTCGCGACGATCGCCGCCGCGACCGCCTGCGCCGCCTCGGCCCGCAGGTCGCTCACGGCGACACGCGCCCCGGCCCTGGCGAACGTCTCGGCGATGGCGCGGCCGATCCCGGCACCGGCCCCGGTCACCAGGGCGACCGCGCCGGTAAGTGTGAAGAGCGATTCCATCTCTCTCACCGTGGGATGTGAAGGGGCCGTGTGGGCCGTGGTTGGGCGTTGGTATTGCGTGTGGCCTGAGGGAAGCCGTGCTCATGGAGGAAGGCGCCACGTGCCCGATCTCCAGGACGCCACGTCCGAACCCCTCCGTCGTTACGCTCGTGCACCGACTACCTCTCCTCCGTTCATGGGCCGGCCCTGGCCTGTTCCTGGCGACCATCATGACCGCGGCTTGCACCGGTAGAGGCCGCGCCGGTGGTGCGGAAGCCGCTGTCCTATCCGGTACACTGCTCTACCGGCCCCGTATCGCCCTCCCATCCGGCGCCGTTGTCGGGGTCTGGCTTCAAGACCTGGGCCGCGCTGACGCGCCGGCCACCGTCGCGGAAGACATGATCGCCACCGGAGAGCGGCATGCTCACTGATATCCTGCACGGGGCCCTGATCGCCATGGTTGCGGTCGCGGCCACCATCGGGGTCCTGTTCGTCACACGCGGCACGGCGTTGCGCCGCGTACGGGGCGTGAGCGCCGGCGGCGCACCCGTGGCGCCGTGCGAGCCCGAGTTCGCGGTGACGGTGGCCATGCTGACCGGCGGCACCCTGTTGCCCGGCACCCGCGCTGAACTCGCGCTCAACGGGGATGGCACATTCAAGCGCCTGTGGGCCGACCTCCGCTCGGCAGAGCGGTTCATCACGCTCCAGATGTACTACGCGGGACCCGGGCGGGTCGCCAACGAGTTGGCGGAGATCCTCGCCGAGCGCGTCCGGGCCGGCGTGCGGGTGTTGTTCCTGTACGACGCCTTTGGCGTGAGTGATCTGCCGCGGGCATACTGGCGCGCGCTTCGCGAGGCGGGCGTGCGGGCGGTCCCCTTCCGCCCGCTGCGTTTCCGCAACCTGTGGGTCATCCAGAACCGCGCGCACATCCGCGGCATCGTGGTCGACGGCCGGGTAGGATGGACAGGCGGTTTCGGCATCGACGACAAGTGGCTCGGCGACGGACGCACCCCGTCGCCGGGCGGGCGCGACGGGTGGCGCGAGACGAACGTGCGCATCGAGGGCCCGGCGATTCGCCAGCTCCAGGCGGCGTTCGCCGCTGCATGGGCAGAGGCCACGGGCGACCTGATCAGCGGGAGCTTCGTCAATACTCGATTGGAGGGCGGCCTCGCGGCCGCCGGGGTGCTGGCGACGGCGCCGACGCTCGGGAGCACGAGCGCCGAGCGGCTCCTCGCGCTCTCGGTGGCGGGTGCGCGCGAGCGGCTCTACATCACGAACGCTTACTTCGCCCCCGACCGCGCCTTCACGGGGCTTCTCGTGAAGGCCGCCGAGCGAGGAGTCGACGTTCGCGTGCTCGTCGGCGGCCCACGCACAGACGTGCGAGCGGCGAGGCTCGCTGCTCGCGCGCGCTACGACCAACTGCTGAGCGGAGGCGTGCGGGTGTACGAGTACCAGCCCACCACGCTGCACGCCAAGACCTTCGTGGTCGGTAGCGTGTGGGCGAGCGTGGGAACCATGAACTTCGACAACCGTTCGCTCGCCCTCAACGACGAGGTCACGCTCGTGGTGCTGGACCGGGACTTCGCCAGGCAGCTCGAGGACACCTTCCACGATGACCTGGGCCAGGCCGAGGAGATCGACCTCGCTACCTTCCGCGCGCGCCCGCTCCTGGCGCGCGTCGCCGAATGGGGCGCCAATCAGGTGGCACCGCTGTTGTGAAGCGCATGGGAGGATCCGCGAAGGGACGCCGAGCGCCGGCGCGCGAAGCCGAGCTGGCAATCGAGCTGTGGAAGGACGAACGCCTGGCACCGAGCCTGGACGTCGTAGTCAGTGGCATTCAGTGGCGGCTCGCGCTCCGGGCGGTCGAGCTCCATCAGAGGTCCCGGCACGGCTCCCTGCCCCCCGGGCGGTAGGTACGTCCTGGAAGCCGCGGCGGCCAGATTCATTCACGACAGATCGCGCTGGACCTGCCCCTACCTGGCGCATGAGGCTCACTCCAGCGTCAACACGACCTTCCCTCGAGCGCGCCTGGTCTCCGTCTTCTCGAGCGCCTGGATACCGTCCTCGAACGGATAGACCTGTTCCACCTCGACATGAATTCTCCCCGACGCGACCTCGGCCGCCAACTCGGCCATCTCGTCCCTGGCGTCGGTGGCACCCATCAACACGCTGATCCGGATCCCTCTCTCTGGAGCGAGCCGATCGCCGGAGACCGTCACGAGCGTGCCGCCGTCCCGAACCAGACGCATCGAATCGGCGCTCGTCCCCGGCTGGATGGCGAGCGCCGCGTCCACGCCTGTCTGACTCCATGCCCGTACCTGCTCCACCCACTCCGGGTCCCGATAGTCCACGGCCAGCTCGGCGCCGAGCGAGCGGAGATAGTCGTGGTTCCGTTCCGATGCGGAGGCGGCCACGCGTATGCCGCGGGAGCGGGCGAGTTGAATGGCCAGAGTCCCGATGGCCCCGGATGCCCCTGCCATGAACAGCGCATCCCCGGCACCCAGATCGAGAAGATGCATCGACCGCAGCGCTGTGCCTCCCGCCACCGGCAGCGCTGCTGCTCGAACGAAGTCCAGTTCGTCCGGAATGCGGATCAGCGTCGTCTCGGCCACCGCGGCGAACTCGGCCCACACTCCGCCCTTTGGCTGCATGCTGCTTACGAACATGACCCGGTCACCCACCGCGAATCGCGTCACCGCTTCCCCGACCGCGTCTATGATGCCGGCGGCCTCTATCCCGATCGGGTAGGGGTATCGCACCTCTTGCGGCATGAACCAGCGGTCGTGGACGCCCACCCCTACAGTGCGGATCTGCACGAGCACTTCGTCGGCACCGATCTCAGGAACCGGGATCTCCATGAGCTTGAGTGTGTCCAGTATTCCCGCTCGTGGCGCCACAAAGGCCTTCATCGTCAATTGCTCCCTGTTCATGTTGAGCATGGCATCATTCGCTCAGGAGGCGCGGAATTCCGGCGGCCGCTCCGGGCTCGCCTCGACGAGCGCGCGCCGCACTCCCGTGGCATCCAGATCGGTCGCATAGACCGGAGTGCCCGGCTGCTGTCGCCAGGACTCGTCCAGTCCGCTGGCGTCAACAGAGTCGAAGCCGAGCGCGTCCATCAGACTCATGACCACGGCCTTGGTCCTGTCGTCATCGCCGGCGACCGGCAGGGCGATCCGGTCGGGTGCGCCGGCCGGCCGGCCGCGCTCCATCAGGTGCTGGGCGAGGATGTTATTGAACGCCTTGACCACGGGCCGGCCGAGCTGGCGCTCCACCCAGCGGCTCTCCGGCGTGCCGGATTCGATCTCCTCGATGCGGCCATCGCGCTGCGGGTAGTAGTTGCCAGTGTCGACGACCACCGTTTCCGCTGCATCGGCGAACAGGTTCGCGGGGAGCTCGGGGATGCTGCGCTCGGGGATGGTCACCACGACCAGCTCCTGGCCACGCGCCGCCTCATGAACGGAAACCGCCTTCGCGCCGGTCTCCGCGGCAAGGTCGGCCAGCGTTTCGGGACCGCGCGAGTTCGCCACCGAGACGTCGTGCCCCAAGGCAGTGAGACGGCGGGTAAGCGTGCCGCCGATCTGGCCCGCGCCAATGATTCCAATTCGCATCTGTACCTCCAATCGAGAATGAGAAACGCGTCATGCCATGCTCCGGGCCAGCCCCAGGTTTTCTGAACGCAGGCAATCCTTGTTCGGCGCCGATCGATGACGCGTGGAGCAGTCAGAGCTGGGAGAATCCGCCGTCGACGAAGAGCTCCGCACCATGGATGAAGCCCGCCTCGTCGCTGGCCAGGAATGCCGCGACGGTGGCGATGTCACGGGGCTCCCCGATGCGCCCGAGTGGTGCACCGGCGCGCATGGCCTCCAACTGGGCCTCCACCCCATCGGGCCCCAACGCCCGCGCCAGTCCAGCACGCAGGTTGTCGGTATCCACCGGGCCTGGGCTGAGGACGTTCATCCGGACGCCGGATCCCCTGGTCTCCTGGATCCACGCGCCGAGGAAGTTGCGTATCGCCGCCTTGGAAGCGCTGTACAGACTCAGCCCGTACGACGACTTTATCGAGGCCATGGAGCCGATGAGCGTGATCGTCCCGCCGGGCCGCATGAGCGGGAAGGCCTTCTGTACGGTGTACAGGATGCCCCTGACGTTGGTCGAGAAGATGACGTCGAAATCCTCGTCCGTGATGGAGCCCAGCACCGACGTGGGACCGGCAGCGGCGTTGGCCACGAGCGTGTCGATGTGGCCATGTCGTTCGGCGACATGAGCGAACACGGCATCCATCTCGGCGGAGTTCGCGACGTCGGCCCGCACGCCAGAGGCCCGTGCGCCAGAGGCCCGTGCGCCAGAGGCCCGTGCGCCAAGCGCGGCAACCGCGTCGTCGAGCTTCTGCTGGCCCCGCCCGGTGATGACCACATGTGCTCCACGAGCGAGCAGTTCCTGAGCGATGGCGAAACCAATCCCGGCCGTACCGCCAGTGATGACGGCCACTCTGTCGCGCATGTCGTCCATGTACGATCTCCGCTACGATCTCTGAGAGCAGATCCCGGTCGCCCGCTGGAACCGGCCCGGTCGACCCTGTTAGCTTGCAATAAGTGGACAGGAGTCCGCTATTAAAGGGAAGGTAGCGGACACCTGTCCACTTGGCAACAGTTCCTGGGAGAGAGGCATGACAGGACTAAAGGCGGATGACAGCGTCACGAGTCCGGCGCGGAGAGTGGACGCGGAGCGGAATCGCGCGCGCATTCTCGACGCCGCCCGTGCAGCCCTCCGTGAATCCGAGGACGTGTCGATGCACGCGATCGCGCGGCAGGCCGGCATCGGGCAGGGGACGCTGTATCGCAACTTTCCGAATCGCGAGTCGCTGATCCTGGCCGTGCATCGGCACGGTATCCAGGAACTGGTCGACGCGGCCCCCGCCCTGGCTGCTGCGCGTGCCCCGACGGACGGATTGCGTCGGTGGCTCCGTGATCTGGCCCGCCACAGCCAGGGCAAGTGCGGTCTGGCCGACGCACTCCTCTCGTCCACGTACCGGCAGCTGTGTTCGGAAGACTACCAGCCGATCGTCGGAGCGCTCGAGATCCTGCTGCAGGCATGTCGGGAGGCCGGAGAGATCCGTGACGACGTCGACGCCAGGGACCTGCTTCTGCTCGTCGGCTTTCTCTGGTACGTCGAGCCTGACAACGAGGGCCGAGGCCGGTCCGACCGGCTACTCGACATCGTCATCGACGCGCTGCGTGTCGATCCTGAGCAGCGGGCCAGAACGTGAAGAGGGCGGACAGAGAGACGGCTGCGGAGTGACAGTTGCCGTGCCCAGCGGCCCGGAGCTTCCTCCGATCGACGCCGCTCATGGTATCGGCGGTCGCAGGTGCGCGTTGTAGGTCCACCTGCGGCGCGTGGTCGCCGTGAACCGCCCCGGGTTTGCCGGCTCTCCCGCACTTTGATATTGGTGGCGAATTCGCCGCGGGGGCTCAAGCCGCGATCTGATGCAGCTGTGCGAAGGCGGAGAGTCGAGTCTGGGCTTTCGCTTTGCCCGCGATCCAGCGGAGCAACCGGACAATGTTCATCGCCGCCGCGGTCATCAGGTGGGCGAGGTGGGCCTTCGCGTGGCCGACATAGCGCGTCCGTCGTACGCCGCAGGAGCGCACGCTTTGCGCAGTGGTGCCTTCGACGTCGCGCGTCGCGCGTACTCGGCCGCGAAGTCCGCCGTCTGCTCCCGTGCGCGCCCGGCGCGCAGCGCCTCGTGCTGCGCCTCGTGCTGCGCCTCGTGCTGCGCCTCGGGACGGATGGTGATCACTCGTCGAGCCGACGTGGAGCACGTACACTGCGGCCGAAGTGCACATGCCCGGCAGTCGGCGACGGCGAACTTGATCTTGATCACCGGGGTGGTGCCCGGGCGAGCGCCGGTGTCCAGCTCTGGCTCACCTACCCCGCCGAGCAGGTCGCCTGCTGGCGCGCAAAGTCGACGGCGAAGTCTCGCGCAGCGAAGCCGGCGCCAGCCAACGCCAGCCATTGCTGGTCACCGCGGGTCGCGGCCGACCAGGTCGATACCGTACTGCGCCCGCGCGGCGACGAAGAGGGCCGAGTTCACGAAGCCCGTGTCGGCGATGTGCGTCGTCGGCAGTAGGCCAGGACCGGCGAGCCCGGCATGAATCGTCGACGTCACCGCGTCGTCGGCGACCGCGGCACTCGTCGTCTCGACGTTCATGATCAGGTTGGGTGTCGCGTCGTCGCAGGTCTCGGTCAGGTGCACCTTGGACCCGGTCCACACGGTGCCCCCCTTGGTGGCGTAGCGCGCCTCAGGGTCGTACGCCGAACTGATGTAGCGGCCGGCGGGTGGCACGTCGTCGTTCGCCCGCCAGGCTACACGCGGCCCCTCTGGCGTGTGCTCGACGAGGAAGTTCTGCACCCAGACCTGGCGCAGCGTCTCCACGGCTGGCAGATGCCGGAGGTCGGGCGGTGCGTCCATGGCGGCGACCGCCGCGAGGAGCGCCATGCCGTCGCTACCCGTCTCGGCGGCCCACTTCCGGCGTCCGGCGTCCCCCTTTGGCACGCGGAACTCGCTGGCACGCAGGCCGTAGCGGTCGACCCACGCCGGCGCAGTGTGCGCCCGCAGCCAGTCGGGCGCGGCCGTCGCGAGCACGTTGAGGGCGTGCCGCAACGCTTCGGCGGTGCCTTCGACGCGGGTCATGGTCCGTGCCGCCCCGAGCACGTGGGTGGAGTCGCTGCGCTGCCGCCCGCCGGCCTTCAACACGCCGCGCGCTCGGGCCAGCACGAGGACGGCCTCGAAGAGGCGCCGCTCCGCACCGTGGGCGAGCAGTTGGGTGCGGAACTCGCTGAGCACGCTGTGGTCGAAGCCGGGGTCCATGAGCTCGAGGCACAGCAGGTACTTCCAGTCGATGCGCGCCCGGACCGCATCGGCCGTCTGGCGGTCGGTGAGCCCCTCCATCCACGCGCGCCGTCTGGTCGGGCACCGCATAGGTCGCTTTCGGCTGGACTGACATGGCCCACCTCCTGACTCGCTACAGCCCGCTACGCCACCCTGTGCCGCGCATCGGGGCTGCCGAACTGCCGCAGGAGCCGCGCCGAATTCGCCACCGATATCAAGCTGCGGGAGAGCCTGGAATCCCGGGGCGGTTCACAGGGACCCACGTGGTCTTCGCCGCGGCGATCGCGCCGTACGCGACGAGCGAGCTCGCCCTTGCCCCCGATGTGCTCGCCGCGCTCCGCCCTGACATGCTCTGCCTGGCCGACCGGTTCCCCCCGAGCTTCGACCTGTGGCAGCAGGCCGCCGCGTCCGGCGCGGCACTGCTCTGGAGGATCCGCAAGGACGCGCGCCTGCCGGTGTGGGAGAGCTTCGCCGACGGCTCCTATCGGAGTGAGCTGCGGCCGACGTGGTATTCGCGCGCGACGGATCGTCGACCGATCCCGGTGCGCGTCATCGAGTACACGCTGCCCAAGGTGCCCAGGGCCGAGCCGGTCTACCGCCTGGTGACCACCCTCCTCGATCCAGCCGTCGCGCCTGCCGCGGAGCTGGCGGCGCTCTACCACGAACGGTGGGAGATCGAGGGGACCATCGACGAGTTCAAGACCCACCTGAAGGGGGCGCAGGTGGTGCTGCGCAGTAAGACCCCGGAGCTGGTGCGCCAGGAGGTCTGGGGGCTCTTGCTCGCCCACTACGCCGTACGTGGACTGCTCCATGAGGCGGCCGTCACCGCGCCGGAGGGGCCACGCGATCCGGACAAGCTCTCCTTCGTGCATGGTGTCCGTGTGCTCCGCCGGATGGTCCCCCGTCTGGCGGCCGTTCCCCCCTCGGGACCGCTCAACGGTGTGGCCACTCCTGCACGGCGCGCTACTCGCCGAGTTGCGCGAAGGCCACGTGAGCTCGAGTCGCGGGAAGAGCGTGCCGCGCGGCGTCAAGCGCAAGATGACGCGCTATCGCGTCCGCCCGCGGCGCAAACGACGTAATCGGCGGGTCGACTACACCGTCCGCATCTCGACCCGTCGACGTAAGTGAACAGTGTTGGGGTTAGCTGGCCTCTGCGAGCACGGCGACCTCGCGCTCCAACCGCTCTCCCAGAGCATCCCGCTGAGTCTCGATGTCATATCTCGCCTGCAGGTTGAGCCAGAAGCGCTCACTGGTCCCAAAAAACCGCGCGAGACGCAGCGCCGTGTCCGCCGTGATCGCCCGCTTGCCGTGCACAATCTCGTTGATCCGACGCGGCGGAACACTGATGTCCTGGGCAAGGCGGTATTGAGAGAGTTCGAGAGGCTCCAGGAAATCAGCCATCAGGACCTCCCCCGGGTGAATCGGCGCCAACTTGCGGGTAGCCATCGTGACCTCCAGGTCGCTAGTGGTAGTCGACGATCTCGACGTCGTACACATCGCCGTCCCTCCAGCGGAAGCAGATCCGCCACTGATCGTTGACGCGGATGCCGTGTTGGCCAGCCCGATCACCCCGAAGCTTCTCAAGACGGTTGCCGGGTGGCACCCTCAAGTCGCCCAGTCGCTCAGCGGAGTCGATGACGACCAGCTTCCGGAGCAACGCCCGGCGTAGATCGGCAGGAAACCGGCGGACGTGTTCACGCAGGAAGAGTCGTTCGGCGTCGGGATCGGCGAGGCTCTTGATCACCCGTTAACATAACGCGCGACGTTAATACCGTCAAGCGTTACTATATGGCCAGCTAATGCCCGAGCCTGAGGTATCCCCACGAATCACGGGATGCTCACGCACTCAGCGACGAGAGTGGGAAGCTGCTTGACTATCGGGAGTAAGTCGCGGCATCGCAAGCGGAAGCGCGAGCTGGCCAGCACTTGGCGTCCGAGGAAGACAGTCGACAGCACGGCTCGTTTGCGTACGGTGTTCGCCTGGAAGTGCCGTCCCCACTCGCGAGCTTCGGCAGCCAGACCAGCGAGCCAGCACAGGAGCGCTCCGAGTGCGGCGATGAGGACGAGGAGTGCCAGGCGCTCGACGCGTCGGCTGCGCGCATAACGCAGGCCGAAGCCCCAGCGGGTGTCCCTTGTGTCGCGGATGCCCTGCTCGATCTTCATGCGAAGCGCATACAGCTTGACCACCCGCCGGGCCGTCCGCGAATCGTGCGGTAGCGAAGTCGCCAGGAGCCACGGATCCTTATGCAACTTCCGACACCGTCGGGCAGTCGAGCTCTGCCCGTGCGCCTTGCGAGATCGACCCGGACCGCGTCGGTAACGAAAGCACGATGTAGAGCCCGCACCGGTACGACTGCCGGCGCGAGAGGAGGAGGTGGCCGATGTGGCGCGGCGTCGGCGTTGCCGTTGGATACAGCGTCGTCGTGTACGCCCAGGACGTGCCGTCCAGGGAGTACTTGACCTGGTTGCACGCGCCCAATCCAGTCCCACCCGTAGCGCTCGACCGCACGGAACTACGGTCCGCGGAAGCCGGCATCGGTTACCAGGATGGGCAGGCAGGTCGCGGGGAGTGCATCGCGGAGGCTCATCAGGAAGCGCCGATGCGTGCGCGGGCTGTTGTAGCGCCCGAGCGGGTGGACTTCCTCGTAGATCGGGATCGCACGCCCGCCGAGCGGTACGGCGGCACGCAAGAGGAGCCATCGCTCGCCCTTGGTGCCCTCGGCACGGTCGGTACAGTCCGCCCAGTCGACGAGGAGGACAGGGCGTGCAACCGCTGCGAGCAGCCACTGAGCAATCGCGCAGTAGATGTCTCTGCGCTCACACCTCAGATGATGATTCCCGAGCAACCGGTCGACGCGCTTGATGTTGTGCTTGGGCATTGCGCCGCTGCGCAGATTGCGCCCAAGATGGGTCAGCGCCAGCTTCCCGCCCCGGACGAGCACACCGACGACCGCGACCACAGCGGCAGCGCGGGCCGCGTGGATCGCTGGGCACGCTCTTCGCAGCCACCGTTCCAAGAGCGGCAGACCTGGGCTCGCGTCTTGGCTCGCATGCATGTTGTGCTCCTCTGATCAGCGTGGAAGGTCCTCACCCCCACGTGACCACGACGCAGCATGCATGCGAGCCTTCGCTCTAAACCCTTGCTACTCCACAACCTCCACCCGAGATTCGTGGGGATACCTCAGATCCCAGGCTCAGCTGCAAAGCCGCACGGCTAGAGCTCGGCCTTGCGTCGGAGTGCTGCGCGGCCTTGCCTGCTGTCACGCCTCCTTGGGTGGCGCTACGCCAAGTGCAGCCGGCGCCCCTCCGGGTCGGGAACTATATCGCCGAACTCGCGCGCGGTCTCTATCCAGAGCGCAATAGCCTCCTGCGCCTGCGCTACCGCCTCGCTCGGCGTCGTCCCATGCGCCGAGCACACAGGCAGCTCCGGCACGTCCGCGATGAAGGCGCGATCCTCCGCGCTCCAGTAGACGATCAATTCGTACTTGTACGGGTCCATGTGCGTCTCACTAATCTTCGCGCGGATGGATAGTCGTCAGGCCGGCCGCGATGAGGATGGCGCGGTCCTGCCTTACCTGGTAAACCTTCGCCTTGTCGCCGTCGCGCTGCAAGTTGATGAGCGCCTCCACTCCCGGCGCCGGAAGACGTGGTGGCTACCTCGCGTGCGCTCCTCGAACCCAACGTGGCACAAGAGCGCCCGGAGAGCGTCGAAGCCGACGTTCGCGTCAGAGCGCCCGCCGAGAATCTGGGCGAGAAGTTTGCCGTGGCGGCCCATGTGGGAACGTACCCCACGCGCGCCGGACCGGCACACTGCCCATCGCTACGGGCGGGGATCCGCGGAGCCCTCGCCCGGACCGCGTCGGTCGCCGCCCAACGCCCGAGTCCAGCTGCGAAACGGACCTCACGGATCTCTCGCGATCCGGGGAGCGCCAGTCCGTTTCGTCAGCTGCGATGATTTGATGTTTCCCGAGAGCTCTGGATGCGCGGTACGATCCAGCATCCCCTCGCCAGGAGGCTCTATGCTGCACTCGGGCATCGATCCGCACAAGGGCACCGTCGTCGTCTCGACCGTGGACGCCGGCGGTCGCCCCATCCGGGACGCGCAGCTGCCCACCAAGCGCGAGGCCGTCACCGGTTACTTCTCCTCCCTCGATGGCGCAGCCACGGCCCAGCGCGCCGTCGTCGAGTCGACCTACAACTGGTACTGGCTACATGACCTGCTCGGCGCCCAGGGTGTTGACCTCCGGCTCGCACATTCCAAGCATGTGAAGGTGAGGTCGACGGCATCCAGCGTTTCCCGAGCGCCCGCGACCTTGTGTCGTATTGCCGGCTCGTGCCGGGCGCGGGGAACTCCGGCGGTCGCACCAGACACAAGCGGACGAAAGATGGCAACCGCTATCTCAGGCTCGCCTTCACCCACGCCGCCGTCCGCGCCATTCAGTATTTCCCCGAGATCAGGACCTTTTACCGCACGCTCTGTCGGCGAAAACAGCCCGTGGTCGCGCGCGCCGTCGTCGCCAAGGAGCTCGCGCGGATCGTGTACCACGTGCTCACGAAGCAGGAGGACTTCAACGGCACCTTCAAAGGCAAGCCGCTGAGTCGCGCGAAGCAGCCGAAGTGGCCCCGTCTGGCCAGCCCGCCCGTCTAACTGGAGCCGGCTCTCCGGAACCGTGCATCTCCGTCGCATTTGGGCGCCAGGCGGCGTGCCGCCGACCGACCTCTGGGACCAGCCCTCGGACTGCGAACCCTTGTCGGGTGTGTGGCCGCCAAGGAGGCATCTGGGCGAGACCGACACGAGGCAATCACCGGCATCGCCGCATCAACGGCTCATCGTCGCACCACCCATAACGGGGTTGGCGCCTCGATAGGCGCCTCGTGCTACCGCTGGGTAACGCCGACCCTCTTGCGCCAGAACTCTCGAATGGCTTTAGGCAGCGCCACTCAGCGACGACGCCGGCCGCACCGCGAGCAGGTCATCGTCGCGCACTGCGCGCACATCGCTCACCTGGAGAGTGCGTAGTGCCAGCGTGTGGCCCGCCGCTGTCACGAACTCCACCTCCACGGCGTCCGACCCGTACACCTGAACGATGGCGCCGAGATCCCCCGCCCTGAGGCCAGCCTCTGGAACGTCACGGGTCAGGACAACAGCATCGAGTTCGCGGAAGGGCGACTTCATACTTCCTCCCCGGGGTAAGCGGTGACCAGGCGCGGAGCGTCCTCTCCCGCCAAGACGATCCAGACCGACACGATGGCTGCCTGATGCCCGTTTGGCGCCTGAAGAATACCACGGATCGTGTACTTCTGCCCGTGCGGGCCTCCACCGGCCGGCTCTGCCTCCCCTAGCGCGTGGGCGAGGAGCGCGTTCCGGAGCTGCGGCCACTCGGACCGGTGGAACCCGAGCGACGAGAAGAAACGCGCTTTCGCCCGCCCCACAGGGTGCTCCCGAGAGAGGAGATAGTCGCGCAATTTTACTGGGTCAATGACCGCTCGCTCTGCGTTCGGGAGTTTCACGGGTGCATGACATGGTAGACGTTTGTCGCCTAACGCCAGAGTTCAGCTGCGGAGCTGCCCACGTGAAGCAATGGACGGTGTACGACGCCTGGGCCGCTCCGGCTGCTGTAACTACTCGTTATACCGCATGCGCTCAGATGCTGAACATCTCCTGCAACACTTCGAGAGTGGCACGAAGTGTTGCCGCCGGAATCACGCCGAGACGCTTGCGGAGCCGCTCACGGTCAACGGTGCGCAATTGGTCGAGCGCGATGCGACCCCCTTTGCCGCCGAACCGTGTGTCGACACGGAACGGATAGACATGTCCGCCTGTAGTCATTGGTGCGACAACTACCGTCCGCAGATGATGGTTCAACTCGTCCGGAGAGATGACGATGCAGCGCCGGGTCTTCCGGATCTCGCTTCCGCGAGTTGGATTGAGCTCTACGAGAAATACCTCGCCGCGGCTCGGCAGGCGCGTCACTCCCACTCCCACTCCTCAGAATCGAACCGGGTCGCGGTCGGCGCATCGAGAAGATGATCTTCGCCTCTAGCATGCATCGCCTGCGCTGCCGTCGCCCAGCCCGCTCTTGCTTGGCGAATGGCGGCGATGACGATACGCCCCTCTTCGGCGTACAGCTGGACCTCTCCCTCCAATCCAGCTTGCTCAAGGAGCGGCTTCGGGATGCGAACGCCTTGAGAATTCCCGATTCGTACTATCCGAGTCTTCGACATTATTGGAGTAACCAGAGATCTGAAGGTAACTACAATGTAGTTACATTGTGGCACGCTTCGCAACTCAGTACGGTTGCCTGATAACACCTGAGTTGAGCGGCGAAGGCGCACCCGTGATCGGTGCTCCCGGCGAGGAACGACGCGCGCCTTAGTCAGGTGCGACGTCACGGCGCCAGAACGTGCGCTCCGCACGTCGGGCAGCTGCCAGTGGCGACAGCAAGCTCCGCGCGTCGAATGCCTCCCCCGCCACGACTCATATCGAGCAGTGGCGAATCGCAAGCCGGACATGGGAACTGGCAGCGCGCCCGGAGCTCGCGTTCTCGACGCCATACAAGGACGAAGGAGCCCAAAGTCACCGTCCAGCCGCCGGCGAGGAACACGGGGCCGAGCGCCTCGGGCCAACCAAGTCGCTCAGCGACTAACGCGAGTCCCGCGGCCACTGCCAGACCACCAACGCCCGTCACGACTCCGATCCACTGTCGCGGCCGACGGTTCTCCTGGGCGTACTTGGCGATGACTGCAGCAAGATCGTCGCGCCGTAGCACCAGCCATGGCGGGAATGCGTCAGTCACGTTCGAAATCGTGCCTGGAGCCGCAGTATCGGGGTGAAGCTCGCTCATGCCTGTTCTCCGGTGGCCTGCGTTCCAACTATCGACGAGGAGTAGTGACGCATAACGCCAAAGCTCAGCTGCGGGCCTGTCCGGCCAAGAAGGTACAGGCGGACCGAGGAGCCGTCCAGGGGTCGCGATCGGCTGGATGCGGCAGCCCGTCGGCTGCAACGCAACGTTAGCGAGCCTCCGATAACCGACTCCCCTTGCATTATGTCGGACTCGACATATCTTGCTGGGGTGGCGCCGGGAGACAGGCCCCTCGTTTAGTTGCGCGGTGAGGTGAAGACCCCGCCCTTCTCGGCCTCCGCGCGACTGGAGGCAGGATGGCTGCTCCGGCGGCTGCAAGGAGGCGAGAAGCTCGGGATGCCGCACTCGCGGCCGATGCCGAGCATCGCCCCGCGCTGTCACGAGCGCCGAATCGTCGACGCGGGCAAGACGTGGCGCGTTGTCTACCGGATCGACCCGGACGCGATCGTCATCGCGGACGTATTCCAGAAGGCGACTGCCCAGACGCCGGCGCACGTGGTCGCCGACTGTCGCCGACGCCTCCGGCAGTACGACGCTATAAGCCGAGGAGAGTGAGATCATGGATGCAAAGAAGCGCAGGCGACTCGAGAGCGCGGACTTCGCTGTCGGTTCCGCGGCTGAGTTCCTGGGGCTTTCGGCCGAGGAAAGCGCTCTCGTAGAGATGCGGCTCGCTTTGAGCCGAGCGCTTCGTGAGCGTCGTGGGGAGGCAGGGCTCACGCAGGCAGCGTTCGCCCGGCGCATCGGCTCGAGCCAATCGCGGGTCGCCAAGATGGAGGCGGGTGACCCGAGCGTCTCGCTCGACCTGCTGATCCGGGCATTGCTGGCGGTGGGCGCCAGTCGCCGCGATGTCGGCCAGGCGCTTGCCCGGCGCATGGCGTGAAGGCTGTGGCTCGCTAACGCCCCAGCTAACCTGCGAGCGAGTTCAATAAAATGCGAGCGGAGCGAGCTTCCGAACATCGCTCGACAGGTTCAGCGTTCGTTAGGCGACACGGAGCGGCGTAATTCGCCCGACGTCGTCCTTAAGACGTTGCGCAGCGTCGTAGAGATCGACGCTACGCTGCGCGTTCATCCAGAATTCAGGCGCATTACCGAACAGACGGCCGAGCCGGAGCGCCATCTCCGGGCTCACCGCTCGCCGTCCCCGCAGCAGTTCATTGACCGACTGGCGAGAGACGCCAGCGGCTTCAGCCAGCCCGGCCACCGTCAATTCATAATCGGGCAAAAAATCCTCGCGGAGCATTTCGCCCGGATGCGTCGGTCGGCGCGTCAGCACGCGCGTATTCGGCAATGCCATACTGCCCTCGCTAGTGGTTAGCCCCCGAAATCGTTTTCACGTTGGCGAGGCTCTTCTGTGCACG
>CALCHX010000024.1 GCA_937906875.1 uncultured Gemmatimonadota bacterium | reverse complement strand
GCCAAGTCGGCCACCGCCAAGTCGGCCACCGCCAAGTCGGCCACCGCCAAGTCGGCCACCGCCAAGTCGGGCACCGCGAAGTCGGCCACCGCCAAGTCGGCAAAGCCGCGAGCCGCTCGCGGACGGGCCCATCGCAAGTCACTCCCACCGGCTCCCCCCGCCGTTGCCTACCAGCGGTTGCTGGCCGCGTATCCCGACGCCCACTGTGAACTGGACTTCCAGTCCCCCTTCCAGTTGCTGGTGGCGACGATCCTGAGCGCGCAGTGCACCGATGTACGCGTCAACATGGTCACGCCAGCGCTCTTTGCCGCCTATCCCGACGCGAACGCGCTGGCCGCGGCGCGCCAGGAAGATGTGGAGACGCTCATCCATTCCACCGGCTTCTTTCGCAGCAAGGCCAGGAACCTGATCGGCATGGCCACGGCATTGGTGGAGCGACATGGCGGCCAGGTGCCGGCCGGGATGGATGAGCTGGTGCAGCTACCCGGGGTGGGCCGGAAGACGGCCAACGTCATACTTGGCAATGCGTTCGGCAAGAACGAGGGCGTCGTGGTGGACACCCACGTGCAGCGGGTCACCGGTCGCCTGGGCCTCTCGCACGGCACCGACGCGGTGAAGATCGAGCGCGAGTTGATGGCTGAGTTCCCGCGCGACGACTGGACCATGCTCTCACACCTCATGATCTTCCACGGCCGTCGCGTCTGCATCGCCCGTCAGCCACGCTGCGCCGGGTGCACGCTGAACGACATCTGTCCCAGCGCACCGATCTTTCTCGCCCGGACGTGACGGACGTGCAGACGTGACCGACATGCCTGCGGGCAGCGCCACCGACAATCCAGCCCCGGAAGCCGCACCGCCACCCGACCTGGCGCGTCGCGCCGCCGCGGAATCTGCGCTGGCCGCCGCCGAGAGCGGCCGCGCCGACCGCTGGTCGTGGCTCCGTGTGGTGATCTTCCTTGGCGGCGTGGTACTGGCGGTGATGGGGCTGGCCGCCACCGATGCCGGTGCGTCCGTCTTCGCCGTCGCGCTGGCCATGATCGCGATTCTGTTCACCGCTGCGGCGCGTGCGCAACGGCGCGCCGAACGACGCGCCGCCTGGCACCGGGCCATTGCCGCGGTCTGTGTGGAGGCGATGGACAGACGGGCACGCGCCTGGAGCAAGTTGCCGGCGACCGCCGCACCAGCCGTCCCCGCGACCCATCCTTATGCCGCCGACCTGGGCGTCGTCGCCGGCAGGGCCTCGTTGCTGCGCCTGCTGGGCCCCCTGGGCACCGCCACCGGTGCCCCGACGGCCGCTCGCTGGCTGCTGGAACCGGCGTCCATACCAACGTTGAAGGCCAGGCAACTGGCGGTGGCCGAGCTGGCCGGAAGGGAGGACTTCCGGCTGGAACTGGCGGCGCGTGCCCGCCTCGCCAGCAGCGGGCGTACCGGTGACATCGCCCAGTTCCTTCAGTGGGCGCCTGGCGACGCCTGGCTGGGACAGCGTCCTCTGCTCTCCGCCGCCCGCTGGCTGGTGCCAGCCATCTGGCTGGCGGTGATCGTGATGGTGGCGACCGGCCCCCTGCCGGGCTCCGCGCTCGCCCTGCCGCTCGTCGTCGGGATCGTCGTCAGCACTCTCTCCGGACGGGCTGCCCGGACGCTTCTCGGGCGGGCTGCCCCCGGAGCGGCCACCTTCCGCATCTTCAGCGAGCAGTTCGGGAGGATTGTCCGGGAGCCGCTCCAGGCGCCATTGCTCCGCCAGTTGCAGGCGGCACTGATCGACGACGGCGTGCCGGCGGCGGTCGAGCTCCACCGCCTGCGCCGCGTCCTCGATGCGTCCGAGCTGCGCTACTCACCCATGCTGCATGGCGCGGTGAACGTGGTGGTCGCGTGGGACCTGCACGTGCTGGCGGCGCTGGAGCGATGGCAGCGCCGGGCCGGCGCCCGTGCCTCCGGGTGGTTCGTGGCGCTCGGCGATACCGAGGCCCTGGCTGCCTTTGGCAGCCTGCTCCGCGACCATCCGGACTGGTCGCTCCCGGAGTTGGTGGACGACGCCGACACGCTGTCGGCCGACCGTCTGGGGCACCCGCTGCTCGCGCCGGAACAGTGTGTACGCAACGATGTCACCGTGGGGCCGCCGGGCAGTTTCCTCCTTGTCACCGGCTCCAACATGGCTGGCAAGAGCACGCTGCTGCGGGCGGTGGGAACCAATGCCGTCCTGGCCCTGGCCGGCGCTCCGGTGTGCGCTCACCACATGCGGCTCCCCTGGCTTTCGCTGCACACGAGCATGCGGGTGAGCGACGACCTGGAGGCCGGCCTGTCCTTCTTCATGGCCGAGCTGGTAAGACTCACGGCCGTCGTGGAGGCCGCCCGCAGCGCGCACCTGTCCGGCGATGGTGGGCGGGTTCTCTACCTGCTCGACGAGATCCTTCAGGGTACCAACAGTGCCGAGCGCCAGGTGGCCGCCCGGCGCGTACTCCACCATCTGCTGTCTGCCGGTGCCATAGGCGCGGTATCCACCCACGACCTGGCGCTGGCCGATACTCCCGCCCTTCGCGCCGCCGCCCGCGCGGTCCACTTCCGGGACCAGCTCTCGACCACCGCCACCGGCCCCAGGATGACCTTCGACTACCTCCTGCGACCCGGACCGGCGACGTCGGCAAACGCCATGAAACTCGTGGAGCTCATGGGTCTCGGCTAGCCGACATCCCCGGGCTCTGGATCGGTCCCCCATTTCAGGCTATCTTCAATACATGTCCAAGACTGCAACGTTCGAGACGAACAAGGGAACCATCGTCGCCGAGCTCTACGACACGGACGCGCCGAAAACGGTCGCGAACTTCGAGAAGCTGGCCAACGAGAACTTCTACGACGGTGTCAGGTTCCACCGCGTGATTGCCGACTTCGTCGTCCAGGGCGGCGACCCCCAATCCCGCGAGCTGCCGGAAGGTGACAGGCGCATAGGCAGCGGTGGTCCGGGCTACACGATCCCGTGTGAGACCGAGGGCAATCCGCACACTCATCGAGTGGGCGCACTCTCCATGGCGCACGCTGGCCGGGACACGGGCGGGAGCCAGTTCTTCATGGTGCTGAGCGAGAAGAACACACACCACCTGAACGGCAAGCACACCGTATTCGGCCAGATAACGGAAGGGCTGGACGTGATGCACCAGCTCAGGCAGAACGACGTGATGACGACGGTGCGGGTGGCCTAGCCGCCTCGCCTGTCATCTCCCACACCCGCCCTCTCCCAGGAACCACAAATGTCGCTCTATCCCGAAGACAAGAAGGCCGCATTCATCGGCCTGTTCGGCGGTGCCATTCTCGTGCTCGCGATGATCCTTGGCATCCTCAACTGGACCAACATGAAGTACGCCAGTCATGAACAGGCTGCCGAGACAACCAGGTAGTGAGAGGGACTGCCGGCGGCGCATGCCGGCAGGGTGACGTCAAGGGGGCCGGTGCGCAGCTCGCGCTCCGGCCCCTGTTCGTCCCACGAATCACGCGCCTGCCGACTCATCGCCGGCCCCGCCAGCCAGACACGAGGATGCTCCCCACGCTTCGTCGCACCCTACCCGTCGCTCCCGGCCTGATCAGCCTCGTCCTGTCCGTCGTCATCACCGCGAATGCAGCGCCGCGGGTGCTCCGGGCGCAGCCGCCCGCGCCCGGCCCGACGGGAACCAGCGTACGCCAGCTCCCCACTGGTCCGATCACCATCGGCGACGCGGCACGCCTTGCTGCCGCCCGGGCAGCACCGGTGGGGGTGGCGCGGTTGCGGGCGGTCCAGGCCAACGCACGTGCCAGGCAGAGCCGCTCGGCACTCCTGCCCGACATCCAGGCCGTCGCCGCCCTTGACGGGCGCACCTTCAACACGGCCACCCTGGGCATCGATTTTCCACCCACGCCGGGCAATCCGCCGCTCTTCGACCCGGACGGCGAGGTGGTGGGTCCGGTCAACACCACGGACATCCGCGGCCGGCTGGCGACTCCGCTGGTGGACTTCGCCGCGCTGGGTCGCTACCGGGGCGCCCGTGCCTCAGCCGCTGCGGCCGGAGTGGAGGTGGCCAGCGCTGCCCAGGAGGCCGCGGAAAGGGCCGCCACCGCCTACGTCCGGCTGCAGCACGCGCTCGGCCAACTCACGGCTCGTGCCGCTGACTCATCGCTGGCCGCCGAACTGCTGAACGTCGCCCGCGACCAGCTTTCCGCCGGAGTGGGCGTGCGGCTGGATGTCACACGCGCCGAGTCCCGGCTGGCCGCGATGAGGGCACAGCTACTGGTGGCGCGGAACGAGAGGGATCGGGCCGAGCTGGACCTGCGCCGCGCCCTCGACCTGCCGCTGGATGGCAGGGTAATGCTCGCCGATGCCCTGGCCGTGCCGACCAGGGCGACGATTCCCACCGCGGAGGAGGCTGTGACCCTGGCACTCGACCGGCGACCGGAACTGGAACTCCTGGATGCCCAGCTCGCCGCCGCCCGGCAGTTCATCACCGCCACCCGCGACGAGCGGCTACCCGCACTGTCGCTGTTCGTGGACGATGGGGTCATTGGCAAGTCGGTGGCGCACCTGCTCAACAGCTACACCTGGGGCGTGCAGTTGACGGTGCCCATATTCGACGGATTCAGGCGGGGCGGGCAGACGGACGAACAGGAGGCCCAGCTACACGAGCTCCAGCTCCGTCGGCACGACCTGGAGCAGCAGGTTGCAGCCGAAGTGCGGGCAGCCCTGCTCGACCTGTCCTCGGCCGCCGAGCTTGCAGAGGCCGCGCGGGAGCAGTTGAGGTTGGCCGAACAGGAGGTGGACCAGGCACGTGAGCGATTCCGTACCGGGGTCACTGGCAACGCCGACGTCATGACGGCCTCACTCTCCCTGACCGGCGCCCGCACCCAGGTCAACGACGCTCTCACCTCGTACCAGACAGCCCGGGTCGCACTGGCCCGCGCGGAAGGCGACGTGACAGCGCTACCGTGAGGCTCGCCAGAGCGATCCATCCATGACGCAACCACGTGAAGATGCCTGACCTCGAGAGCACCACGGCCCATACTGACGCGACGACGTCCCCGACGAGCCAACCGTCTTCGGATCACGGAGCGCCGCCGCCCCGCGTGGAGGTCGCCACGCACAGGAGTGGCTGGCGGCGCAGAGTCGCCCTCCCTGTCATCGCCCTGCTCATCATCTTCGCCGGCATCTGGGGGGTACAGCGATGGAACTACGGCCGGACCCACGAATCCACCGATAACGCCCAGTTGGACGGCCACCTGTTACCGGTGCTGGCCAGGGTGGGTGGCTACGTGTCGATGGTGAACGTGGTGGAGAACCAGCAGGTGGACCAGGGAGAGCTGCTGGTGCAGATGGACGAGTCCGAATACCGCCTCCGGCTGGCCCAGGCGTCGGCAGAACTCGCGGCGGCCCAGGCGGCCGCGGGCTCCGGCAGCACGACCGGCCAGGCGGAGGCGGCAGTGCAGACCGCGTCCGGCCAGCGCTCGGTCCTCGACGCCCAGGTGGCAGCCGCGCAGGCTGCCGTCACGAAGGCCCAGGCGGACCTGGCACGGATGAGCGAGCTGGCCGCCAAGGAGATCGTCTCGCGTCAGCAACTGGACGCGGCGCAGGCCGCCGCCGACGCGGCCGCGGCGAACCTGCTGGCGGTGCAGCGTCAGGCCAGCGCCGCCGGCTCAGGCGTGGCCAGCGCGCGGGCCGGTGTTCGCCTGGCCGACGCCCGGTTGGCGAGCGCCCGGGCCAACCGCGAGAATGCCATGATGCAGCTCTCCTATACCACCATCACGGCACCACTGGCCGGGCTGGTCACGCGAAAGCAGGTGGAAGTCGGTCAGCTCGTCCAACCCGGCCAGCCGTTGCTGAGCATAGTGGCCGATACCGGGGTGTGGGTGACAGCCAACTACAAGGAGACCCAACTGGCGAGGATCCGGGTGGGTCAGCCGGTGGAGGTCGAGATCGATGGGTACCCCGACTGTACCGTGCACGGCACCGTGGAGAGCCTGAGCGCGGCGACCGGCGCCAGGTTTGCCCTCCTGCCGCCGGACAACGCCACGGGGAACTTCACCAAGGTGGTGCAGCGGGTGCCCGTGAGGGTGCACATCAACGATGATTGCGGCCCCAACCGTCCGCTCCGTCCGGGGATGTCCGTGGAGACACACATCGGTACCCGGTGACGAGGGCGTCGGCGCACCAGCCGCTGCGACTTGCGCCCACTCCGGCACCGTCTCATCTTCGTCCATTCCGCCGTCGCCTCCCCGGTCGACACGGTTGGCAGGCGCTGGCGCGCTGACCGGTCGACCGACTGCCGACTGGTGGCCGTCCGCCAAATCTCCGGAGCATACCTCATGGTCGATCGCCGTCTCCTCCTGGCCGGCTTCCTGCTCGCTGCCACGACCACCGCCTGCGGCAGGGGCAAGTCCAATTCCGCACCGGCGCCACTCACCGCTGCCGCGGCCGTACCGAACGTCCGGCTGGTGGCTACCCTCCAGCCTTTCAACTCCCCGGTAACCGGCGAGGCTCGCCTGACACCTGGACGTACCGCCGGCGAGGTACAGGCTTCGGTGAAGATCAGCAATTCCGTGGTTGGCCTGGAGCATCGCTGGCAGATCCGGCGCGGCGACTGTGGCACAGCGGTGGGCAACGACGTCGCCCCTTCGTCAGCCAACAGCCCGCTGCGCGTGAATACGGACGGAACGGCAAGCGTCACCGCGACGCTGCCCATCACCCTTCCGGTAGATGGCAAGTACCACCTCAGCATCCTCCGTTCGCGTTCCGACGACACCGTGATTGCCTGCGGCGCGCTGGAAGTGGAACGGTAGACGCCGGTCCTGCCACCTCGATCTCCCGCCCGCCCCCCGCCCGCTCGGACTCATTCCCATGCACCAGCCTCTACCTGCTCGCGCGGACGCGCTCGCCCTTCTCCAGCAATACACGGCCAGCGATTCGCTTCGCAAGCACATGCTGGCAGTGGAGGCCGGGATGCGTGCCTACGCCCGCATACTGGGCGGGGACGAGGAGCGGTGGGCACTGGCCGGCCTGCTCCACGACTTCGACTACGAGCGTTTTCCCAACGCCGACCAGCTAGCCGATGAGGAGCACCCGGCGGAAGGGGTGCGGATACTGCGCGGCCTGGGTTACCCGGAAGACGTGCTGGAGGCGATCCTTGGCCACGCCGCCTATACGGGCGTGGCGCGGGAGACGCCGATGGCCCGGGCGCTGTTCGCGGTCGACGAGCTGACAGGCCTGATCACGGCAACGGCTCTGGTGAAGCCGTCGCGGAGCGTTCACGACGTGGATGTGCGCGGCGTTCGGAAGAAGATGAAGGACCGTGCGTTCGCTCGCGGCGTGAGCCGCGAGGATGTGCTCCAGGGGGCGGCCGAGCTGGGAGTGGAGCTGGACGATCACATTGCCGTGGTCATCGCGGCAATGCAGGGCGAGGCGGTGGCGCTCGGCCTGGATGGCAACCCTGGCGCCCCCGCGCCGGCCGGTCCCACACCCTGACAGCAACGGGCGCCGGGCGCCCCATGCGACAGGCATTCCAACGTTTGCCTGACCGGTCACGTTATGAGGATACATGCGTGACGAGGCCAGATGACCAGCAATTCGGCGTTGAGAATCGCGCCGCCACGGACGGAGCACTCACCCCCAGCGGGTGGCCCGGCCTCCGCCCCCGGCGTGCGCATCGGACGACCGCGGCTCGTGCCGCGGGGCGGTCGGGTAATGACTGAGGCACAGGAGAGGGAGCGGGAGCTGGTGCTGGACGCCCAGCAGGGCGAGCAGTCGGCGTTCGGCGAACTCGTCCTCCTGCACCAGCGGCGAGCCTATGCGGTGGCGCGGGCCATCGTCGGCACCCACGAGGATGCCGAGGATGCGGTGCAGGACGGATTCCTGCATGCCTACAGGGCACTCAAGAGGTTCCGACCCGACCAGGCATTCGGTGCCTGGCTGCACCGGATCGTGGCCAATGCGGCGCTCGACCTGGTGCGTCGACGCAAGGTGCGGGCGGCCGATGAATTGCCGGAGACGGTCGCCGCGCCGTTCCGGGATCCGGGGGAATCAGATCACCTGCGGATCCGGTTGGAGGACGCGTTGACGGAACTTACTGACCGACAGCGTTCGGTAATCGTCCTTCACGATGTACAGGGTTTCAAGCACGCTGAGATCGGTGAGATGCTCAGCATCCCCGAGGGTACCGCGCGTTCAGACCTTCACCATGCACGTGCAACGCTGCGCCGAATCCTCGGTAGCATCCGGAGCGACCTATGAGCAACGAACTGAAGTTCCCCGGTCCGGCCCGTGGGCCAGACGATGAGATCGGCCAGCTCCTGCAGCCGCTCTACCAGGCTCCGCCGGATGGTCCCTACTGGGACGACCTGCACAGCCGGATCATGCACCGCGTGTTCAATTCGGGTGCCGATGAGTGGTGGCTGGTGCTCAGCCGCTGGGCGCGCGTGGGCGCGGCGGCGGCCGTGATCGTGGCCATCCTGGCCGGTGCCCTGCTCATGCAGTTCGAGTCGCGTGACGCGCGCCTCGCCCAGGAGCGTGTCCTGAACGAGCCAGCCTATTCGCTGGACATGAGCACGGAAGGGCTGAACACGGATCCGGACGCGCCGCTGGCCAATCCGATCCTGCGTTACGGCCTGCCCTGATCAGCGACGCTGACCCGCCTTAACGAATCGCACCCATGACGCGTCCAAAGTCGGTAGCCCTCGCTTTATTGCTGGGCGCACTGCTCGTGGGCGGGCTGATCGGGGTCACCGTCGACCGCCTGATGCTGCGGGACAGGATCGGCGACGAGATGGACCAGCGGGGTCTGCGCACCCGCCTGGCGGAGGACCTGTCGCTGACCGTGACACAGAGAACAGCGGTCGACAGCATACTCGACGTGCGCAACAGGCGCATCGACGAAGTGGTGGCACCGGTCCGACCGCAGATGGACTCCATCATGGAGGTGGCGCGCGACGAGATCCGCGCGCTGCTGACAGCCGATCAGCGCACGAAGTTCGAACAGAAGGTGCGCGCGTCAGACGAGCGTTCCAGGAAGTGACAGCCGCACCACGCCACTAAAAACCGTCCAATGACTGCCATGCGTTCCCTTCACGCGGCCGCCCGTGCGTTGCCGCTGTTCCTTGCCCTGCCCGCAAGTGCGTTTTTCAGCGCCCTCCCCGCCCAGGTCGCGCCCACCGCCGGCGAGCCGGCCCGGGAGATCACCCTGGATGACGCCATACGCCTGGCCCAGCAGAACGCGCCAGCGCTGGTGCAGGCGCGCGGATCGCTGCGCAGCTCGGCGGCGGGAGTGAGACGGGCCTACGCCGCCTTCGTTCCGAACCTCAACACCTCCATCAGCTCCGGCAGGTCTGCCGGCGCGACCTACTTCCAGGGCGCCCTCGTACCGCTCCGCGGTGATGCCTGGAGCTTCAGCAACAGCATCTCCGCCAACGTCGAGGTCTACGATGGCGGTCGCCGCATGTCCGAGGTGCGTCGTACCAAGGCTGTCGAGACGGCCGCCGAGGCGAGCGAGCGCACCCAGCTCTACAACACCGCACTCAACGTCAAGCAGCAGTACTTCAACGGACTGGCCGCTCGTGAGCTTGAGGCGGCAGCGCTGCGTCAACTGGAACAGGCGGAGCAGCAGATGGCTGCCTCCACGGCGCGCGTTCGCGCCGGCGCTGCCACCAAGTCGGACTCGCTCCGGTCGGTGATCCAGGTGGGCAACGCGCGGCTGGCCGTGCTCACCGCCCGCAACAACCTGGAGGTCGCCAACGCCGGACTCACGCGCCTGGTCGGCACCGAATTCGTCGTGACGCCCACCCCTGGCGATACCGTCGCCCCGCCACCCGTGGTGCTGGAGAACCAGGCGCTGGTGGCCCTGCTCGATCAGGCCCCGGCGCTGCAGCAGGCGCAGGCTGACCTGGCCGCGGCGCGGGCCGCCCTCAAGACGGCCCGCGCCGCCTGGCTGCCGTCGCTCTCGGCGTCGTACTCGTTCAGCGCCAACCAGTCCAGCGGTGGCTTCGAGCCTGGGAACCTGTTCCTGTTCGGCGGCCAGAACCCGAACAACAAGCGGCTCAACTTCAACATCTCCTATCCGCTGTTCAACCAGTTGCAGAGGGAGACGTCGATCACCCAGGCCCAGGTCACCCAGCGCAACGCCGAGGCGACGCTGCGCGACGCACGGCTGGCTGCCCAGCAGACGCTCACCCAGGCCCTGGGCACGCTTCGCCTGGCCGAGGAGCGGGCGTCGATCCAGGACGCCAGCGTCGCTGCCGCCGAGGAGGACCTGCGGGTGCAGACGCAACGTTACCAGTTGGGCGCCGCGACCCTGCTCGACGTCCTGACGTCGCAGACGACGCTCATCCAGGCCCGCACCGCACTCATCCAGGCCCGCTACGATTCGCGCGTGGCAAAGGCCCAACTGGAAGCGTTGATAGGTCAGGAACTTCCGTAGTCAGCAGCGATCTCGTGCCCACACCAGCTCGACCAGACGTAACCGATAGGCCCTCACGAATAACCGAGTCAACAATGCGTCAACGCACCCTCGTCATCTCGCTCCTCGCCCTGGCTGCCTGCGGCCGCGCCAAGCAGGACGCCCTGCCCATAGAGACAGCGCCCGTGGAGCGGCGTACCATCATCGTCGACGCCCAGGCTACCGGCGTGGTCGAGCCGATCAACGTCGTCGAAGTCAAGTCGAAGTCTTCAGGGCAGATCGTCACGATGCCTGTCGAGGTGGGCAGCGAGGTGAGGCCGGGCGACCTGCTCGTCCAGCTCGATCCGCGCGACGTGAAGAATCAGTACGACCAGGCGGCCGCCGACCTGGCCGCGGCAAAGGCCCGTCAGGATGTCGCGCTGTCCCAGCGCAAGCGTTCGCAGGAACTGTACGACGCCCAGATCATCACCCGCCAGGAGCTGGAGTCCTCCGGGCTGGAGGATGAGAATGCCAAGGCGGCCCTGGTGCGCGCGCGGACCAACCTCGACATCGCCGAGCAGCGCCTGGAGGACGCGACGGTACGCGCCCCGGTGACCGGCACGATCATCGACAAGCCGGTCTCGCTGGGCCAGGTCATTGCCTCGGCCACCGGCTCGGCCAGTGGCGGGACGACAATCCTGAAGATGGCCGATCTGAACCGGGTGCGCGTTCGCGCGCTCGTCAACGAGAGCGACATCGGCAACATCCAGGCAGGCATGCCCGCCCAGGTCGTGGTCGATGCATACCCCGACCGGCCGTTCACCGGCACCGTGGAGAAGATCGAGCCGCAGGCAGTGGTGGAGCAGAGCGTGACGATGTTCCCGGTGTTGATCGCGCTCTCCAACGAGAGCGGGCTGCTCAAGCCCGGTATGAATGGTGAGGTGTCGGTGATCGTGGATCAGCGCGACAACGTGCTGGCCATCCCCAACGATGCCATCCGCACCATGCGCGAGGTCCAGATGGTCTCCCGGATGCTCGGCCTGAACCCGGACAGCGTCCAGGCACAGCTTCGCGCCCAGTCCTTTGGTGGCCCGAGTGCTGGCGGCCCGGGAGGCGACACCGCTGCGCCCCGCGGCGGCGAGGTGCGCATGGCGCGGGGCGACGTGGAACTGGACGCCCAGCCACCACAGGGTGGCCGGATGCAACAGCAGATCACGGTGACCGATGAACAGTGCCGGGCAGTGGAGGCCGCATTCGCCCGGCACCCGGACGCCCGCAAGCAACTGGATGCCGTGCGCGAGAAGATGATGGCCGGCGGCGATCGTGCCGCCCTGGCGGCCGAGTCGCAGAAGATCCACGCCACCCTTGGCGTGGACGCACAGGTGGTGCGTGCATGTCAGCGCAGGTCGGGAGAAGGCGCCGGCGCGCCAGGCTCCGCGTCGCGCGGCGCCGACTCTCCAGGCTCCGCGTCGCGCGGCGCCGGCGCTCCCATGGCTCCCCCCCAGCAGGGTGACGGACGCCAGCAGCAGGGCAGCTCACGGCCTGGCATGAGCGCCGCACCGGCTGGCATGGGTGGCGGGATGGGAGCCGGTGGACGTGGCGCTCGCTCGGGACTGGTATTCGTCAAGAAGGGCACGACCTACGTGCCGCGCACGGTTCGGCTGGGCGCCAGCGACTTCGATTACACGCAGGTCATCTCGGGCGTCGAGGAGGGCGAGGAGGTAGCGCTGCTGGCCGCCGTTGCCGCCCAGGCGCAACGGACGGAAGCTGCTGACAGGATGCGCAGCCGGATGAGCGTGCCCGGCATGAGCCGGACGCCGGCCGCGGGCGCGGCCGGTGGCGCTGGCGGCGGTCCGGGTGGTGGTTCTGGTGGTGGTTCCGGTGGACCGCCCTCGGGCGGTGGTCGTCCGCCGGGGAGGTAAGGAAGATGCTCATCGGTGAAACGCTGAGCGTGGCGTTGGGCGCCCTGCGCGCCAACAAGCTGCGTTCCTTCCTCACTATGCTCGGAATCGTCATCGGTGTGTCCGCGGTGATCGCCGTGGTCGCACTGGGCCGGGGTGCACAGCAGGCGGTCAACGAGCGTATCTCGGCGCTCGGCACGACGCTTCTCACGGTCAATGCCGGCCAGGCATTTGGCCGTGGAGTGGCCAGCGCCGACTCGCGCGCTCCGCTCACCATGGATGACGCCGCCTTCCTCGCCGAGCGCATGGTGCACGCCACGGCCATCCAGCCGGAGATGAGCCGCCAGTTGCAGGTGCAGTACCTGAACAAGAACACCAACACCCAGGTGGTCGGCACCACGCCCAACTACCTGGAAGTGCGCAAGTATGAGATGCAGGCCGGCCGCATGTTCACCACCGCCGACGACATGGGTCGTCGTCGAGTAGCGGTCGTCGGGCCGTCGGTGCTCACGTCGCTGGGACTGGACAACCCGGACGCCCTCATCGGCCAGCCGGTTCGCATCCGGGGGCTCCAGTTCGAGGTGGTGGGCGTGCTCAAGTCCAAGGGCTCGGCGTCAGGTTTCAGCGACCCTGACGATCAGGTCCTGATTCCCATCCAGACCGCGCGCTACCGTGCCTTCGGCACCGACAGGCTCCGTTCCATAAGCGTGCTCGCGAAGTCCGAAGCCGAGATCCCGCTGGCCATAGCCGATATCCAGAAGCACCTCCGTCGCTCACACCGCCTGCGTCCGGGACAGGCCGACGACTTCCAGGTGCGCAACCAGGCCGACTTCCTGAGCACGGCCGCCGAGACGACGGCGGTGTTCGGCCTGCTGCTCGCCGGCATCGCCACCGTCAGCCTGCTCGTTGGCGGTATCGGCATCATGAACATCATGCTCGTCTCCGTCACCGAACGCACCCGTGAGATCGGGGTGCGCAAGGCACTCGGCGCGACCAGCAACAACATCCTCCTGCAGTTCCTCATCGAGGCGGTGGTGCTCTGTCTCGTGGGCGGGCTGGTGGGTGTGATCCTGGGTACAGGTGGCGCCTGGGCGCTGAGTTCCCTCGGTAGCTTCTCGACCGACGTCTCCAGCGACTCCATCGCACTGGCCTTCGTCTTCTCGGCGCTCGTCGGCGTGGTGTTCGGCGTCTGGCCCGCGCGGCGCGCCGCCACCCTCGACCCGATCGTCGCGCTGCGCTACGAGTGATGCGATAGCTCGGCCCGCCGACACGCGATGGAACGGCGCTGAGCTACCCCCAACGCGATCGTCGCGCTGCGCCATGCGTGACGCGGCGTCCCAACCGCCAGCACGCCTTGCAGAGCGCCCCGTGGCCAGTCGAGCCAGGGGCGCTCGTCACACCGGCTCACGATGCCAGCGAATACTCCGCCATTCGCGTAGAATGAGAGGATAGTCGCCGGCTGCGCCGCGGCCTGTCGTTTCCCTGTCTTCCCTGCGCCAACATGTCCAGTCGTCGAGACTTCCTGAAGTCGACATCCGCCATTGCCATCGCGGCGGCGGTGGCCCGCCCCAGCCTGGCACAGCGGCCGCCAGTGCTGCTCACTCGCGAGCCGAGCGCTCCGCCAGCCGAACTGGCCATGACGGCGCTCCAGGCAGCGCGCGACGCCGGAGCGTCCTATGCCGATGCGCGCGTTGGACGCTACCGCCGGCAGTCGGTCGGTACGCGCGAGCGCCAGGTGACCGGGGTCAGCGACAGCGAGTCATACGGCATCGGAGTTCGCGTGCTGGTGGACGGGGCGTGGGGTTTCGCAGCCACCAGCACGCTCACTCCGGACGGCGTCTCGGAGGCCGCCCGCGAGGCCGCCCGTACCGCTCGTGCAGGGAAGCGGGTGCAGCGACGCCCGATCGAGCTCGCGCCGGTCAAAGCCGTGCAGGGCACCTGGCGTACACCGGTGAAGCGCGACCCGGTGGATGTGCCCATCGAGGAGATGGTGGCACTTCTCTTCGCCGCCAACGAGACCGCGCTCAAGGTTCCGAACATCCGCTTCGCGAGTTCCGGCCTGTCGCTGCTGCGCGAGGAGAAGACGCTCGCCACCACCGACGGCACGCTCGTCACGCAGACGTTCTACCGTGCTGCTCCGTCGTTCTCGGCCACAGCCATCAAGGGTGCCGAATACCAGAGCTACATCCCCGAACTCGCGCCACGTGGTTCCGGCTGGGAGTACATAGACAGCCTGGACATGCCCACCAACGCCGAGGAGTGGGCGAACCTGGCAGTGGAGAAGTTGAGCGCGAAGTCGGTGGAGGTCGGGCGTTACGACCTCATCCTGGATCCGACCAACCTCTGGCTCACCATCCACGAGTCGGTGGGTCACCCGACGGAGCTGGACCGGGCCATGGGCTACGAGGCCAACTATGCCGGTACGAGTTTCATGGCCCCGCCCTCGGAGTTCATCGGCAAGTTCCGCTACGGCCCGGACTTCATGCAGATCCGCGCCGACCGCACGCAGCCCGACTCGCTGGCCCGCGTGGCCTGGGATGACGAGGGAGTGCCCGCCGACGAGTGGATGATCGTGGAGAACGGGATATTCAAGGACTACCAGACCACGCGCGAGCAGGCGTCCTGGATATCCGACCTGACGGGCGTCTCCCGCAGCCATGGCTGCGCCTTCGCCCAGTCGTGGGGAGACGTGCCCTTCCAGCGGATGCCGAACGTGTCGCTCATGCCCGGCCCGGATGACATCGACATCAACGACATCGCAGCGGCCACCGACAAGGGGATAATCGTCAAGAACCGCGGCTCGTCGTCGATCGACCAGCAGCGCTACAACTTCCAGTTCTCCGGCCAGGTGGCCTACGAGGTGAGGAAGGGCAGGATAGTTGGCATGCTGAAGGACTTTGCCTATCAGTCGCGCACTCCGGAGTTCTGGAACTCCATGGACATGATCGGGGGCGAGAAGAGCTACTGGCTGGGCGGCACGGCCAACGATGGCAAGGGTGAGCCAGGCCAGTCCAACGCAGTCAGCCACGGCTGCCCGCCAGCCCGGTTCAGGAACGTCAACATCGTGAACACGGGGACCGCGGTCTAGCACGTCCCTCCCCTTCCGGCTCGCACTCTCTTCCTGTTCCCCCTGCGTTCATCACA
Source organism: uncultured Gemmatimonadota bacterium (assembly GCA_937906875.1). Classification (GTDB taxonomy): domain Bacteria; phylum Gemmatimonadota; class Gemmatimonadetes; order Gemmatimonadales; family Gemmatimonadaceae; genus CALCHX01. The sequence continues at coordinate 16,158 of CALCHX010000024.1, read as the reverse complement.
TGGCCAATACACTCCTCACGCGCGACCAGGCAAAGGCCCTGACCGACCGCGTGCTCGGCTTCGCCACGGCCGACGAGACCCGCGTGAACCTCTCCGCTGGCTGGAGCGGCAACACTCGCTTCGCCGGCAACGAGATCACCACCGCCGGCGGCACCACCGACGTCCGCGTCACCGTGACCAGCACCGTTGGCAAGCGCCGCGCTTCGGTGACCACGAACGTGCTGGACGACGAGGCACTGAAGCGTACGGTGGACCAGGCTCAGCGCCTGGCACGCCTGGCACCCGAGGACGCCGAGTTCCTTCCCGAACCGGGCCCGCAGCAGTACGCCACGGTCTCCGCGTACTCCGAGGCCACCGCCGACCTGACGCCCGAGGCGCGGGCACTGGCCGTGGAGCGGGTGCTCGCTGGCGTCCGCGAGGCTGGCGCGGCAGCCGGCACCAGCACCGACGACCTGTTCGTTGCCGGCTTCCTCGAGGCGAGTGCCGGCGTCGGCAGCGCGGTGGCCAATTCCCGCGGCCTCTTTGCCTACCATCCGAGCACCAACGTCGACCTCTCCGTGACCGTCCGCACGCCCGACGGTACCGGGTCCGGCTACGTGGCTCAGGGGGCAAACGATTGGGCAGCGCTGGACCCGCAGGCCATGGGCCGGCGGTCGGCGCAGAAGGGGATGTCCTCGAGAGATCCGCAGACGTTGGAGCCCGGCCGCTACACGGTGATCCTGGAGCCACAGGCCGTGTCCGACTTCATCCCCGCCCTGCGCGGCGCGCTCAATGCACGCTCGGCCGACGAGGGACGCAGCCCGTTCAGCGCTCCCGGTGGCGGTACCAAGGTGGGGCAGAAGATCGCCGACGAGCGTGTCACGATTCTCTCCGACCCCACCGATCCCGAGCTTCTCACCTCCCCGTTCGACAACGAGGGATTGCCGAACAAGGGCGCCGTCTGGATCGAGAACGGCATACTCAGGAACCTGGCTTACACCCGCTGGTGGGCCCGGAAGCAGGGCAAGGAGGCCAACGGTGGCGGCGGTCTCAAGATGCTGGGAACCAACCGCACCCTGGAGCAGCTCATAGCCGGTACGGACCGTGGCATCCTGGTCACCCGTTTCTGGTACATCCGCTCGCTGGAAGCTCGCACCGTCACGCTCACCGGCCTCACCCGTGACGGTACATTCCTGGTGGAGAATGGCAGGATCACGCGGCCACTCAAGAACTTCCGTTGGAACGACAGCCCATTGCTCGCCCTCAACCGGATCGAGGATATAGGCCAGACCGAGCGCGTTTCGTCGGGCATCGTGATGCCGAGCCTCAAGATCCGCGATTTCAACTTCACTTCGCTCTCCGACGCCGTTTGATACCGGCCGGCGGGCACACGCGCGACGGCAGAGGGGCCCGGTCCAAGCCGATGGACCGGGCCCCTCTGCCGTCGCACGTCAGGTCAGTGATGCAACCGGCGCCGGTCAGTCCCGCGGGAGTGAGCCGCCCGTCCGACGGGTCGCCAGCAGTGTGTCGGATGCCGCGGTCGAATTGGCCCCGCCCGCTGGCTCCAGCTTGAAGACGAATGGCAACTGCACCAACTGCTTGATCTTCTGGCCGTGTAGTTGGGCCGGTCGGAAGAGCATCCGTGGCAGTGCCTCGCGGACGCTCTGGGTGAAGCGGCCGTGGGTGGATTCGAGGAGGACGAAGCTGGTGAGGTCCACGCGTCCGGTGGTGTCGACCACGAACTGGGCAGTCACGGTGCCCTCCACGCCGGCGTTTCGCAGCGAGTCGGGATACATCGGGGCGCCACTGCGTGAATCGAACGCAGCCGGGTTGTCCACCTGGGAACTGAGGTAGATGGAATCGGAGCGCGTGGCAAAGATGTTGGGCAGTTCGTGCGACTCCACGCCTTCATGGCCTGCTTGGGGCCGCCCCGCAAGCTGACCCATGGCTCCTTCAACGGCACGAGCCAGGCTGCCAGCATCGCTCCCCAGGATGTCGCCGGTCCCGTCCAGCCCGGGGATATCGGTGAAGGCCAGTCGCTCGGTGGGAACTCCCGGACCGGCCGTGGCCGAGGGAAGCGGCGCCAGGAAGATGATCCCTTCGGCAATGGTGTCGTGAATCCTTGCCGGACCGCCACTCACATGCACACCCACCGCGACCAGCAACAGTGCGTGCAACCCCGCGCTGACGAGTGCGCTTCCCTTGAAGATGGAGGCTTCACGCTGCCTGGCTGTGATCCTCTGGAACAACATCGCTACCTCCCTCCGCGCGGGTCGCCACCGAGTCTCGCCGGATATCGCGGCACCGTGCTGATCTTGTTACCCTGTCGGCGTCTGCACGCCGGCTGGCTGACGCTCTGGCGCCGGGTTGGTGGCGTCCGAGACCGGACTTACGAAGGTGATCGGGAGCTGCACCAACTGACGCACGGCCTTGCCGTCCAGGCGAGCCGGGACGAAGTTCGCGGTAGCCACTGCCCGTCGCACAGCATCCGTGAAGAGGCGATCCGTGGAGAAGACCACGCCGAACGTCTCCATCTCCGGTCGCCCCGTGCTGTCCACCACGAACTCGGCCAACACCCTGCCACCAATGTTGCTACGCTGCAACGAGTCCGGATAGTGCGGCGACACCGGTTCGCTGGTATCTGCCCGAGCTGGCTCGTCCACCTGCTCGGCAGTGTACAGATGCAGCGAGGCGACGAGATTGGCGAGTTCCTGGGCGCTCACCTTCCGCTTCGGCTGCTTGCCCGGCGGGTCATCCAGTCGCGTCCAGAGCGCGATGACGCCGCACGAGCCCTTCCCGCGCATCCACATCAACTCCACCGGCACCGTCGCGACACCCATGTAGACCTCGATCCCGCCCAGGGTGGCAGGGTCGAAATAGTCCGGGTTGAGGTAGCCCGCCGTGGCCGGCGCCCCATCGATCCAGATCAGTGGGACACATCGTTGGCCACGGAAGTAGACGACGCTCTCCGCTCCCGCCCGCTCGATTCGCGCGCCCGGCACGGAGCGGAGAAGGTCGGTGGTCAGCCTGGGATTGCGTCGATCGATATCCTCGGCGGTGAAGAACGTACCCTGCCCCCGGGACCGCCGCTCGAAGAACGCCGCCATGCGCCCGGTATAACGCGGTCGGCCCGCCTGCACGACCAGCGGCGTTATGAGTTGCGGGATGACACTGAGGGTGACGTCACCCGTCGCCTCGCCACCCGGCGTGATCTCCACCCGCACACTGTCCGGCTGAAAACCGAGCCGGCGGACAAGGATGGTTCGGGCACCGAGCGGCAGGCCGGATATCTTGTACATGCCGTCGTTGCCGGTGCTGCCACGTACCAGGAGACCGCCGACGGAGACCTGTGCCGCGCTCACGGGCATCCCCAGGGAGTCGCGCACCGTGCCGGCGACCGAGCCGCTGAGCAGGGTGCCACTCTCACCGGCAACTGCAGGCTGCGGCGTCTGGGCTCCAACGACCGCTGCCGGGGCGGCCAGTACGATCAGCCCGGTGGCGGCTGCCGCCAACACGCCGCCAGCCCGGCGGTGACCACCAGCGTCCCGGTGAAGCGCCGTCAATACTTCTCGTGCTGTACGGAGATTCCACACAGGGACTCCCGCGAAAATGGGGAGGGACTACCTCCATGAATTTAGGCCCTGGAAGTGCAAGGTGCCAGACCCATACGCATCCCTCACGACTCCGACGACCACTGCCAAGGGCCGCTTGCTGCACCTTGCGCGCAGGGTCGGTCCATGGCCAGCGCCGACCAGGTCAGCGCTACCTCCCGCCAGCGGGAGATTCGTGCAGGGTGCCCTGCAACGTGGAGTGCCCCTTGAGTGTTATACGCACGAGAGAGGAAAAAGTGTCGTCCGTCCGGGTCGTTCCGGCCGTGCAACCGCCAATGACCCATCCTCACGTACCGCAGCGAGGTGAGCAGGTGATTCAGGAATGGGATCGACGACCGACCACGCTCGTCGTGACGCTGCTCGCTGCGCTGGCAGTGGGTTGCGGAGCTCCCAAGCCGGCCGAACGGGCAACGCCATCAGGTGCGGTGGTGAGCGATACGGCACCGATCACCGACTCGGCCTTTGCCGCTACCGTCGCCGCGCTCTCCGAGCCTGGTGGCTACTTCGACACCGACAATCTGGTCTCCAACGAGACCAGCTACCTGCGCGCGGTCGACGCGCTGCGTGAGCATGGCTCCACTGGCGGGGCGTACATTGGTGTGGGGCCCGACCAGAACTTCTCCTATATCGCCGCGACCCGTCCACGGATCGCCTACATGATCGATGTCCGGCGTGACAACCTGCTCCAGCACCTGCTCTATCGCGCCCTCTTCACCACCGCCCGCAACCGCGCCGAGTTCCTGCTGTTGCTGACCGGGCGGCAGGTGGATGAGACGGTGGGCAGTTGGCGCGGCAGACCGCTGGACGAGATACTGGCGCACGTTGCCGCCGCCCCCGCCGATCCTGAACCGGCCCACTCACGGGAACGACTGCTGAACGTCGTGAGCGGTCTTGGCGTCCCGCTCACGGCCCATGACAGCGCGGTGATGATCCATGTCCTCGACGCCTTCGCGCGTGACGGGCTGTCACTCCGCTTCACCTCGTACGGACGCACTCCCAGCGCCGATTATCCCGACTTTGGCGAACTGCTTGCCGGCCGCGATCGTGCCGGCCGCCAGGCCAGTTACCTGGCCACCGAGCAGGGCTTTGCCGTCGTCCAGCAGCTGGAGAGAGCCGGACGGGTGATCCCGGTGGTGGGCGACCTGGCCGGTCCTCACGCCCTGGCGGCGATCGGGCGCGACATCCAGCAGCGCGGCCTCACGGTGTCGGTGTTGTACGTGTCGAACGTGGAGTTCTACCTGATGGGCGATGGCAGCTTCCACCGCTTTGCCGCCACCGCCTCGGCGCTGCCCCGAGATTCACACTCACTTCTGGTGAGAAGTTGCTTTCGTCGTGCCTGCGGAAGCGCCGGACCGGATGCTGGCAGCGCGAGCGCGCAACTCGTGCAGCCACTGGACAGTCTCGCCGCCCTCCACCAACGCGGCGCCTATCGCAGTTATGCGGACATCGTGAGGCTGGGGATGCTGCCGCGGTGAAGCGGGCGCCCGGACAACAGGCGAGCGAGCCGCAGGTGAGCACACCGTCGGCCGCCGGCGGATAGGCAACGCATTCACGTTGTTCAGTCGCCCGGAATCGGCTACGTTCGATACATGGGATGCCATGCAGTTGACCGTTCACGGGAGCTCGAGCGCGATCATCAGCGATCGGCGAAGCTGCCGGGGTCCACCCTGGTGCATCAGGCAGCCTCTGGCGCGCGGTCTGCAGCAGCGGGTGGGCGCGGCCGGCATCTGGCACATCCGAGCCGCCTTCCGCGTCCGGGAAGACCTCCCTGCATGGTTGACGGCAGCGGCCAACGATGACCGACCAGGATCCCTCCACTTCCGACGCTGAAGCGTCGCAAAGTCAGCCGACACCGGCCGTTCCCACGCCGGCGTCGGCGCTACCCATCGCTCCCAGCATGCAGCCCACGCTCGACGCCACCGTCGTCGTGCCGCCGCTGGAGACACCACCCAACCGTCGCGCCCTCTGGCTGACCGCCGGCGCCATGCTCGTCGCCGCTGGAGCGGCGGTTCTGGCCCACCTGCTCACCGGCCTCATAGGTCTGGTGACCAACATCTCCTTCCACGGGCGCTTCTCCACCGACTTCGTACCGCCTACCGCGGCGCTGCTGGGAGCCGGCGTCATACTGGTCCCGGTGGTGGGTGGCCTGATAGTCGGCCTCATGGCCCGCTTCGGCTCCAGCGCCATCCGTGGCCACGGCATTCCCGAAGTCATGGAGCGGGTGCTGCTGGGACGCAGCCGTATCTCGCCGGTGGTCATGTTCCTCAAGCCGATCTCGGCGGCCATCGCCATCGGCACCGGCGGACCGTTCGGCGCCGAGGGGCCGATCATTGCGACAGGTGGCGCGCTCGGATCGTTGCTCGGTCAGACCCTGCATGTCACGGCCGACGAGCGAAAGACACTGCTCGCCGCCGGAGCCGCGGCGGGCATGGCGGCAACATTCAACGCCCCCGTCTCGTCGGTGCTGCTGGCTGTCGAACTGCTGCTGTTCGAGTATCGCGCCCGTTCACTCGTCCCGGTGGCCCTGGCAGCGGCGGTGGCCAGCGCGGTAAGGATCGTCCTGGTTGGCAATGCACCCGCCTTCACCCTGCCCGACATACCGGCAACGACGCTGGCGGCGCTGTTCGGGTACATGGTCCTCGGCGCACTGGTGGGCGTCGTGGCCGTGGGTGTGACGCGAGCCGTGTACGCGATAGAGGAAGGATTCGAGCGACTGCCGGTGCACTGGATGTGGTGGCCCGCACTCGGGGCACTGGTGGTCGGTATCATCGGCTACGTCGACATCCGCACGCTCGGCGTCGGCTATTACAACATCGACGCCATCCTGGATGGTACGCTGGTAGGCAGGGCGCTGTTCATGCTGGTCGTCCTCAAGTTCATTTCCTGGGTCGTCTACCTGGGCAGTGGGACGTCGGGCGGAACGCTGGCGCCGCTGTTCACGTTCGGGAGCGGCATCGGTTCAGCGGCCGGCACGCTCGTCGTGTCGAGGCTTCCGTCGCTGGGCATGGACGTTCATGTGGCGGCGCTGGTGGGCATGGCGGCCATCTTTGCCGGTGCGTCGCACGCCCTCCTCACGTCGGTCGTCTTCGCCTTCGAGACGACGCGCCAGCCCAACGGCCTGCTGCCGCTGCTGGCCGGCTGTTCCACCGCCTACCTCGTGGCAACGCTGATGTCGCGCGACTCCATCATGACCGTCCGCCTCGCCCAGCGAGGCACGGTAGTGGCCAGCGAGTACAACGTGGATTACCTGTCACGCGTGCGGGTCGGCGAGGTCGCGACGCGTGACGTGGTCACCCTGAATGCCTCGCAGACGCTGGACGAGGTGCTCGCCTGGATCGCCAGCACCATGTCACCGGGTCAGCACCAGGGCTTCCCGGTGCTGGACGGTGAAGGCCGATTGGTGGGGGTCGTGACGCGACGGAATCTGATGGACGCCAGCGCCAGCGGAGGCACCACCGTGGCCGACGCCATCCGCCGGCCGGCCGCTGTCGTGTACGCCGATCAGACGCTGCGCGACGCGGGCGACCACATGGTGCGGGAGCGGGTGGGGCGGCTGCCGGTGGTGACGCGCGCCGATCCGCGCAAGGTGATCGGCATCATCAGCCGCAGCGACCTGCTCTACGCCCACGCCCGTCGATTGGACGAGGAGATGCGACCGGAGGAGGCGTGGAAGATTGCCGACGGTGTGGCCGCAGTCGCCGCCAGCGCCGGTGTGGACGTGCGGCGCGGCGCCCGGAAGCGCGCAGCCCGGATGAGAAGGGCGCGGGTGAAAGGCGCAGCCAGGAAGAGTACGAGCGGCGGCGACGGCGAGGCCGATCGCCCGACGGGCGATAGCAGCGACGAGTGAGCGCCGGGCGCGCGGGCGCGGACGGCTCGTAGTGGCGTAGCTGCTCGGCGCGGCTCAGTGAACGCCGGGCGCGCGGGCGCGGACGACCTGTCCGAACCCCTTCCGGCATGACATGTTGGTCGCTTGCTGGCGCCGCACGATCTGCGGCGACGCTGACCCCCATCCCCCAGGCCGGCGCCCATGTACCGCACACCTCTCTTCCGCCTCGTCCAGCGATCGCTGCGTCTCGCCCATCATTCGCTGCACTCCGAGCGATCAGTCGCCGAGATTGCCGACCTGGCGCGGCTGCCGAAACCGGCAGTCAGCGGCGCAGGCAGGCTGCTGGAGCCCGGCGCGAAGTCGCTCTCACGCCGCCGCTTCGTCGCCCTCTCATCCACCGCCGCGACGGCGCTCGCCGTGGACGGCTGCCTGCCGCGGCGCGTCGCCAGTTCGGTCGCGCGTCAACGCCCGGTGGTTATCGTGGGGGCGGGTATCGCCGGGCTCACCGCCGGCCTGCGTCTCCGCCAGGCCGGGATGCCGGTGAGCATCCACGAGGCCCAGAACCGCGTGGGCGGCCGCATGTACTCGCTGCGTGACGGAATGGCCGACGGCCAGGTGATCGAGCTGGGCGGCGAGTTGATCGACACCGACCACTCCGCCATCCGCCGCCTGGCCGCCGAGCTCGGGATCCCGCTCGACGACCTGTCGCAGGACGATCCGTCGCTCACGTCGGACGTCTGGTACTTTGACGGCGTCCGGCGGTCGGATGGCGAGGTCATGGAAGCATTCCGGCCGCTGGCGCTGCGCATCGATACGGCGCGCGCGACCTTTCCGGAAGATGAGATCACCCACGACGCGCCTGGCGGCACCGGCGCGCTGGACCGACAGACGCTGGCCGGATGGCTGGACGAGGCGGACATACGAGGCTGGTTGCGAAAGTTGATCGATGTCGCCTACACCACCGAGTACGGGCTGGAACCTGGTGACCAGTCGGCGCTCAACCTGTTGACCATGATCGGGACCGACCCTGACTCGTTCGATATCTTTGGCGAGAGCGACGAGCGCTTTCATGTCCAGGGCGGCAACGACCGTATCACCACCGCCGTGGCTGACAGGCTCGATGACGCGATCCACCCCGGGCACGTCCTGGAGGCCGTGACACGACGCGCTGACGGAACGTACCGGTGCACCTTCCGCCGTGGCGCCTCGACGCTGGATGTGGACGCGGACCAGGTGATCCTGGCACTCCCCTTCACCATGCTGCGCCAACTGCGGCTGGACGTCGAGCTCCCCGCTGTCAAGCGGCGCGCGATAGACGAACTGGGCTACGGCACGAACGCCAAGCTGATGGTCGGCTTCAGCGAACGAGTATGGCGCACGCGTCACGGCGCCAACGGCAGCTCCCTCACCGACCTTCCCTACCAGCTCACCTGGGAGACGAGCAGGCTCCAGGGAGGCGCGTCGGGCGTGCTCACCAACTTCACCGGAGGACGCCACGGCATGGAGTTGGGCAGCGGCACTCCGGAAGCTCAGGCGGCGCTGATGGTTGGCCAGCTCGAGCAGATCTTTCCCGGCGCGTCAGCCGCCCACTCCGGCCAGCGAGCGGTCCGCTTCCACTGGCCCACATTCCCGTGGACGCAGGGCAGCTATGCCAGCTACCGACCCGGGCAATGGACGGAACTGCGGGGCGCCGAGGGCGAATCGGTGGACCGACTGCACTTCGCCGGCGAGCACTGTTCGCTGCCCGCACAGGGTTTCATGGAGGGTGGTTGCGAGACAGGCGAGGCCGCGGCGAGGGCTGTCCTGGCGGCGGCGGGAATGCGTTCGGCGAGCCGCCGGGATGCCTTGCGCACCCTTGTCGGCGCGGCCTGAAGGACGGTCCGCGGAGCGACATTCGCCGCACGCTCGAGCCCGCCTGCGGCGGCCATCTGTGTCAGGGATCACACTCTGGCGAATGCCCGTATCGCTTGCTATGGTAGGGATCTATCCAGAGGGTACATAGCCACGATGAATGAGGCGAGCGACCAGGTTCAGCAGGCGCTGGGAGGGCGCTATGTGATCGAGCGCGAGCTCGGGCGCGGCGGCATGGCGTGCGTCTACCTGGCTCGCGACAGCCTGTCCGACGGGCCGGTCGCCATCAAGGTCCTCCATCCTGACCTGGCAATGGCCCTCGGCGCGGATCGCTTCCGCCGCGAGGTGCAGATCGAGCGCACTCTCTCGCACCCCAACATCCTCGCGGTGCTGGAAGCCGGCGAGGCGCAGGGGCTGCTCTACTATGTGATGCCCTACGTGGCCGGCGAGTCGCTGCGCGCCCGGATGGATCGCGAAAACCAGCTCGGCGTGGACGACGCCATCCGGATAGCGATCCAGATTGGCCGTGCCCTGGAACATGCCCATGGCAAGGGGATCGTTCACCGCGACATCAAGCCGGAGAACATCCTCCTGGACCGCGACACGGCGTTGCTGGCCGACTTCGGCATCGCGCGCGCGCTCACCCCGGATGTGGCACAGCGGCTCACGCAGACCGGCGTCAGCATGGGGACACCAGCCTACATGAGTCCCGAGCAGTCCACGGCCGATCGCAATCTCGACGGCCGCGGGGACGTCTACGCGCTGGGTTGTGTGCTCTACGAGATGCTGGTCGGCCAGCCACCGTTCACGGGGCCATCCGCACAGGCGGTGATGGCCCGGCACCACCTGGAGTCGGTGCCGTCCATGGTCGTCGTGCGACCGACCATCTCCGACGCGCTCGAGGACATAGTCTTCCGTGCGCTGGCCAAGACGCCGGCCGACCGCTGGCCTTCAGCGAGAGCCTTCGCCGACGCCCTGGAGAGCTGCCTGTCGCGTGGTCTCACGGTCGAGCGACGGACGGTAGCGAGGTCCAGGGAGCACCGTCCGAGATCCGCGCGCCGGCGCTCGTTGTTCATGGGTGCCGGTGCCGCGGCCGCGCTGCTGCTACTGGTGGGCGCCTGGGCCCTGCGATCCGGGGATGGACTGACGCGCGAGGCCGACGGGGCGGTCGTCAGCGCCGACTCGCCGCTGCGTCGGGTGGCCGTTCTCTATTTCAATGACAACAGCCCCGGCGAGAAGCTGGGCTACCTGGCCGATGGTGTGAGCGAGTCGCTGATGAAGGATCTGAGTCACGTCAGCGCGCTGCAGGTGGTGTCACGCAGTGGCGTGCGCCAGTTCCGCGGGAGCGACATCTCGCGCGACAGCATAGGGCGGGCGCTGAACGTCGGCCTGCTGGTGGATGGGCGGGTGGAGGAGGACGGTGACCGTGTGCGGGTGACCGTGGAGTTGGTGGACGCGGCCAGCGGTGCCTCGCTCACCCCGCGGCCGTGGTCGATCACCACGCCTGTGGACAGTACCCGCGCCCTGCGCGACTCCGTATCCGCCGAGGTGGCGGAATGGCTGCGCCAGCGTATCGGTGACGAGGTGCGCCTGCGCGGCGATCGGGAAGCGGCGGCCAGCGAGGCCGCGTGGACGCTCGCCCAGCGGGCCGCCCACAGCCGGAAGCGCGCCGATGAAGCGTGGGAACGGGGCGACACCGTGAATGCTGCCGCCCTGCTCGCACTGGCCGATTCGCTGAATGTTGCGGCGGCCGCGGCGGCGCCTGGCTGGGCCGAGCCCGTCATCGAGCGCGGCGAGATGGCTCTGGTGCAGGCCGAGAGAGTGAGTCAACCATCCCGGGCCCGCCCGTTCCTGGAGCAGGCACTCGCCCTCGCCGACAGCGCCCTGGCCCGCGATTCCAGTGAGGCGAGGGCGCTCCAGTTGCGCGGTGCGGCAGCGTACCAGCGCGTGATGAGCGGCCTGGTACCAGACACCGCCGAAGTCGCGCGCGTGGTGGCGGCCTCGGAACGCGACCTGCGCGAGGCGGTGGACCAGGATCCCACCCTGGCCAGCGCATGGGTACGACTGAGCGAGCTGAGCTACCGACAGCTCAACATCGCGCAGGCGCATCGCGATGCGCAGAGCGCGTACGAGGCCGACGCCTTCCTGGACGCCGCCCCGAGCGCGCTCTGGCGGTTGTTCGCCACGTCGTACGACCTGGAGCAGCCGATGGACGCGCGTCAGTGGTGCATGGAAGGAGCGAGGCGTTTCCCCGAAGCGCCCAACTTCCTGCGCTGCCAGATACTCCTGATGACCATGCGCGGCGCCACTCCAGACATACCCCGGGCGTGGCAGCTCGCCGACTCGCTGGCCGATCGCTGGCCGGAGCCGGTACGAGAGTACCAGGAACGCTTTGACCGGATACTCGTTGCCGTGGCGCTGGCCCGTGCGCAGTTGCCCGACAGCGCTCGCGCGGTGCTGGTCGCCGCTCGCGCCGACAGGAGGATCGACCCGCGGGGTGAATTGCGTGGCCTGGAAGCGTTCGCCCGGGCGACCCTCGGTGATGACGATGAGGCCCTCAGCCTGCTGGAGGGCTATCTGCGCGACTACCCCGAGCATCGGGCGGGCTTTGCGAAGCTGAATAGCTGGTGGTGGCAGGGCATCAATCAGGAACCACGCTTCGCGCGCCTCGTGCGCGGAGGTTGATCCCATACTCCGCTCCCGGCGCGCTGGTGCGTCGGTAGCGGACAGGCAGTTGACACAGTTCGCCGGCTCGCATCGCGGGTCGATCGTCGCGCGCCTCACGGACACGGGAGAGTCCCATGCGCAATCGCATTCCCATCTCACTCGTCGCACTATTGCTCCTCGCCACCGCCTGCTCCGATGGCTCACCGGTGACCCCCGAGGATCCGCTGACGCGTGTCGCGGCGGCGACGGTGACGACGTGCGATGCCGGCGGTGTGCGATCCGGCATCAGCAGGACGCTCCTGGATCGCAGCAGCCGCAACAGCGCCAGGGGTTTCTTTGACACGGCAAGGTCGAGCGATGGTGACGGTGATCATGCGGCGGCGCGCGTGAGCTACTACTCGACCCTGAATGTCGTGCTCGGCGCGCGCGCAATGGGCAGGACCAAGGAGCCGCCCGCACTGACGAGCCGCGAGGCGCTGAACGGTGTGGAGGGACTGGCGCGGGCGCTGTATCGCTGCGCCGGCGACGCCGCTCCGGCCGGCCTCGGCGACATCCTGGCGCTGCCGCCTGCCGTCAACGACGGCAATCACACCATCTGCACCGGGGCCGGAGACATCGGCACCACCTGCGTCATCCCCACCCAGCGAGTGGCCGTGGTGGCGGAGCCGGGCTTCCTGCGCTCGCCAGCACTGTTCGTGCTCGAACCGACCGCGGCGTACGTGGATCCCGCGTTGGAGGCAGCCTACGGCACGCAGTGGTCGCGAGCGTGGAGCGCCCGCGTGATTCCCATCACCGCCCAGGCCAACTACGGCGTCAATAGCCCCAACGGGGCTTCGGCCGTCGTGGCCGTCTGCGTGGATGATCGACTCGTGAACGGAGTGGCGGTCGCGCACCCGGCCCGCAGCCTGCTGCAGATCGCCACCCGACCGGAGGACGTGCCGGGCGCCACACCACAACTGCTGCCCGTGCAGTCCATCGTCGACGGTCAGGACGTGACGGCCCTGCTGGAGTGCGCCCATGACGGTGGCCCGATCGCCAGTCGCAGTCTGCTCGACCGCTTCCGCGTCACCGCCCAGCGCATGCTCTCGCCGCGCCCGCTCTACGCCTTCGACGGCGGCATAGGTGGGCATGCGATGATCTTCCTGAGCTACTACGCAGCGGTGAAGCCGCCCACGCAACTCTTCGTCTTCGTTGCACCCCTCAGTTCCAACGGCAACAGCCCGCGCACCCCGGTCGTGAACGGGACACTCACCCTTGCCGCTGGCAGCATGGCGCAGCTACTGGTGAGCAACACGGGTGACAGTTTCGCCGCCGCTTCCGGCTGCACCTGGAGCTACCGCCCGCCCGACGCGGCCGGTGCGGTGCGGCTGTTCAGCAACGCCATCCTTGCCCAGCATGCCGGCACCAGTCGGTTGCGTGCGACCTGCGACGCCGGGACCGTGGACCTCGATGTAGTGGTCAACTGACCAGCACTCCGGTTGCCCTCCCGCCGGCCGCGCCACCCCTGCCGGGGTGAGCGCGGCAGGCGCGGGCATCGACGCCCGACGCGCGACGCCTCGGTCGCCGATCGACGCCCGCTCCGGAAACGAGGATGAGCCGGTCGTCGCCGGGGCGCCATCCACGCCGCGCCTGGCCGTCCGGCGTCGGTGATCAGACCACCAGGCTGAGCAATCGGCCGGGGACGAAGACCACCTTCTTCAGTTCACCGGACGCGAACTTCGCCACCCCCGGTTCGGCCAGGGCGAGCGCCAGTGCCGCGTCGCGATCGATCGACTTCGGCACCTCGATCGTTCCCCGAAGCTTGCCGTTCACCTGGATGGCCAGGTGGAAGCTGTCCTCGGCGGCCAGGGCGGCATCGAAGTCCGGCCAGCCGGCGTCGAAGATGCTCCGGTCGTGACCCATCACCTCCCACAGCTCCTCGGCCAGGTGCGGCGCGAAGGGGGCCGTGAGCTGGACCAGTGGCAGCACCTCGGCGCGCGACACCGTGCGCTGGGACGCGCGCAGCACGTTCATGTACTCCATCATTGCCGCGATGGCTGTGTTGTAGCTCAGGCGGCCAATGTCCTCGGTGACCTTCGCGATCGTCTGGTGCAGCTTGCGCAGCACGGTCGCATCCGGCTCGTCGTCGGTCGCTTCGTGGACCGAACTCCACAGTCGGTCCAGGTAGCGTCGGACGCCGCTGATGCCGCTGGCGCGGAAGTCGCCGCCCTGCTCGTAGGGCCCCAGGAACATGAGGTAGGTGCGGAAACTGTCCGCGCCCCACTCGTCCATGTACTCGTCAGGATTGACGACGTTGCCCTTGCTCTTCGACATCTTGGCGCCGTCACGAATGATTAGCCCGTGGGCGCGGAAGCGGGTGAACGGCTCATCGAAGTCCAGGTACCCGCCATCGCGCAACGCCATCGTCACGAAGCGGGAGTAGAGCAGGTGCAGCACGGCGTGCTCGTTCCCGCCGATGTAGCTGTTCACCGGCAGCCACTTCCGTGTCAGCGCGGCATCGAACGGCACGTCGTCACGATGCGCGCTGGGATAGCGCAGGAAGTACCATGCGCTGTCCAGGAAGGTGTCCGAGACGTCCGTCTCGCGACGGGCCCGACCGCCGCAACGAGGGCAGTCGGTGTAGTACCAGTCCTCGTGGCGAGCCAGCGGCGAGATGCCGCTGTCGTCGGGACGGAAATCCTCGACGTCGGGGAGCAGGACCGGTAGCTGGTCCTCGGGCACGGGTACGGTGCCACACTTCTCACAGTATACGATGGGGATCGGTGGTCCCCAGTAGCGCTGGCGGGAGATGCACCAGTCGTGCAGCCGATAGTTGGTGACCGACACACCGTGCTTGTGCTCGGCCAGCCAGCGCACCACCTGCTGCTTCGCCTCGTCCACGTCCAGTCCGTCAAAGTCGCCGGAGTTCACCAGCCGTCCTCCGCCGCTGTAAGCCTCGTCCAGCGGCGTGCCGGCATCCTGGCCGTCGTCAGCCACCACTCGCACGATCGGGAGCCGGAACCTGGAGGCGAACTCGAAGTCGCGCTGGTCGTGCCCCGGAACGGCCATGATCGCGCCGGTGCCGTACTCCATGAGGACATAGTCGGCCACCCAGATGGGAATCTGCTGCCCCGTCGCCGGGTTCACCGCGTACGAACCGGTGGCCACTCCCGTCTTCTCCTTCTCGAGCACCCGGCGCGCCACCAGGTCCTGCTTGCGCGTCCGATCGCGATACTCCTCGACCACCTCACGCTGGGCGGGGGCGGTGAGCGCGGTGACCATGGGGTGCTCGGGCGCGAGCACCAGGTAGGTGGCGCCGAAGATCGTGTCGGGACGGGTCGTGAAGACGTCTATCGCCAGCAGGCCGTCACCACTGGCGGTGGGGGCCTGGAAGGTGAGGCGGGCGCCTTCGGAGCGGCCGATCCAGTTGCGCTGCGCCGTCTTCGTTGTCTCCGACCAGTCCAGATCGTCCAGATTGTGGAGCAGGCGCGATGCATAACGACTGATCTGGAAGAACCACTGTTCCAGTTCGCGCTGCTCGACCGCCGTGCCGCACCGCTCGCAGACCCCGCCCGCCACCTGCTCGTTGGCGAGGACCGTCATGCAGCCCGGGCACCAGTTGACCGCCGCCGTCTTCCTGTACGCCAGTCCCTGCTTGTACAACTGCAGGAAGATCCACTGGGTCCACCTGTAATAGGCAGGGTCGGTGGTGTCGACCGAGTGATCCCAATCCACCATGAGACCGGCCCGTTCCAGTTGTCGGCGGAAGTTGGCGATGTTGCGCGGGATGAGGCGCATGGGATGCTCGCCGACCTTCAGCGCGTAGTTCTCCGAGTGGATTCCGAACGCGTCGTAGCCCAGCGGCTCGAACACTGTGTGCCCCTGGAGCCGCTGAAATCGTCCATAGATGTCGTTACCAGTGAACGCGAAGAGGTTTCCGACATGGAGCCCCTCGGCCGACGGGTACGGGAACATCATGAGCGCGTAGAAGGGGCGCTCGCCGTTGGCCAGATCGGTCTCGTTGGTACGGCGCTCGCGCCACCGGTCCCGCCACTTCAGCTCGACAGCGGCCGGGTCGTACGCGGGCATCTCGCCGGCGTCCGAAACTATGGTACTGGAATCAGTCATTGTCGGGAACGACGGCGGGCGCGCTGGAGCGCGCCCGCAGGGTGAAGGAATCACGCTGTATCCACTGAAGTTAGCCGCTGTCGGCGGTGCCTCCAAGGAGGTCCCCCGGCAGCCCGC
>CALCHX010000023.1 GCA_937906875.1 uncultured Gemmatimonadota bacterium | reverse complement strand
CGCCCGCTGGTCCGCCAGTTCGAGCTCCGTCAACGCCGCGTCATCGCTTGCCAGATCACGCTCCAGGGCGGCCGCCTCCTCCAGCACACGCTCCGGAGCAGGCCCCCCTTGTAGCGTGCGACGGTGCACAGCCTTGTCGGCGGAGAGCCAGTCCGCCAACTCCTCGCTGGTGATCTCCAGCTGCTCGCCCGAGTACAACTCGGCGGCCTCGGCCAGCAACGCAGGCATGGCATTCGCCGGTGCAATGCTCCGCTCATGTGCCAGGCGCACGGCGATGGCGACAATCTGGTGCGCCGTCCGCCAGGGAATGCCCCTGCTGCGGACTATTCCACCCGCCAAGTCCGTCGCCTGAGTCCAGTCCTCGGACGCGGCTTGGTACATCCGAGCTGGGTTCACCCGGATCTCCGGCAGCAGCGCATTGGCATCGTCCAGCCGATCGCAGCACTCCTCGAACGTCTTCCACAGTGCCTCCTGAGCGACACCGTGTTCGTTCATCGTCAGCCCGGTGGGTCCGCTCTCCACCACGCGCACCGTCATCACCGTGCCGATCGCCCGCGCGCTGGCAGCCTTCACCTCCTCGGAAAAGACCGGGTTCTTCTTCTGAGGCATGATGCTGCTGGTATCGCAGAATCGATCCGGAATGTCGATGAACCCGAAGCCCGACCCAAACCACAGTTCGATGTCCTCCGCCAACCGACCAGAGCTCGTGCTGTGGATCATCAGCATCGAGGCCGTCTCCAGCAGTACTGCGTCGTGGCTCAAGATGGCGTCCATGGTGTTGGGAACCGGCCTGGAGAATCCCAGCAACTCGGCCGTTCTCACGCGGTTTATCGCGAAGTCCGAACCGGACAGAATCCCGGCCCCCGTCGGTGACAGGTTGACCCGGCCATAGAGTCCGAGGGCCCGCTCGAAGTCTCGCCTGAAGACCCAGCCCCACATGGCGAGCCAGTGCGAAAACGTCGTGGGCTGGGCAGCCTGGCCATGCGAGGCGCCCGGTAGGACCACGTCGGTGTATCGCGGGATGAGCTCCACCACCGTTCTGCGCAGCGTGTTCAGTCGCCGGAGGAACTCCAAGAGGTAGGTACGGATCGTGTACCGACGGCCCACCTCGCTCAGATCCCCCGAGCTTCGCCCGACGTGGATCCAGCCTCCAACGTTCTCACCCAGGGTGCGGATCAGATATTGCTCACCGGAGTGCGCTCCGCCCTGCACCTCGAAGCGCACCTTCTGGTAGCCCTCCGACTCCATCTCCCGCAGCGCTCGTAGCATCGCGACGCCGGCAGACCGCGGTATCAGTCCCTCCTCGGTGAGCATCACGAGATGGGCCTTGTCGAACTCGTGAACCGAGGGGAGGGTGGGGCCCATCTTCTCGGTGCGGTGCTCGGCGAGCTGTGGTAGGAGCTCCTCCGTCAGCCGCAGCCCCGGCAACCGAAACCCGCGGTAAGACTGACCTTCTTGCTGGTACACGATGAGGTAATCCTTTCGTGCTCGCCAGAATGGCGAGCGTGGCAGAGAGTGTGATTCGTATCGCTGCTCAGCGCGCCGTCAGTGGACGTGCGCCAGAAACTCCCGGGTGCGCGCCTCGCGGGGTGCGCCCAGTACGTCGTCCGCGGACCCGTACTCGACCACCTGACCGTCCGCCATGAAGGCAACCCGGTCTGCGACATCACGAGCGAAACCGATCTCGTGCGTCACCACCACCATGGTCATCCCGTCGGCGGCAAGCTGCTTCATCACGTCCAATACCTCGCGTACCAGCTCCGGATCCAACGCCGACGTCGGTTCGTCGAAGAGCATGAGGTCGGGTTTCATCGCCAACGCTCGAGCAATGGCAACACGTTGTTGTTGGCCACCGGACAGTTCGCTGGGGTAGCTACGTTCCTTGTCCGCAAGACCGACCCGGTCCAGCAGCGCGCGCGCGGCGGACATCGCTTCCTTACGAGGAATCTTCTGCACGCGAATAGGCGCTTCGACGATGTTCTGCAATGCCGTCATGTGAGGAAACAGGTTAAAATGCTGGAACACCATGCCGACCTTCATGCGATCCTTTTGCACATCTCGCATCCGGCGCTCGTAGAGATGGCCGCCTTCATCCCGATACCCAATATTGCGTCCGTTGACGAGCAGGGTTCCGGCGTCTATCCGCTCGAGAAAGTTGATGCACCTCAGAAACGTCGACTTCCCCGACCCGGACGGGCCGATCAAGATCACCACGTCTCCTCGTGCCACATCGAGGTCTATTCCCCGCAGGACCCGATTCATCCCGAACCTCTTGCACACACCGGCTGCGTGCACCATCGGGGGTTGAGGCTCAGTCATTCTCACCCCTCAGGTCCGACAGCAGCGGCCGCGGCGGTAGGCCATCGCTTCGATCGAAGGTGAGCATCCTGCGGAGGGTTCCGCCCCTGCCCGACGGCTGTCGTCCAGATCTGCCACGATTGAAGTGGCGCTCCACATAGACCTGCCCGATGGTCAGGATGGACGTCACGGCGAGGTACCACAGACTGGCCACGATGAGCATCGGAATGGGCTGGAATGTACGGGCATAGATCAGCTGAACCGATCTGAGTAGTTCCGTCACCGTGATGACGCTCGCCAGGGACGTCGTCTTCAACATGCTGATGACCTGGTTGCCCGTCGGCGGAATGATCGCCCGCATGGCCTGGGGCAGGGGCCCACGCCGCAGCATCTGCCCGCGGGACATGCCGAGGGAGAGCGATGCCTCTGTCTGTCCGTAGTCAACGGAGATGATTCCGGCCCGGACGATCTCGGCCATATAGGCCGCCTCGTTCAAACCCAGGCCGATCAGCGCGGCCGAAAATGGTGTGACCAGGTTGTTGGCGTCGAAAATTGCAAATTCTGGCCCAAAGGGGATACCGATGGAAAGCGTCGGGAAGAGGTATCTTAGGTTGTACCAGAAAAGCAACTGCACCAAAACGGGCGTGCCCCGGAAGAACCATATGTACAGCCAACTGCATCGCGACAGTATCCAGTTGTCCGATAGCCGCATGACGGCCAGCACGATTCCACCGACAATACCAATTGCCATCGCGATCGCGGTCAATTCGATCGTTGCCGCGAGCGCGTCGAAGCGCGGTCTGGTGAAAAGGTACTGCCCGACGACCTCCCAACCGAAGCGGGTCTCCAGGCTGGTTCCGCGCTTGATGCGAGCGAAGACCGCCGCATGGATGAACATCGCCACCAGGACGGCGATGACTGCCATTGCCACCCAGCGACCGGGCCGTCTCAGGCGCGTGACCTTGAGTTCGTTGAGAAACGGCCCGGTCCCTGGGTCGGTTCGACTAACGGGCATTACCACTTATCCCGGGATCAAGCCGGATTCGACTGGATTCACGGTCGCGCTATCGATCTTGGTGTTCTCCATGGCCCACTTTTCCTGGATCTTGTCGTATGTGCCATCGGCGATGATTTGATCGATGCCCGCTGCGAACGCCGCGGCCATCCCGTTACCCTTCGGAAATGCGGTGCACTTCGGCGACGGGGCACGCATGATGTCGCCAGAAATCTTCACGGCGCTGTTTGTGGTCTTGGCAAGGTACGTCACGGTCGACGCGGTGTCCCATCCAACCTGGGCACGCTTGCTCTGCACTGCTAGTTGCTCGTCACTGCCGCTATTGAAGGTCAGAACGTTCACCGGCTTCTTACCCTCCGCGACGCACTTGGCGGACTGCTCCTTCGCGTCGTTGTCCTGCGCGGAGCCGATCTGCACCGCCAGGTCGACGCCACACAGGTCCTCCGGGCTGTTGAAGACCGCATTGCTGTCCGCTGGCACATAGAAGGCTGTCCCGTCCCACGCGTACGAGACCATGTCGACCTGCTTTTCACGCTCGGTCGTGGCGAACATGCCGGCCTGGCCAATGTCGTATTTGCCGTCGACGAGGCCGGGAAGGATGTTATCGAACGGGGCGTTGACCGCCTCGTAATCCAGGTCCAACACCTTCATGACTGCGGCGACGATGTCCGGCTGCTGGCCAATGATGGTTTTGCCGTCCGTGTCGACGAATTCTCCGGGCGGTGTCGAGGCGTCGAAGGCGACGACGATCTTGCCCTTGTCGCGGATGGCAGCGGGAACCAGATCCGCTGGTGTGGCCCCGCCGGTCGTGCTGCTGGCGGTCCCGCTGCCTGCGTCAGACGAGGCGGTGGGCGGCGTCTCGGAGGCTGGACTGGACGGCTGGGTCTGCTCGGACGATGTCTGCGGCGTCGACTGACCACCGGACGGCGTATTGCCGGCCTCGGATCCAGACCCACAGGCTGCTACCACTAGAACCGCGCTGAGGAGCGCCGCGACCGCGAGCGGTCCGCGACCGCCTCGCCGAATTCGTCGAGGTCGCTTGTCTCTCATGTGAATCACCAAGTGCCTTTCGGACGGGGCCGGGGAGCGCGACGGACGCCACGCCACTGTGCTCCCGCCATGATGGTGGACGCCGCGATGGGGCGGGCTGGGCGTCGGCAACTGTCCCATATGTGAGACGAATCTTCCCCGGTAGCGCGCCGGCGTGTCCTTGTGATCTCACTTCTTGGGATGACCGCAAACGGCGCCCAGTACCGCTGTGCCGGCCGGCGGCGCCGTCCGCACACCGGTCGATGCCGGCACCTGAGGGATGCGGCATCGCCGCCGTGCCGGGTCGGATGCCCACATCCGGCACTGGCAACAGGAGTCATCGCTGGATGTGGCAGGCTCTGATCGACACCGACTCTGCGTCGGGCGCGCCCAGCGGATACT
>CALCHX010000022.1 GCA_937906875.1 uncultured Gemmatimonadota bacterium | reverse complement strand
CAGTGCCTGGAACGTTACCGGGGATTCCAACACAACCGGCTCGGTGGCAAATGCCGGCTTGATCCAATTTCTGGCACGGCCGGGAGCCTACAGCACATTGACGGTCGGCAACTACACCGGCAGCGCGGGGAGCCGCATCGGCTTCAACACCTATCTTGGGGCCGACGACTCGCCGAGCAACCTGTTGGTCATCAATGGCGGCCAGTCCAGCGGCACGTCCTCGGTGCTGGTCAACAATACCGGCGGCCCGGGCGCGCAGACCGTCGCGGATGGCATTCGGCTGGTGCAGGTGACCGGCGGCGGGACCACCACGATTGATGCCTTCACGCTTGGCCAGCGCGTCGCTGCCGGCGCGTATGAGTATGAGCTCTTCCGCGGTGGCGGCACGGATCCAAACGACTGGTTCCTGCGCTCTCATCTCATTGATACGCCGGTGGATCCGACGACGCCAGGTGGTCCGGACATCCCGCTCTACCGGCCGGAGGTGCCGCTCTACGCGCCGATCCCAGCAGTCGCAAGGCAGATGGGGCTCACGACCCTCGGCACGCTGCATGAGCGTGTCGGCGAGGAGGAGAACCTGCGAGGCCTGCCGGAGGCGCGAGCCTATGCGAACGGCGTCTGGGGGCGCATGTTCGGGGACCGAGTGAGCAACCGCTGGAACGGGACGGTGGATTCGAGTGCGACCGGCAATCTGATCGGGTTCCAGACGGGCTTCGATATCCTGCGGCGGACGACGGACAGCGGCCACCGGGACCATGCCGGCGTGTATGTCGCATATTCGGATTACAACTCACCCTCGATGCGCGGCTTCGCACTGGGGATGCAAAACCTGGCTGTGGGCAAGCTGCAGATGAATGGTCCCTCGGTCGGCGCCTATTGGACGCATTTCGGCCCGAGCGGCTGGTATCTCGACGGGGTGTTCCAGGGGAGCTGGTACGATGCGAAGGCGACCTCCCTCGATGGAGCGGGGATCTCGACCAATGCGACGGCATACACAGCGTCGCTTGAAGCAGGCTACCCGATCCACTTCGGAGAGAATAATGCTTGGCTGATCGAGCCTCAGGCGCAGATTGTCTATCAGGGCGTCTCGGTGGACCGGTCACAGGACCAGTATTCGAGTGTGGACTGGAACGCGGGTGCGGCCTGGACCGGACGGATTGGGGCGCGGCTGCAATACTCTGGGCGTGACGAGCGGGGAACGCTCTGGCAGCCCTACGCCCGGGTCAACCTCTGGCACGCCTTCTCCGGCAACGACAGCGCGTTCTTCGAACCGTCATCACCGGCCATCGAGACCCGCTTTGGCGACACGGCGCTGGAGGTCGGTGGCGGGATCACTGCGAGGGTAAATCAGAATGTGAGCTTCTACGGTCAGGCCAGCTATCGTTGGTCGCTCGACGGCGACCGCAGTCGCCAGACCGCAACCGCCGGCACTTTCGGCACCCGGTTCAATTGGTGACCAGCGCGTCCATGCTCTGCCCGCTGATCTACTCGCAAGCCGCGATCCCTGCGAAGGGGGCCTTAGAGAGGTATGGCGAAGACGTTGTTTTCTGTTCGTCGCTCTCGGCCCATCAGAGAAGATTCGAACCGGTACTTCATGTTTTGAACGCGCTATGGATATCTGCTTCATCGGTCTTGCTCTTCGGAACAGGATCGACCGCTTCCGGCCCCTGACCGGATGTCGTCGTGGAGAGAATTCACGGTTCCGATCGAATCCGATGCCGGAGCGCATCGACAATGACCTTGAACGCCAGAAGGTTCTGCCGACGACTGGGGTAGTAGAGGAAATAGCCATCAAAGAACGGTGACCAGTCGTTCAGGGCCAGCATGAGCGAACCTGACGCGATCTGTCGTTCCACGATGTTCTCAGGGACATAAGCGATGCCGTAGCCATTCACCGCGGCATCGATCTGCGCGTAGGAATTGTTGAAGGTGAGCTGACCGTCGACCCGCACGCGTAATTCCTTTCCATCCTTCCCGAACTCCCAGGCGTAGAGGCCACCGGAAGTCTCCTGACGCATGTTGATGCAGACATGCCGCACAAGATCCTGCGGATGGTCGGGTGTGCCATGCTCGGCGAAATAGCCGGGTGATGCGACCGCCACCAGCCGCCAGTCCGGGCCGATGCGCACGGCGATCATATCCTTCTCGACGCTTTCGCCCAGCCGCACGCCGGCGTCGAAACCTTCCTCGACGATGTTGCGGAAGGTGTTGTCGATGACCAGTTCGACGCTGATGTCGGGATAGTCCTTGAGTACCGGCTTCAGCTTTGGCCAGACCACGCTTTCCAGCGCATGGTCGGACAAGGTCAACCGGATCGAGCCCGACGGCTTGTCACGAAACGCCATCAGCGCTGCGATCTCGTCCTCGATCTCGGCCATGCGCGGGGAAATCGTCTGCAAAAGCCGCTCGCCGGCAGGGGTGGTGGCGACGTTGCGCGTGGTACGCGTCAGGAGACGGATTCCCATGCGGGCTTCGAGCTGCTTGATCGTGTGGCTGAGGGTGGACTGCGCCACGCCGATCCTCGCGGCGGCGCGGGTGAAGCTGTGCTCTTCGGCGACGATCCTGAACCACGTCAGGTGATTGAAGTCGGTTTGCTCCATGCGTCCTCACTTCCCTGCAAGGCGCAAGATTAATCGATGC
>CALCHX010000021.1 GCA_937906875.1 uncultured Gemmatimonadota bacterium | reverse complement strand
CGGTAGGCGATAGACAAAGTCGGCGTCGGCCACGCACCGCTGCGCATACCCTCCGTTGACGTCCCAGCCGGTGAAGACCGGGCTGATGCAGAGGTTTTCCCGATCTGTCCTGCAGAAGCGGCACCGCCCGCAGGTGCGGGCCAGCCAGGGCACGCCGACCCGGTCGCCGGGCGCGAAATCCCGTACACCGTCGCCGATTGCATCGACCGTGCCGACCACCTCGTGACCGGGCACTACTCGCGCCGTGTGCGCGGGCAGATCGCCCTCCGCAAGGTGTAGGTCCGTGCGGCAGACGCCGCAGTGACTCACTCGGATTCGCAGCTGACCGGCGCCGGGAATGGGTTCGGGCAGGTCGACGCGCCGCAGGGGACCGGAAGAGATCGGACCGGGGGCGTCAACGACCCAGCTGTCCACGGGCTACCTCCCGTCCCATCCAAGACTCAGCCCGATCCGCCGCGGGGCGGCACGGCTCAGTGACTGCGAGCCACCACGGCAACCGGGCAGGGGGCCAGTTTCATCACCGCACGGCCGGTCGATCCCAGCAGGGCGCCCGCGACGCGGCCGCGGCCATGGCTGCCGACCACCAGAAGTTGCGCGGACCGTGCCTGATCGAGCAGCGCTCGCGTCGGTCGGTCGTAGACGATCACGGGCCGCACCGCCACCTCGGGGTAGCGTTCGCTGTATCCGGCGAAGCCCTCGGCGAGTAGCCGTCGTTCGCGTTCAAAGATGGCGTTCCAGTCGTCGTGCTGCCCGGTGATCCGGTCGATATCGGGCAGCGGTGAGTCGCTCCAGCTGTGCACGGCGATCAGGTCGACTCCCAGCATGGATGCCTGTTCGAAGGCGAAGGCGACGGCCGGATGGTCGAGCGGTGTTCCCACCACACCGACGACTACCGGACCGTCGGCGGCGTCCGTGCCGTCGGCGGGCTGCCGGACGACCACCACGGGGCAGTGCGAGTGGGCTGGGAGTGCCAATGCGGTGGAGCCGGCGAGGAGTTCGATGAGACCGGTCTGTCCGGTCGCTCCCACGGCGATCACTCGAGCGGTGGCGGAGGCCAGGCTGAGCACGTCGACGGGATCGCCGACCTTTTGCCAGCGGGTGATTTTCACCTCGGGTGCGACGTTTCGTGCGGCTGCCGCCGCCTTGTCCAGGAACTCCTCGCCCTCCTGGTGAGTGGCTCGCCGTAGGGTCTCGATGTACACCCCCATCGTGGGATAGGCGTTGGCCGGCAGCGGAGGGATCGCATGCACGAGTTGCAGCGGTAGCCCGTAGCGCATGGCCGCGGCCGCCGCCCACTGTGCGGCCTGGACGCTGGCGGTGGAGCCGTCAACCCCTGCTACCACCGAGTTCGCCGATAGTGGGATGTCCATCGCCGTGATCCTTTCCGCGTGAACCGATGTCAACACTCAATCCAGCACCCGGCGGCGGCCCGAGGCCAGAGACGAAAGACCTTGCGATCTGAGTCGAAAGCCGCAGACCACAGAACCTCGGATGTGCCTACGGTGACGGAGTACCAGCCGATCACCGCCTCAGAAGGGCGCGGCATGACGCAGGCGACCATCTCGCAATCCGCCGGATCGGTTCGGCCGTCGACCCGCCGACCGGTTCTCCTCTTCGCTTCGCTCGCGGCGGCCGCCGCGGCTGCACTCTTGTCCTGGGCAGGCGCAGCCGGCGCGGCGCGGTGGGTCATCATCGTGGCCGCCGCTGCAGTCGGAGTCTGGCTGACCGTCGACATGATCCGCGATCTGATCCGCGGCCACGTCGGCGTCGACATCCTGGCGGCGACGGCGCTCGCAGCGACGCTCGCGGTCGGCGAGTATGCCGCCGCCATGGTCGTGGTGCTGATGTTGACCGGCGGCCGTGCGTTGGAGAACTATGCGAGCGGTCGAGCGCAGCGCGAGTTGAGCGCGTTGCTCTCCGCGGCGCCCCGTTCGGCGCACCTGGCAGGCGATGGAACCGTCCGTGACGTACCCATTGATGATGTCGCCGTAGGCGACACGGTCTTGGTGCGTCCGGGCGAAGTGGTCCCAGTGGACGGCGTCCTGGTCTCTGCGGCGGCCCTGTTCGATGAGTCGTCGCTGACCGGCGAGGGACTACCGGTCGAGCGCGTGGCGGGGGAGCGAGTGCTCAGCGGAGCGGTGAACGGAACCGGGGCCGTGACGATCACCGCGACCGCTTGCGCCGCGGACAGCCAGTACGCGCAGATCGTGCGCCTTGTCAGCCAAGCCACCCGCAGTAGATCCCGCATGGTCCGGCTCGCGGACCGGTACGCGGTCCCGTTCACGATCCTTTCGTATGTCATCGCGGTGATCGCCTGGCTCGCCGGGGGCAGCGCCGAGCGGTTCGCGGCCGTGCTGGTGGTGGCGACACCCTGCCCCCTGCTGATAGCCGCCCCGGTGGCGTTCCTGGGTGGGATGAGCCGAGCCGCCCGGCGCGGCATCATCGTCAAGGGCGCATCAGCCCTGGAAGCCGCGGCGCGAGCGCGCACGGTCGCATTCGACAAGACCGGCACCCTCACCCAGGGGCGACCGACCCTTTCCGCCGTCGTCAGCGCCGACTGGATCGGCGCCGACCGGCTGCTGGCCCTGGCGGCGGCAGCCGAACGACACTCCTCGCACGTCCTGGCAGAATCCGTCACCCGCGCCGCCGTGGATCGAGGACTGGCGCTGCCGGCGGTGGAAGACGGCAAGGAGTGGGCCACGAACGGAGTTGTCGCGATCGTCGACGGGCACCGGGTCCGCGTCGGAAAGCCGGCGTTCGTTGCGCAGAGCGGCGTGGCTGTCCCCGACCTGCCGCTGGGCGGCGGTGAGGTGGCGGTCTACATCGGCGTCGACGACAAGTACGCCGGCGCGCTGCTCTTGGCCGACAATCCGCGCCCGGAGGCTGCCCGGACGGTCCAACGCCTCCGAGATCTCGGGGTCTCGCGGACGCTGATGATCACCGGCGACGCCGAGCCCACCGCGCTTGCACTGGCGCGGCGGATCGGAATCACGGACGTGCGGGCAGAGTGCCTGCCCGCCGACAAGGTCGCCGTCATCCAGAGCCACACGGCCGGACCGGTCATGATGATCGGTGACGGGGTCAATGACGCACCCGTGCTCGCCGCAGCGGACGTCGGGGTGGCCATGGGCTCGCGGGGCGCCACGGCCGCTGCCCAATCCGCCGACATCGTCATCCTTCCCGACCGGCTCGACCTCGCGGCGGACGCCGTGACCATCGGGCGCAGAACCATGTCGATGGCCAAGCAAAGCATCATGGTGGGTATCACGTTGAGCATCGGCCTCATGGTGGTGGCGGCGCTCGGTGGCCTGGCCCCGCTCTGGGGGGCGATCAGTCAAGAGGCCGTGGACATCATTGCGATCGTCAATGCGCTGCGGGCATCGACGAGCGGCCGACGCGCAGACGCAATGCACGAGGACGTTAGACCCTAGCGGGCCTGGCCGGAGGGGAGAAGCCTTGGCAGAGCCGGGATCACACGCCGCGAGGCGTGCTCCATCCCACCGTCTGAATTCGAGGTACGTGACATGAACCTCACCGGTGTGCGCGAATCATTGGAACGCGATCACGAGGACGTCCTCACCGCCGCCCGGTACGCCGCCGAGGGCCTGGACAGGGCGGCATGCCCGCCGATGCGCAAGTATCTGGCGCAACTGGCTGCTGGCGCGAACTGCCACGGCCTGAGCCCGGAAGGCTGGCGCGAATGGGTACGCGCCGATGGCGGGGATATGAGCGATAGCGACATCGATGCATTGCTGGATTCGGCCGAGGAATGCATGCATCACGCCGGACTGTGGCCGTGGATCGATCCACCGGCGACGCCCGGACGGCTCGTCGGCCACCGAGCCATGCCGGGACACGGGAACCTCGAAACGTCCCAAGACTAGGAAGACAGGTGTTGGCCCGAAGGAGGCCGTCATGGCTGTGAATCGCATTCTCATGGCACTCACTGCGGGGTTGATGGCGGTCGTCGTCATGACGCAGCCCGCCGGCCCGGGGCAGCCCGCCAGTTCCGCCGCACCGGGGATTACCACGCCGCCGGTGGTGACCCTGACGGCGGCCACCTACAATAATTCCCGGTGCGGCAACACATCCGGGCGGGTGCTGCTCACCCTGGACGATTGGGCGTACGGCGATGCGTACCGGGCGACCCGGACCGGCGCCTACCTGCAGTCGCGCGGCATCCGTGCGGCGTTCTTCCTGATCAACGAGTATGCGCGCCGGTACCCTGGCATCGTCTCGACCCTGCGCAAGCAGGGGCACTGGGTGCTGAATCACACCTACTCGCACCCCGACCTGACGACATTATCGAACGGCAACATTGCCTGGCAGATCCGCAACGGTATCTACAGCAACCGGCTGCGCCCACCCGGCGGCGCCTACAACTCCCGGGTGTCGGGCATCGCCGCAAACTTGGGATACCGCATCTGCACCTGGACCATCGACACCCGGGACTGGCAGTACGTCAATGGCAGCCGCAGGAGCGTGTCGAGCATCCGGTATATCGTGCGCACCTCGTCGTACTCGGCGAAGTCCAGCGGCGTGATCCTGGGCCACCTGTTCACCAACTACCCCACGGCGCTGTCCGGCATCATCGACGACCTGCACCGTCAGGGATTCCTGTTCTGCCGCAACCGGGGGCCGGTGGGAGCCTTCGCGCCGTTCCCGCTGGCCTGCACCTGAGTAGGTCAAACGCTGTCCGAGGCGAAAGGACTCTGCTATGAAGGCCAAGCCGGGCGACTGGCTCATCGTCGCCGCCAAGACCGACCACGTCAGCGGACGCCGAGGCGAGATCGTCTCGGTGGGCTCCCCTTCCGGGGAGCCGCCATTCGTGGTCCACTGGGTCGATACCGGACGGTCAACGCTGGTCTTTCCCGGCGCTGATGCCAGCGTTGTCAGCGCCACCGAGCTGGCCGAGGCGGATCGGCTGGCGAGCAAACGCCTTGTGCGGCACGCATCCGAGGATCGCAGCACTGGTTGATGGCGTTGACCGCAACGACAGGGTCCACGCTCAACGGCACCGGTCAGGACAGGGCGCGGCGCGCCTCGCGGGCTATGATCACGTCCTCCCGCGCGGCGATCACCAGGGTGCGGGCCCCCGCGGCTACGGCACTGACATCGGTGTCGGGTACGGCCGCGTCGTTGGCTGCCGGGTCGACGACGATTCCGAGGTGGGCCAGGCGGTCGGCGGCCATGCTTCGGACGGTGACGGAGTTCTCGCCGACCCCGCCGGTGAAGGCCAGGACATCCAGGCCGCCGGCCGCGGCGGCCATGGCACCGACCGCCGTCACCAACCGATGCACATAGGTGGCCAACGCGAGCCGCGCATCGGCGTCCCCGGAATCTGTTCGAGCCTGTACTTCCCGCATGTCCGCGGTGCCGGCCAGAGCCAGCAGACCGGAGCGGTGTTCGAGGGCATCGGCGATCTCGTGCGGGCTCATATTCTCGTGCTCGGTGAGCCAAAGCACCAGCCCGGGATCGACCGAACCCGACCGGGTGGCCATGATCAGGCCATCCAGCGGCGTGAAGCCCATGGTGGTATCCATGCACCGGCCGTCCACTACCGCGGCCAGCGACGCGCCAGCGCCGAGATGGCAGCTGACGAGACGACATCGACTGCGCCCCAGCAGATCCGCGACCCGGCCGGCGCAGTAGGCGTGGGACAGTCCGTGGAAGCCATACTTGCGGATGCCGTAGCGCCGCTGCCATTCGCGAGGCACCGCATAGGTTCTAGCGGCCGGTGGGATCGTGGCATGGAATGCGGTGTCGAAGCATGCAACGGCCGGGACTCCTGGTAGCACGGCGGTGACGGCATCGAGCGCGGCCAGGGATTTCGGCTGGTGCAGCGGGGCCAGATCAATCAGATCACGCAGGCGAGCCGTCACCGCGTCGTCGAGCACTGTGGCCCGCGTGAACTCCGCCCCGCCGTGCACGATTCGATGCCCGACGGCGGTGATCGCGTCCGCTCGGGCGAGGCGCTCGACGGCCTCCGGCAGCGTTTCATGCTGGAGGTGATCGACGTCGGGCAGATCCTCAGCTCCGAGGGTGTTGTCGCGGTCGTCGAGCAGCCGTAACTTCAGGCTGCTGGAGCCGGCGTTGACCACCAGGACGGCCACGGTCAGTGCTGCCAAGTCCAGTCGCTGATCGTGGGATCGTCCACGCCGTGCTCGCGGGTGTACGCGCGGGCGGCCAGCCGGGCGTCGGCCATCTGCTGGCGGATCACCGCGGCGTCCGTGCCGAGGGACGGCACGCGGTCGATGACGTCCATGACCAGGTGGAACCTGTCGAGGTCGTTGAGCATCACCATGTCGAACGGCGTCGTGGTGGTGCCCTCCTCCTTGTAGCCGCGCACGTGGATGTTGGCGTGGCCGGTGCGGCGGTAGGTGAGCCGGTGGATGAGCGTCGGGTAGCCGTGGTAGGCGAAGATGACCGGCCGGTCGGTGGTGAACAGCGCGTCGAAGTCCCTGTCGGACAGGCCGTGCGGGTGCTCGGTGTCCGGTTCCAGGCGCATCAGGTCAACGACATTGACAACGCGGACGGCCAGGTCGGGGAAGTGCTGCCGCAGCAGGTCGGCGGCGGCCAGGGTCTCCAGGGTGGGGATGTCGCCGGCGCAGCCGAGCACCACGTCGGGGTGGCGTTCGGGATGATTGCTGGCCCATTCCCAGATGCCCAGCCCGCGGGTGCAGTGTGCGACGGCCGTGTCCATGTCCAGGTAGGTCAGGGAGGGCTGCTTGCCGGCGACGATCACGTTGATGTAGTCGCGGCTGCGCAGGCAGTGATCGGCCACCGACAGCAGGGTATTGGCATCCGGCGGCAGGTAGACCCGGACGACCTGGGCCTTCTTGTTGACCATGTGGTCGATGAAGCCAGGATCCTGGTGGGAGAAGCCGTTGTGGTCCTGGCGCCACACGTGCGAGCTGAGCAGG
>CALCHX010000020.1 GCA_937906875.1 uncultured Gemmatimonadota bacterium | reverse complement strand
CAGGTCTTCACGAAGCGGTAGGTCGGGGACTTCTGCGCGGCATCGATCGTGGAGTCGGCCACTCCATTGGCTTTCGCAGCGGCGATGACGTCCGGGTCGAACGGGTCGAGGATCATCGCCATCTGACGGCTCACGAGCTCGCTGTCATCAGCCGACGCGGCGCTCTGGATCATGTCGGCGTCGTAGAGCATCACGCCCAGGTAGCGGATCCGACCGACACAGGAGTGCATGCAGGCTGGCGCTATTCCCGCCTCGATTCGCGGGTAGCAGAGGATGCACTTCTCGGACTTGCCGGTGCTCCAGTTGTAGTACGTCTTCTTGTAAGGGCACGCCGTGACGCACATGCGCCAGCCCCGACACACCGACTGGTCGATGAGGACGATGCCGTCCTCGCCCCGCTTGTAGATGGCTCCCGACGGGCAGGAGGCAACGCAGGCCGGGTTCAGGCAGTGGTTGCAGATGCGCGGCAGGTAGAAGAACGCCATCCGCTCGAGCTGGAACATGGCCTCGCGCTCGGCCGGCGTGAGGTTCTCCAGGTTGGGGTCATTGCGAGCGTAATCGGGCGATCCGCTCAGGTCATCGTCCCAGTTGGGCCCGGCCTTGATGTCCATGGGCTCGCCCGTGATCATGGAGATCGGCCGTGCCGTGGGCTGGTCGTCGCCCGCTGGCGACTCGATGAGGTTCAGGTACTTGTAGGTGTACGGTTCGTAGTAGTCGTCTATGACCGGCAGGCTAGGGTTGTGGAAGATGTTGCCCAGCCCCTTGGCCTTGCCGGCCCCTTTCAGTTGGATTCCGTCCCCGTTCTTCTCCCATCCGCCCTTGTAGATCTCCTGATCCTCCCACTTGCTGGGATATCCGGTGCCGGGCTTGGTCTCGACGTTGTTCCACCACATGTACTCCGCACCCTGACGGTCCGTCCAGATGTTCTTGCACGCGATCGAACAGGTGTGACAGCCAATGCACTTGTCGAGGTGGAACACCATTGACATCTGTGAACGCACGTCCATTTCAGTTCCCCCGTCGGTTTGGCGAGACTGCGAGCATCAGAACACCACCCTGTCCATGCGCTTCACCACCACATGCGTGTCGCGGTTGGGCGCGACCGGACCCCAGTAGTTGAAGCCGAACGAGAACTGGCCGTACCCGCCGGCGAGGAGGTTCGGCTTCAGGTGAATCCGCGTGAAGCTGTTGTGTCCACCCGCTCGCTTCCCGTGGCGAACCTGCGATTTGGGAATCCCAACCGTGCGCTCCGGCACGTGGTACACGATGCACACGCCCTTCGGTATCCGGGCGCTCACGCAGGCGCGTGAGGCGTACACGCCGTGGTCGTTGTGGACCTCCACCCAGTCGTTGTCCTGGATGCCCAACTCGGCCGCGTCCACCTCGCTCATCCAGACCGGTTCGCATCCCCGCGACAGGGTCAGCATGCGATGGTTCTCCATGTACGTCGAATGGATGTGCCACTTCCCGTGCGGCGTGAGGCAGTTGAGCACCCTCGCCTCTCCACGCTCCAGCGTGGTCTTCAGGTCACCGTAGGCTTCCGGTTTCGGCGACGGCTTGTACGTCGGGAGATGCTCTCCGAAGGCCAGGTACATCTCGTGGTCGAGATAGAAGTGCTGCCGGCCGGTGAGGGTCCGCCACGGCACGAGCTTCTCGACGTTGTATGTGTAGGCGGAATAGGCACGCCCTTCGTTCATGAGCCCCGACCATAACGGCGAGGTGTTGTACCGCCGCGGCTGCGCCTGGAGATCGGCGTAGCGGATGCGCACGTCCGCGCTGCCAGCGCCCAGATCCACCAGTTCCAGGCCGGTGCGTTTCTCGGCGTTCTCATAGGCGCGCACGTTCAGCTCGCCGTTGGTGAGGGTGGACAGGTGCAACACCGCGTTGACTGCCCACTCGTCCTCCCGGATGGACGGGAGCACACTCCCGTTCCGCCGCTCCACCGGGAAGTGATTCGACGTGATCATCTCGTCATAGGCATCGGCGCACTGGTACGAGTTGCCGTGAGCACCGAGATCGGTGGTGCGGATGCGGTCACCCAGGGTGACGTAGCGCTCGTGGAGCCTGGTGTAGTCCCGCTCCACCACCGTGAGGTTGTGGGTCGTCTTCCCCGGCACGGGCTCGCACTCGCCCTGGTACCAGTCTGCCATGGCTGGCTGGCTGATCTCTCCGGCGGAATCGTGGGCGATCGCCGACGCGACGACATCCTTGTGCGGGCCGGGCATGTACTTCACGGCGGCATCGGCCGTGGCCCTGGCCAGATCGCGGAAGATGTTCCAGTCGGTCTTCGATTCCCAGACCGGGGGTATGGCCGCGGAGAAGGGGTGGATGAACGAATGAAGGTCGGTGGTATTGATGTCGGCCTTCTCGTACCAGGAGGCTGCCGGCAGCACGATATCGGAGTAGAGTGCCGATGAGTCCATGCGGAAGTTCAGATCGACCACCAGGTCCAGCTTCCCCACCGGAGCCAGGTCGTGCCACTTCACTTCCTTCGTGCGTTCGTCGGAATCCACCGCGATGGCGTTGGAGTGCGTTCCGAGGTAGTGCTTCAGGGCGTATTCGTGGCCCTTCATGCTCGCCAGGATCGCGTTGCCTCGCCAGATATACCAGACGCGCGGAAAGTTCTCCGGTGCATCAGGATCGCTCACCGAATACCGGAGATCCTTCCGTTTGAGTTTATCCAGCACATACTGCCTGATCCCGTCATCGTCCGTGGCTCCCTGCTCCACCGCCTCCCGGCAGAGCGTGAGCGTGTTCTGGTCGAACTGGGGAAAGAAGGGCATCCACCCCATGCGCACCGACTTGAAGATCAGGTCGGCCGTATGCTGACTGGTCAGGTCGTTGACCGGCACGGTGTTGTACCTGGAGTACTGGCCGTCGTACCGGTACTGGCAGGTATTCAGGTAGTGCCAGATCGGCGCCTGTTGCAGTCGTGCCGCGGGCACATGATCCCTCGCAAAGGCGATGGCATTCCAGGAGTCGGCCGGAGCCAGCTTCTCCTGGCCGACGTAGTGGTTCAGGCCGCCGCCGTTCTTGCCCACACAACCGGTGAGCATGAGAGCCATGGCGCCAGCGCGGTACATGAGGTTGCCGTGGTACCAGTGGTTGATTCCCGCGCCGACGATGATCATGCACTTGCCACCCGTCGCTTCCGCGGTCGATGCCCACTCCCGGGCGAACTGGACCACCGTGTCCGACGATATGCCGGTGAAGATCTCCTGCCATGCCGGAGTGTATGCGTCGTCCTTGTCGGTGTAATCGGTCGGATAGGCGCCCGGCAACCCTCGTGACACGCCGTACTGTGCCATGGTCAGGTCGTAGACGGTCGTGACCAGTACCGGACCATTGGCGGTCTCGATCTCCAGGACCGGAACACCCCTGTATACCGTCTGATCGAGGCCGAACTCGGTGAACGCTGTCTGCGCGATCCGATCAGTGCGGCCGAGGAGCGTGAGAACCGGGTCGTACGCCTCATCGCCCTCGGCGTTCTCGAGCTTCATGTTCCAGTTGCCCTGCGTCTCGTCCCAGCGCGAGCCCGAGCTCCCCTTGGGGACCACCAGATCGCCCGTCGCGGCATCGATGTTGACGAACTTCCAGTCGCCGTTGGAGATGTCCCGGTACTGGACAGTCTCGTTGGCCCTGAGCAGCCGTCCCGGCCGGTAGCCCTGGTCGTCCGGTTCGAGCTTCACCAGGTACGGGCTGTCGGTGTAGCGCTTCGTGTAGTCCAGGAAGAAGGGCGTCTGCTTCTCGTGATGAAACTCCTTCAGGATGACGTGTGTCGTGGCCATCCAGAACGCGCCGTCGCTACCGGCGTGGAGCGGCACCCACTGATCCGCGTACTTGCAGACCTGACTGAAATCAGGAGAGAAGACGACAGTCTTGGTGCCGTTGTGCCGCGACTCGGCAAAGAAGTGACAGTCGGGTGTGCGGGTCATGTTGAGGCACGCACCCATGTCGGCAATCATCTTCGCGTTGAACCAGTCGGCACTCTCGCAGACGTCGGTCTGTTCCCCCCAGATCTCCGGAAAGGCCGGGGGAAGGTCGCAGTACCAGTCGTAGAAACTGAGGTTGACACCGCCAAAGAGCTGGAGGAAACGGGCGCCGGCGGCATAGCTGAGCATGGACATGGCGGGAATCGGGCTGAAGCCGATCACCCGATCCGGACCATGCACTTCCGCGGTATGGAGGTTGGCCACGGACATGATCTCCATGACCTCGTCCCACGTCGTCCGGCGAAAGCCACCCTTGCCCCGTGCCTGCTGGTAATTGCCACGGGCGTCCGGGTCCGCCTGGAGCGCCTTCCAGGCAGCCATCGGGTCTCCCCCGACCGCCCGTTTCTTCGCGCGGTACGCGTCGAGGAGGGCGCCGCGGATCAGCGGGTACTTGATCCTCAGGGGACTGTAGAGGTACCAGGAGTACGAGATCCCACGCTGACAACCACGAGGCTCATACGGAGGGAGCGAGTTCTCGAGCAACGGGTAGTCCAGTTGCTGCGTCTCCCACGTCACGATCCCGTCCTTGACATGGATCTGCCACGAGCAGCCGCCGGTGCAGTTCACTCCGTGGGTGCTGCGGACGATCCGATCGTGCTGGAAGCGGTTCCGGTAGAACTCCTCCCACTTCCGCGTCTCTGGTGAAACGATGTCCTTGATCCAACCCATGATGACTCTTTCCGGTTAGACTGGTTGCGGTTTGTCGTTCACGGTGTGGCGTCAGCTCAGGTGGATCGCACCTGCCTCGCGTAGATCGCACGATTCACGGGCCCGCGGCGGCGCTTGCGCCAGATCAGGGAATACAGGCCCAGCAGGATCGCCGCCCCTGCCAGGCCGGCGGCAAGAAGGCGCTTCCCGTAATCCAGCGGCTGGTGAAGCTCCTGCGTGGCGTCGGTCAGTTGCAGGAAGGCGACGAGCGCCGCTACTTCCTGGTCGGTGAGCGGCCTGTTCTGGAAGGCACGCTGCATGACCGGGAAGGGTGGACTGCCGACGATCGCGCGCACGCCGGGACCACCCAGGCGAGAGAAGACCGTGGTGAGGTCCCTGGCGAGTACGCCGCCCCCGATCACGTCCTCGTGGGACACGTCGTGGCAGGAG
This sequence comes from uncultured Gemmatimonadota bacterium, assembly GCA_937906875.1. Taxonomy (GTDB): domain Bacteria; phylum Gemmatimonadota; class Gemmatimonadetes; order Gemmatimonadales; family Gemmatimonadaceae; genus CALCHX01. Next base: position 58,280 of record CALCHX010000020.1, on the reverse strand, counting down.
TTGCAGGCGGGGCCGCCGTTGACGAACCGGGTGGTGCCCTGAAAGAGATGCCGACCCAGGACGGGATCTCCCGTCACTTGCGTGGACGCCCCGGCCCCGGCGGCGGCCGGGGCCGCCGGGGCGGCCGACTCCGCCTGCTTGATGTAGGCCAGGACCGCCCGCACTTCGTTGTCCGTCAGCGGCCAGTCGGGCATCGAGAGACCCGGATACTCCGCCGCGAGAGCCACCGCGTCACTGTCGCCCGAGGCGATGACCGCCTGGGAATGCTGGACGAATGCGATCAGCCAGGCCTCGCTCTGGCGTTCGTTCACGCCGGCCAGATCCGGGCCGACAACCCGGCCGCCGCCTATGGTATGACAGGCCTTGCACGTACTCTGAAAGATCGCCTCGCCGTCCTGGCCTGACGCCTGGCCCGGCATGACCGCCGCCAGGAACGTCGCGAACACCGCTCCCAGGACCAGAAGACGGCCGGATCGCGTCCGTTCCCATATCGGCATTCTCTGCATGCTCGCACCCCGATGATCACACGCCCAGGAGAAACCCGCTGAACGGAGTCGAGCATACAGTGGTGCACTTACAGGAGACTTACAGAGTCTGCTGAAACGGCTCGCCGAGATCGGGACGGCCCGGCGGCCGTCGTCACTCCGATTACGCCGGCCTGCGAGCCGGAATCAGCGTTCCTTCCAGTAGGTCGGCGAGGCGGACGAAGCGATCCGGGTCGTCGACGTCCAGGACCGGTACGTGGGCCTGGAAACCCATCTGGTCGGTGAGGATCGCGAGGTACGTCGCATCGGCCGCCGGATCCTGACCATGGAGAGGATGCTCGTGGGCGGCGCGCCGGAACACCTCGATCCTGGGGAACGGCGCGGCCTTGAACCCCTCGGCCACGACGATGTCCGCGTCGGCCAGATAGCGTGCCACCAACTCGGCCAGCGGCAGCTCACCGCTCTCGCCCCAATTGCCGATGACCGCCACCTGACTGGGCCCAGCCATGACGACGCGGTGGGCGCCCCCTTCATGGCGATGCCGATAGGAGTCGGTACCCTCGGTGTCCAGCTCGAAACCGTGACCGTGCTTGGCGGTCATGACACGGTGCCCTCGAGACACGAGTTCGCGGACGAGACCAATGGTGGTGGTGGTCTTGCCCGACTTCTTCTTGCCGATCACGCAGACGATCGGCGGGAGCTTCCCAGCCAACGGACCTCCGGAGGGGCAGGGGTGAGCGCGGCGCGGTCACGGCCAGACGTGCGGTGGAACGCGCGGTGGCGTCCAGATTGCCGACGCAGGGAATCTGCGGCGGCCCGCTGTGAGGAACAACTCTGCCGCCGGCGCGTCAGCGGTGAGAGTGGCGCCGTAGCCACGCAACTTCAACCACGATTCCGGAAAGCCTGCACCGCACCTGACCGCCCATGCGCGGGTGCATCTGGAGAGACAGACGGCTCGTGGCGAAATCGAGCGGCCTCGACCGCGCTTGACCATCCTCTCCTTCGTCGTTCATCGTGGCGCCATCGAGGCCTCGGCTTGAGAGAGCCCTCGGGCACACAGATCGCTGACGCGTGCGTCGAGGTGGAAGTGGAGCTCGTCGTCGGCGTCGGCTTCGACTTCTGCAACGTGGGTGACTCTCGACAGACTGCCGCGCTTGCTGTGTGTCAGCCCGCCTTCGGACTCTCCGCCGACACGAAGAACGCTCCCAACGCGAGACCCACCAGACCCTGAAATGGCGCGAGGAACAGGCTGGCGTTGGTCACCATGTGCAGTGGCGCGCCATCCGAGCCGTTCCGGGCAGCGGCGAGAGTGCCGTTCGCACAGATGCCTGGCGGGAGTTCCAGCCAGGAACTGGCGGTCGGCGCGGGGAGGGAGAAGGTGGGAGGCTGGGAGGGCGGCGCAGGCGCGGCCGTGGGCCCTCTGGAAGGACCTGGTGGTCGCGAGGATGAGTCGGGTGCGGGTGGAGGAGGCGATGGTGCTGGCATCGGCTCAGCGTCCGAACGCTGGATGGTCCGACGGACGGTCGTGTCGTTGACAGCCCGGGCAGGGCGTAGACATATTCCAGCTTGCCGAGACAACAACCGTTCCGATGCCATGATGCAGTTGCAATACTGCCATTATGGAACCGTCATGGAACCATATCCAGAGGTCGAGATGGCTTCTCTCACCGTGAAGGGAGTACCGGCCGAGTTGCTCGACCGACTCAAGGCAGCGGCGGCAGCCGAGAGACGCAGCCTGAATGGCGAGGTGATCGTCCGCCTCGAGCGCTCGCTCGCCGAGCAGCCGAGGGCTGACGCGGAAGAGTTGTTGAGACGTGTGGACGCCGTTCGGGCGTGCGTGGCCGGACCGCTCCCGACGGACGCGGAGATTCGCGCTGCTCGAGACGATGGTCGCCGGTGATCGTCGCCGACTGCACGTTGATCGCGCATCTCTTCATTCACACCGTTGAGACCGAGCTGGCGCGCACCGTCCTTCGGCTGGACAACGAATGGGCGGCGCCGCCGTTGTGGGGCAGTGAGTTCCGTAACCTGCTCGCGAAGTACGTCCGCGCCGACCGGCTGGCGCTCCACGCCGCGCTCGATACAGCCATCATGGCCGAGCAGTTCATGGCGCCCGGAGTTCGCCCGGTGTCGGTCGTGCAGGTGCTGACGATCGCCGCGTCCAGCGGATGCTCGGCATATGATGCCGAGTACGTCAGTCTCGCCGTCGCGCTCCGTATCCCCCTGGTCACCTCTGATCAGCGCCTCGCGGGTCTCTTTCCCGAAGTAGCTGTCACGCCTGGCGAATTCATCGGCCGACGGGTGCCGTGAACCGGTAGGCATCCGGCGAAAGATCAGCGATCGAGGACATTCGCTGGCCACGTACGCCATTTTCCGCCTTACCGTCAAGGCATTCCTGGGGGGGAACAGTCGCGAGATGGCTGAACCTGGCCGTGCCCCAGAAAGGGCGACGCTCCACGCACCCACTCTGGCGCCCGTACCCCGCGGCAGATAGCGTCAGCTCAGGCCGGCTCGGGTATTGCCCACTGCATCCTGACACGCAGGGCCGCTCCATCTCAGTCTGCATGCAGCTCCTCCGATGCTCCGCTCCCACCCGTTGCATCTCACCCCCGAACGGGGAAACACACATGGAAATAGAGTTCTACGGCGCCGCCCGGGAAGTCACCGGCTCCTGCCACATAGTCCGCACCAACGGCCGGACCATCCTCCTCGACTGCGGCCTCTTCCAGGGGCATCGCAAGGAAAGCACCGAGAAGAACTTGCGCTTCCCGTTCAGGGCTGAGGAGATAGACGCCGTCGTCCTCTCCCACGCCCACATCGATCACGCCGGCCGGCTGCCGCTGCTGGTGAGGGAGGGCTACAACGGCACCATCTGGTGCACCGCCGCCACCCGTGATCTCGCCGACATCATGCTCGCCGACTCGGCGCACATCCAGGAGAAGGACGCCGAATATCTGAGTCGGCATCAGCGTGAGGCGGTCCCACCGCTCTACGATGGCGAAGACGCGATCCGCACAGTCGAACGCATGGTCGGCGTGCCCTATCACCAGGCGGTCGAGGTCGCGCCAAGCGTCACGGCTACCTTCGTCGACGCAGGTCACATCCTCGGCTCGGCCTCCGTCATGCTCGAGGTCACCGAGAATGGGAAGACCACCCGGCTCGCGTTCTCGGCCGACGTCGGTCGCTCGGGACTCGCCATAGTCCGGGATCCACAGCCGCTGGAGCGTGCCGATGTCGTGATACTCGAGTCGACCTACGGCAATCGCGATCACGAGTCGGTTGCCGGTGCGCGCGAAACGCTCGGCCGGGTCGTGCGCGAGACGGCGGCACGCGGTGGTCGGCTCCTCATTCCCGCCTTCGCTGTCGGCCGCACCCAGGAGCTCGTCTACAGCCTGCACGAATTGCTGCTCGCCGAGAAGATACCGCGCATCCCCATCTTCATCGACAGCCCGCTGGCCACCAGGGCCACCGCGGTCTTCGAGGCGCACCCGGAGGTCTTCGATCGCACCGAGGACCTCGTGCGGACCACCGAGAAGCTCTTCCAGTTCGATCTGGTCTCATACACTCAGGATGTCGCCGAGTCGAAGCGATTGAACACGCTGCACGGGCCCATGATCATCATCGCCGCAGCGGGAATGATGGAGAGCGGTCGCATCCTGCACCACCTCAAGAATGGCGCTGACGATCCGCGTAACACCATCCTCATCGTCGGCTTCATGGCCGAGCATACGCTGGGGCGACGGGTGGTCGAACGGCGGCCGATCATCAAGGTTTTCGGCGAGGAAGTACCGCTCCGCGCGCGGGTCGAGATACTGAATGGCTACAGCGCGCATGCGGACCGCAACGAACTCCTCGAGTGGCTGGACAGACTCGAGTCCACCTCGCCGGAGCTGCAGCATGTCTTCCTCGTCCACGGCGAGACGGAGGCACAGGACGCTCTTGCCGGTCAGCTCGAATCGCACGGCTACACCGTGAGCTGCCCTACACCCGGCACACGGGTCCACTTCTGACCGGTGGCGCCATGTCCACGACCGATCCGGAACGCACTCCAGATGCTGCCACGCGCATACTCCATGCATCGGCGCGCCTGTTCGCCGAGGGCGGCGCCGCGCGCTTCAACCTGCAGGAAGTGGCCGAGTCGGCCGGCGTCAGCAAGGGGCTGATCCACTACCATTATCACGACCGCGACACGCTCCTCGCGCGACTCATAGAAATGCTCTCGGCGGCGATCGTCGCACGCGAGCGGCGAGCGATGGCCACGGCCACGGCGGCGACGGTCATCGACGATATGTGGGACTGGCTCAAGGGCGAGTTGCGTCGCGGACAGTTGCGCGTGCTCCAGGAACTGGCCCAGGAACCGGCCGCGCTGGTTCGCGGCGCGGTACTGGCCTCAGCCACCCACCGCCGTGACGCTGCCACGGAGACTGTATCCAGGCTGTTCGAACTGCTCGGCCTGAAGCCGAAAGTGCCGCCGGCGCTGCTCGCCTCCGTGGTCGTTGCCTTCCACGATGGGGTGGTGCTGCACGCCGCGGTCGCGCCCGAGCAGGACCCGCGCGTGGTCTTCGACGTCTTCTGGCTCGGCATGCTGGAAGTGGCCGAGTGACACGGTGGGTCGTGCGCCGTACGAGTTGATCGCCTTATCGCCTGCTCACGCCACCGCTGCGGCGAACTGCTGGAACAGATCACCCGGCAGCGGGTGCTGCAGACGCCAGGTCACCGCCATCGGTGCCTCGCCTTCATGGCTCACGTAACTTGCCGGCCCCAGGAAATGGAAGGCGCGATCGTCCGAAGTGAGCCGCGCGAACAGCAGTACGTGGCTCCCGAGTGATGCGTGCTGCTGGTATCGCCGCCCGGTCGGAGTGTCGGCGCGGGTGACCGATTGGCTCTCCCAGTGGATCAGCTCGCGGCTGATCGCATAGTCGCGGTAGCGCGTGCTCGGTGAGAACTGGCCGCTCGTCTTGTCCAGCGTGAAGACGAACAGGTCGGCCGGGAGCGTGTCCACGTAACGCACACCCTCGCGCCAGGTGGGGACCTTCACCAGGTCGTCGGTGGCCGCCGCCGCGAGGATCTCGATCCGGCTGTAGCGAGCGTGCACGCGGAGCGGCACGGTGGGCAGCACATCGACCGGCGGTGCGACGTGCGTGACGCGATCTGCCAGGACGTCGAACAGTTGCGCCAGCTCCTCGCGCACCGCCGGGTGCGCCCTGAGCATCACCACTCCTTCAGCGAGCGTCATCTCCCGGTCCGGCACGCTGTCGAGCAACTGCGCCAGCAGCATCCGGAGCGCTCCACGCTCCCTATCGGGAAGCGACGCCGCGTCCAGTGCCAGGCCGTCCCGCAGCCACGAGCGCCAACTATCCAGACGCTCCATGTCGTCCACGTGCAGCAGCCGGCCGCATGCCCTCCGGATGACCTCCTCGTGGGGTCCCGCCACTGCCATGCCGAGTCCTGCCGCCTCGCGTAGATCCGACCAGGAGCGCTTGCCGGCGTACACGTCGTCGAGGTCGAGCCCCGAGGCCTCCAGGAAGTCACCGAGCGAGAGTCCGGGACGCTCGTCGGCGAGGAGGCGGAGTTCCGCTGCCTTCTCGGCCCACCGGGAGGGCACGGAGCGCCTGATGCTCTCCAGCACACGTTCGCTCGCCACCCGGTCGAGCTCCATGTGACAGCCGGCGGGAAGAAAGGGGAATCCCGCTTTCACCTGCTCGGCCACGTGCGCGCGGCTCCCGCCCAGCAGCGCGCGGAAACGGCGGTCGTAGCGGACCTCCCGCCGGTGCTGACCGACGAAATCGAGAACGGTGCAGGTGGACTTCCCGGGGCTTCTGCGCAGGCCGCGGCCGAGCTGTTGGAGAAAGAGCAGAGGGCTTTCGGTAGGTCGGAGCATGAGCAGCGTGTCGACCGCCGGTACGTCCACGCCCTCGTTGAAGATGTCCACCGAGAAGACCACGTTGACGCGCCCCGCTCCGAGATCGGCCAGTGCGCGCCGGCGCTCCTCGTCCGGCGTGTCCGCCCACACCGCCACGGCCGCCACACCATGCTCCCGGAACAGCCGCGCCATGTAGCGCGCATGGTCCACGCTCACGCAGAAGCCCAGCGCCCGCGCTTCATTCACCGCGCCCACGTGCTCGTGCAACTGGTGCAGCACGCGCCTGCCCCAGACGTCGTTGGCGGTGATCAGGTTGCTGACACCCTGCACGTCGTAGCCGCTCCCGCGTCGCCATGGAATCTCCCGCAGGTCGAGGTCGTCGGCTATGCCGTAGTAGGCGAAGGGGGTGAGTCGACGCTGGTCTATCGCGTCCCACAGCCGCAACTCGGCGGCTATGCGACCGTCAAACCAGTGGAGCACCGGCAGGCCGTCGCTCCGTTCCGGCGTCGCGGTCAGCCCCAGCAGTTCGACGGGGCGTATGTGCTGCAGCAACCGGTCGTACGACGCCGCCGCCGCGTGGTGGAACTCATCCACGATCACGACGTCGAAGTGGCCGGGATCGAGGTCGTCCGGTCCGCTCGCGCTGAGCGACTGGATGGACGCGAAGACGTGCTCGAAGTGCACGGGTCGGGTGCCGCCCACCCACAGCTCGCCGAAACTGCCATCGCGCAGGGCATGGGCGAAAGTGGCGCGGCTCTGCGCCAGGATCTCCTCACGATGCGCGACGAAGAGCAGTCGGGCTCGAGGAAGCCGGTCGCGGAGCCGCGCGTAGTCCACCGCCGCCATCACCGTCTTGCCCGTACCGGTGGCGGAGACGAGCAGGTTCCGATGGCGTCCGAGCTCACGCGCCAGCGCCACCTGCTCCAGCAGTCGCTCCTGGAACGGCTCGAGCCTGATCTCCAGTGGGCTCAGGGTGAGTGTCGTCGCCGCGCGGGGTCCAGCGCGTGTTGCCTCGGCGAAGCGTTCGCGTTCGTATCGCTCGAACTCCGGCTGCTGCCAGTAGCTCTCGAAGACGGCGGCGATCTTGTCTATCACAGGCCGGTTCCGGGCGCCCGAGACGCGCACGTTCCATTCGAGCCCGCTGACCTGCGCCGAGTGGGTGAGGTTGGACGAGCCCACGTAAGCCGTGGAGTAGCCCGACTCCCTGTGGAAGAGCCACGACTTGGCGTGCAGCCGGGTGCCGCTGGTGTCGTACGACACGCGTACCTCGGCGCCCAGGTCGTGCAGCAGCTCCAGCGCCGCCGCCTCGGTGGAGCCGGTGTAGATGGTGGTCAGGACGCGCAGCGTCCGGCCGTCCTCCACGTGCCGACGCATGGCGTCGCGGAGGGGCATGATCCCCGTCCGGCGGATGAAGGCCATGACGATGTCGATCCGGTCGGCCGAGGCGATCTCGGCGCGGATCTGGTGCCCCACCCGCGGCTCGCCCGGCGCGTTGGTGAGGAGGGTCGTGTCGAGCAGCGGGATGAGGGGCTGCTCGATCGCGGCCGCGGTGCCGTCGGGCCGGCGGTGCAGCACCGCGCGCAGCACGCGGCCGGGAACGGCGGGGCGTTCCACGGCCAGTGCCTGTGCGCGCGTGTCGGCAGCGAGCTCCTCGATCAGGCGCCTGGCGATGCGTACGCCCTCGCTCACTCGCTCCTCGTCCGGCAGCCGCTCGATCGCCCGCTCGACGGTCCGCGCCAGGTGCAGGGCTATCCTGTCAGCGGCGTCCGCTGCACGAAGTCCGTCGGTCACGGGATCGCCCGACGCGAGGGGCTCGGCGAGCCGTTCGGCCAGCAGTTCGGTGACCAGGAGCTCGTAGAGCCCGCGGGTGAGCACGGTCATGCTGCCGTTACAGGCCGGCGGGGGAGCCGACGACGGCGGCGGCGACGCGGATGTGGGATGTGGTCACCACCCCAAGCTGCGTCGGATCGGGCGCGCGCGCCAGCCGGAAGTGGGCCGTGTGACGGCGTTACCGCCGTATGGCCGGTCCTTCGGCGCCCACGCGTCCCGGTGCCCACGCGGGCCACCCTTCCGCGGCCACTCCCAGCACCGCCGCCGCGCTGACCGCACCGCCGGCGAGCGCCAGGCCGAGCAGCGCCCTCACCGTGAGCCCCGCCGCCGCTACTGCACCTGCGAGACAGGGGAGGCCGAGCGCCGCGAGCGCGGCCAGTGTCACCATCAGCCCGGCACCCTGCGCGCCGGCCAGCCACGGCACCGGCGACCGCGCCACCGCCGACTCGAGCAGCACCGGAGTCACGACGCCGAGGAGCAGCAGGTGAAGGTAGGCGACGACGAGCTGCCGGTTGCCGAGCAACGCGCTACCGATCCCCGCCCCTACCCCCACCTCGGCCGCTCCCTTCAGGACGAGCGCCACCGCGCCGAGCTGGAGCAACGGGGCCAGCCGCCGCATACCGGAACTCCGCAGCATGTCCAGCGCGAGCAGGAGCGCCGCCACGCCGACGAGCACCGTAGCGGCGCGTCCCACCAGCGGCAGCCAGGGTGCGGGTGGCGTGGCCACCGAGCGAAAGAGGGCCGCTGGGAGCGAGCCGGACACGATGAGCCAGAAGACCGCGCCAGCGAAGCGCGGCCGCTCCAGGCGGCCGTAGATCAGGCCCGCCACGCCAAGGCACAGCCAGCCCTGGACGAAAGGGGTCAGGAAGAGCTCGACGGAAAGATCCAGGAGCCAGGGGTCCTGCACTCCCAGCGCGCGCACCGGCCCCGGCACCATGGCCCCGGCACCGGCCACCAGGAGGAGCGCCAGGGCGCCGCGCCAGAAGCGTCGCTCCACCGGCGGTGCCAGCGCCAGCGGACGCCATGCATGCACCGCGAACAGCACCCACAGCGCCACGTGGAGGGTGGCGAGCACGATCGTCGGTAACACGTAGCCGCGCACCAGGAAGCCCACGAAGGCGGCCAGCGAGGCCAGCCCGAGCGCGTGAGGGAACCACCGCGTCCACCGCGGCGCCGACGTGGCATCGACCACCCCCGCCGCGCGGACGATGAGCGCCATGAGCGCCATCGTCGCCCAACCGAAGAGGGCGACGTGGGAGTGGGCGTGGACCGCGTTCTGGAAGATGAACGGGCCCAGCCAGGCCGGGGCGACGAGCACGCCGCGCATCCAGGTGCCGGCGAGCACGGTGATCGCCAGGCAGGCGGTAGCGTAGCGAACGTAGAGGACGGGCACGCCGGAAGATACGCTGACCGGCGCCCCGTCTCACAACCTCCCTCCGCAAAGGGGCGGGGCGGGGCCGGTGGGAGCCGGGGATCGTCGATCCACGGGTCTCCGCGCCGGTCCGGAGGGACCCGGGATCGCCCGCCTGCCAGCTCTCGTGCGGTGGCAACCGGGGGTGACGGAGGGAGGCGACCGGAACCGCACCCGTTACCCCAGTCGTGCCGCTCCCTTACTTTCACTTGATGGCGTCCAGATCCACGGCCTTGGGCCGGATGATGCTCGGTGTGGTGGTGCTCGCGCTGGCTGTGTGGGCCGCGTCGGCGGTTCTCGTTGTCTACTGGGGCTCGCGCGACGAGGCCGCGGCGGCGGACGCCATCGTCGTGCTCGGTGCGGCGCAGTACGTCGGGCGGCCGTCGCCGGTGCTCCGTGCACGGCTGGACCACGCTGTCGACCTCTATCAGCGCGGCCTCGCCCCGCTCCTCGTACTCACCGGCGGCGTCGGCGACGGAGACACCACCAGCGAGGCCGCCGTGGGGCGGCGCTATGCCCAGAAAGCCGGCGTGCCCGAAGGAGCCATCCTCACCGAGGAGCACGGTCGTACCACCACCGAATCGCTCTACGCCGTCTCCGCGCTACTGCACCAGCGCGGCGCGACGCGAGTGATACTCGTCAGCGACCCGTTCCACGTACTGCGTCTTCGCGTACTCGCCCAACGGCTGGACCTGAGCCCAATGACCTCGCCCACGCGCACCAGCCCCATCTCCGCCAGCCGGCGGGAACGATGGAGCTATGTGGTCAGCGAGTCGGTGAAGGTCCCGCTCACTTTCTTCCTCGGCCGCGCCGCGGATCGCATCATCGCGCCCGAAGTGCCGTCCCTCGACTCGATCCTGAAACGTTGATGCCCAAGATCCCGATCGACCAGTATTCACTTCCCAGCGGGCTGCAGGTAGTCCTTTCCGAGGACCACACCGCTCCCATCGTCGCCGTCAATCTCTGGTATCACGTGGGCTCGGCCAACGAGCGCGCGGGGCGAACGGGCTTTGCCCACCTGTTCGAGCACATGCTCTTCCAGGGTTCGGCGCACGTGGCTGCGAACGAGCACTTCGAACTGATCGAACGCGCTGGCGGCACGCTCAACGGGTCAACCTGGCTGGATCGCACGAACTATTTCCAGACGGTCCCGTCCAACCAACTGGAACTGGCCCTCTGGCTGGAGGCCGACCGGATGGGCAACCTGCTGCCGGCGATGACGCAGCAGAAACTGGATACCCAGCGTGACGTGGTGAAGAACGAACGCCGCTGGACGGTGGACAACCAGCCCTACGGAAGCTGGTGGGAGCGTCTGCCGGCGCTGGCCTTCCCGCCGGACCATCCGTTCCACCACTCTCTCATGGGCTCCATGGACGACCTGGATGCGGCCAGCCTGGACGACGTCGCCGAGTTCTTCGCCACCTACTACACCCCCGACAACGCCGTACTCACCATCGCCGGCGACTTCGATCCGGTGGAGACGCGAGCGTACGTGGAGCGCTATTTCGGCCCGATCCCGCGTGGCGCTGGCAAGCCACCACTACGTGACATGTCGCTGCCGCCGCTGTTTGGAGACTGGCGGCGCGAGGTGGTGCCCGACGACGTGATGTTGCCCAGGCTCATCCTCGCCTTCCGCTCGCCGGTCTTCGGAAGCCAGGGTTACTGGGCGGCCAGCGTCTGCGGCGCGATACTCGGCATGCGACGCGGCAGCCGGTTGCAGCGCGCGCTCGTCCGCGAACGCCAGGTGGCCTCGGATGCCAGCGCCTTCACCTACGACCTGACCAAGGGGAGCGACCTGCTGGTGGTGGATGTGACAGCGCGTCCGGAGATCTCCGCCGGCAGGCTGGAGGAGGAAGTCGCCCGCGAGGTGGACCTGATCCATACCCAGGGGGTGACCGGGGCCGAGGTCGCCCGGGCGGTCGCGCTCATCGAGACATCATTGGTGACCTCGCTGCAGTCCGCCGGCTCGCGCGCCGACCGGCTGTCGCTCTACACCACCTACTTCGGCGATCCCCAACGGATCAACTCCGAGATCGATCACTACCGCGCCGTGTCCGCCGCCGACGTGTCGAACTTCGCCCGCGAACGACTGGGGCCTGACAACCGCGTCAGCCTGCTCTACGTGCCCAGAGAGGACGGCGCGCGCCCCGATGCAGTCGACGGGAAGACGGAGGTGGCGGCATGACGACCCCCACGCTGGTAACCGACTTCCCGCAGCCGGAGCCTGGCCAGCCGCGCGATTACAGCTTCCCCACTTTTGGCAGCTACCAGTTCTCGAACGGACTGCGGCTGGTAGTGGCGCCGGTACACAAGCTCCCCGTCGTCACGGTGCTCGCCGTCATCGAGGCGGGAGCCGTGAGCGAGCCGGTGAACCGCGAGGGCGTCGCCCAGATCACCGCGCGAGCGCTGGCCGAGGGGAGGGCCGGGGACGACGCGATGGAGCTGGCGGACCGCTTCGAATTGCTGGGCGCGTCGTTCGGGGCGCGTGCCGACTGGGAGATCACGGTGGCCAGCGTGACAACCACTACCGGTCATCTCGCCGACGCGGTGGCGCTGTTCGGCGAGGCACTCACTGCACCCAGTTTTCCCGAGCGCGAGATAGAGCGACTGAAGGCCGAGCGGTTGTCCGACCTGCTGCAGCGGCGCATGGAGCCGCGCGGCCTGGCCGACGACATGTTCGTCCGCGCGCTCTATGACGCCGAGTCGCGCTACGCCCGCGCCGACGAGGGCGAGGCGGAGACGGTGAGCGCGATCACCCGCGACGATGTGGTGGCCTTCTGGAGTGAACGCTACCGACCCGGGAGTGTCACCGTCGTCGTGGCCGGTGACGTGACGGCTGAGGACGCACGACGGCTGGTGGAGGCGGCCCTGGGGAGCTGGCAGGGGGAGGCGCCCATACCCGCGCAGGCGACCGACCAGCCGGCCCGCCTCACTCGTGCGGTGCACCTGGTGCACAAGCCGGACGCCGCGCAGACCGAGATCCGACTGGGTCACGTGGGGCTACCGCGTCTGCATCCGGATTATTTCGCGGTCACGGTGATGAACGCGCTGCTGGGTGGACTGTTCAATTCGCGCATCAACCTCAACCTGCGCGAGGCGCACGGTTACACCTACGGCGCCCATTCCTACTTCGACTGGCGGCGCGCGGCCGGTCCCTTCCTCGTCTCCACGGCGGTGGCCAGCGACGTCACCCACCTGGCGGCTCAGGAAGCGTTGAAGGAACTGACCCGGTTTGGCGACGCGCCGCCCGAGGCGCGTGAGCTGGCACTCGCGGTGGACTACCTGGACGGCGTCTTCCCGATCCGCTACGAGAGCACCTCGGCCATCGCGAGCGCGATCGCCGGCATGATCAGCTTCGGGTTGCCGGAGGATTACTACGACAGCTACCGCGACAACGTGCGAGCGGTCACTCCGCAGGCGGTACAGGACGCCGCCCGGCGCCACCTGCATCCGGACCGGCTGCAACTGCTGCTCGTCGGTAACGAGAGCGAGATCCGCGGGCCGGTGGAGGCGATGGAGTTCGGTCCACTCTTCCGCTACGACGACGAAGGCAGGAGGGAGGAATGACCTGTCATACCGCTGCCCGCGACCGTACCTTCGCGCTCATGCGAAATCTTCTCCTGACCTGCCTGATTCCGCTCGCCGGTGTCGCAGCGACCGCCAGCGCGCAACAGGCGCCGTCGCCGGATCGGCCCGCGGTGCTGATCGTGGCTACCGGTGGCACCATAGCCTCCACCAATTACTACTCCGGCAACTCGGCCAAGATCGGGATCGGACAGGTGCTGGAGGCGGTGCCGGCGCTGGACTCGGTGGCCCGCGTCAGCACGCAGCAGTTCGCCAACGTGGCCAGCACCCAGGTGTCTCCGGCCATGTGGCTGGATCTCTCGCGCAGTATCACCGATTCACTCCGTGCCCGACCGGAGTTGGCCGGCGTGGTGGTGACGCACGGCACGGATGCGCTGGAGGAGACGGCGTACTTCCTGGATCTCACGGTGGCTGGTCCGCGGCCGGTGGTGGTGACAGGCGCCATGCGTCCCGCCGACGGTATCGGCATAGACGGACCGGCCAACCTGTACGACGCGGTGCGCGTGGTGGCCGACTCGGCGTCACGAGGGCGAGGAACGATGGTCGTCATGAACGACCAGGTGCTTGCCGCGCGCGACGCGACCAAGGCGAATACGACCCGTCCGGACGCCTTCGTCTCCAACCGGGGGCCGCTGGGCAATGTGGATCCCGAGCGGATCGTCTTCTTCAGCGCGCCGCAACGACCGCCCGCGTTCGACCTGAGCGGGGTGACGGAGCTTCCGCGGGTGGACATCGTCTACACCTACCTGGGTGCTGACGGTGCAGCCGTGGACGCCCTGGTGGCGGCTGGCGCCAAGGGGATAGTGGTCGCCGGCTCCGGGCGCGGCGCGGTGCCGCCGCTGGAATCGCGTGCCCTGCGCCGGGCCGTCGAGCAGGGGGTGGTGGTGGTCTCAGGAAGCCGCACCGGATCGGGGAGCATCCCGGTGGGGACCGGCCGTACCAACGACGGTTCACCGCGCACAGTAGGCGCCGGCGACCTCAACGTGCAGAAGGCGCGCATCCTCCTCATGCTCGCCCTCACCCAGTCGTCAGACCCCGCCGCCGTCGCGCGGATCTTCAGCCAGCATCAATAGCGGATGCAGGCACGGGCGGGGTGACGGAGGCGTTCCCGTCATTCCCGCGAAGGCGGGGATCCAGGCTCTGGTCGCGAACCCATGGGTCCCGGCTTTCGCCGGGACGACGGGTGGGTGGATGGAAGCGGGGGTCCATGGGGGTGAGAGTTCGTCATTCCCGCGAAGGCGGGGATCCAGGCTCTGGTCGCTAACACATGGGTCCCGGCTTTCGCCGGGACGACGGGTGGGTGGATGGGTCTGCCGAGCGCGCGAACAAGCCCCGACGCCGCTCGTTGCGGCGCCGGGGCTTGTTCGATCGACGTCCAGCCTTTCGTGACGTGATCAGTTGAGCGCGATCAGCCCTCGCCGCGGGCGCGCCGACGGAGGCCGATGCCGCCGAGGGCGATCAGGCCGCTGCCGAGGAGGGCGAGCGTCGCCGGCTCCGGGACGGCCGTGACGTCGGCGGCGGAGATGCTGACATTGTCGAGCGCCGGGCCGTACGCGTTGGCGTCACCGCTGGCGAACTGGATACGGTAGGAGCCGCCCTCTGCGACCTTGAGGAGCATGTTCTTCGTCTCCCAGCCCATGTTCGTCTTCGACTTGCCGCTGATGTCGAAGGTGAAGCTCTGCGTCTGCGACAGAATGCCATTGAGGCCGAAGGAGACGTTGAGCTGCTTGACCATGTTCCCACCATCCGGGTTGCCGGCCATGGCGAAGAACAGGTTGTAGCTACCAGCCTGGCTGATCATGAAGTCCTGATAGATCGTGCCGGCGTTGAGACCGCTCATATCCAGCGATTGTGCGCCCTCGGCCGGCGTCCAGTAGCTACGGATCAGGTCGATGCTGCCGCTGGCGATCGTCCAACCCGGGATCGCGTTCGGGGCGTTGATCTGGCCGAAACCGCCTCCCTGCACGGGGTTCTCGAAACCGCCGTTGAGGATGGTCTGCGCGCCAGCCGTTCCCGCCGAGGCAACGATAAGGGCGATGAGCGTGGAGCCGAACAGCTTGCTGGTGCGCATGAAACCCACCTGTAAGTTGGGAATGAAGTCCTGACGCTTGCCTGCCACCCGGCCATCATGCCGGAGCGGAAACACGTCGCAATCATCCCGAAACCGCATTTTGTGAGCCAGGTCGATGCAGTACGTACCTGCCCTCTTGCGACGGTACATGTCCGTTCCCTGGCCGCAAGCTCAGTGGGGCGGCGTCGCTACATGAAATGTTGCAGTCGTGCAACAGTACGGAACCTGGCCCCGTGCCGCTGCCCAGCTCATCTTCCCGGCATTGCCTCTGCCCGGATGCTGCGCAGCCCGTTATACTGGCCGCCTCATCCGTAGCACTTCCCGGGAGTCGCCGCCGTTGTTCGCCTTACCCGTCCACCTCCCTCAGCAGGGCACGCCGCACCATCCAGTCGCGCGGGCAGTCGTCAGCATCATCGTCTGGCTGGCTACGAGCATGCTGGTGCCTGGCCAGCAGGCTGTTGCTCAGGCTGTCGTCCCGCCGCGCAGTGGCGTCGCCGTCACAGTCGCTGGCATCGTCCTCGACAAGGAGAGCGGCGAGCCCGTCGCCGGCGTCCACGTCGAATTGCTGGAGCCGCCGTCCAGCAGGACCGGGGTGCGTAGTACGATCACCCTCGCCGATGGTCGATTCCGCTTCGACAGCATTCCCGCTGGCGAGCTGCTGATTCGGGTGCGTCGAGTCGGCCACCGGCCGGCCTCGGTTGCCGACACCATAGCCGGTACGATCCTCGACGGCTCGGTCCATGACCTGACCGTGTTCCTCGAGCGGGCGCCGGCACCGCTGGCCGGGGTGATCGTCACGCCGGGTCACTATGGCGTGCTCCAACAGCAACTGGGCGGGGCGCAGACGCTCAACCGCGACCAGATCACTGCCGCCCCCCAGGTCGGCGAGGATGTCTTCCGGCTCATCGGCCGGTTGCCGGGGGTGGCGGCAAGCGACTTCTCGGCAGCCTTCCGCGTCCGCGGTGGCGCCAATGAGGAATTGCTCGTCACCCTGGACGGTCTGCCGCTTGTGGAGCCATACCATCTGAAGGACTTCGATGGCGCGCTCTCCATCGTCGACGCGGGGGCGGTGGGTGGGCTGGAGCTGAGCGCCGGCGGCTTCGGCGCCGCCTATGGCGATCGCCTCACGGGGATACTGGACCTCCGCACGCGCGAGGCCGAGCCGGGGCCGCCGCGGACCGAGCTCGCCCTCACTCTGACCGCCCTCCGCGGCACCTCGCGCGGTGGTTTCCACGACGGACGGGGCGGCTGGCTCCTCTCCGCCAGGCTCGGCTTCCTCGACTACGCGCTCAGGCTTGCCGGCGAGGATCGGGACGACTTTCATCCCCGCTACGGCGACGTCTTCGCCAAGGCCAGTTGGCGCCCGGTTCCCGAACATCGCCTGGCGATCCATTTCCTTGGCGCCGACGACCGGCTCCGCTTCCAGTCCGCGATCGACGAGCCGCTCCTCGTGAGTGGCTACGACAGTCGATATCTGTGGGCGACCTGGCAGGCGCAGTTGAACGAGCGGGTGGAAACGCGCGCCCTCGTCTCCATCGGCACCATGGGGTGGAACCGGCAGGCAGACCGTTTCTCCTTCATGCAGGGTCTGCCCGACCTGGCCGTGCACGACAGGCGACGCTATCAGGTAGTGACCGCCCGTCAGGACTGGAACTGGGCCCCGGTGGACCGGATGCTCCTGAGCTGGGGTGCCGAGGTGCGGCGGGGTGCCGTGGACTACGACTACCTGCGCATGCAGAGAGTGCTCACCGTTGAGACGGCGAGAGGCACCAATGCACTGGTATCTCGTCAGGACACCCTCCAACTGGCGCCCGAGCTGGACGGTACGAACGTGGCGTTCCACCTGTCACAGCGCAGCCAGCCGTGGCGTGCGGTGACGACCGAGCTGGGTATCCGGCTGGACCGCCAGAGTTACACCGGGGAACAGCAGCTCAGCCCCCGCGCGAGCGTCGCATTGGCGCTGGACCCGCGCACGACCTTGCGCGCATCCTGGGGCGCCTACTCTCAGGCGCAGGGGCTCCACGAACTGCAGGTCCAGGATGGAGAGCACTCCTTCGCCCCGGCAGAGCGGGCTCACCAGCAAGTCGTCAGCGCCGAGCGGTACCTCGGCCACGGTATCACGGGTCGGGTGGAAGCGTACGACCGGCGACAGGACGTCGTGCGACCGCGATGGATGGGGTTGGACCAGGCGCTGGAGCTACTCCCCGAGATGGGGCCCGACCGTCAGCGGATCGCTCCGACGTCGGCCCGCGCTCGCGGCGTCGAATTGTTCATCCAGCGCGACAGGGGTGCCGTCGACCCGCTCACCTGGTCGGCCAGCTATGCCCTGGCCAGCTCCCACGAGACCGTGCAACAACGCCTGGTGCCGCGTCCGCTGGATCAGCGCCACAGCGCCTCGGTCGACGCCAGCTACCGCCTGGGCACTGCGTGGCGCGTGAGTGCGGCCTGGGTCTACCACAGTGGGTGGCCATCGACCGCCATCAGCTATGAGGCGGACACCCTGGCCGGCCGGTACATAGTCCTGAACCGCGTCTTCGGGCCTCGCAACGGCGAGCGGCAACCGGCCTACCGCCGGATGGACGTGCGGGTAACCCACAGGCTCGACGTCGGCGAGGGCCGTCTCACCACGTTCCTCGACGTCTTCAACATTTTCAACCGGCAGCTCGTGACCGTGCGCCCCCCGCAGCCACCCTTCGACGCCCTCATCAGCCGCGATCGCTTTGACCAGTGGCTGCCAAGGGTGCCGAGCTTCGGGTTGACGTGGGAGTTCTGAGCCGCTGCCTGACGCCCGCTATGGACGCGGGATGGCACGGTGACCATAATTTGGTCGTCGCTTGCGGCGGATTCCGTTTACCGGCTGGCTCGCGTCCACATCCACCGAAACCCCCGCTCCGCACATCCCATGTCCGACGCCCTCACCAGCTCCACACCTCGCCGCGGCTTCATAGGCCGCCTCGTCGCTGGCGCCGCCGCAGCCGCTGGCAGCACCTTCCTGTCGCGCAACCTGGGCGCCCTCCCACTCTCATCCCCCGCGCCGTCAGCCGCCCCCAGCAGCGCGGAATGGGATATGAGCTGGGTGGACCGGCTCACTGGCAAGCACAAGCAGGTCTTCGATTCACCCGAGATCGTCCAGGGCACTGCCCTCACGCAGACGCGCACCTGGCTGAATGGCTACGCCGCCGTCTATGGCGCGAAGCCCTCGGAGATGAGCGCGGTACTCGTCATCCGTCACGCCGCCATCCCGATGATCCTGAATGACGCGATGTGGGACGAGCTGGACCTCGGGAACGCGCTGGCTGACAAGGACGGCGACTCGAAGCCGATACCGCGGACGGTGCTCAGGGATCCCGTCAGCGGCGCGCCGGCGCGCCGGAACCCGTTTCTGAGCCGCAACATGACCGGCGACGCGAAGTACGCGATGCTCAACTATCCCAACGCGGGCTTCGACGCGCTCATGGCCGACGGCGTGATAGTACTGGGCTGCGACCTCGCGCTCCGCCGACCGATCGGGATGATCATGCGACGCGAGAAGGTGGACAACGCGACCGCCCGCGCGAAGGTGCTGGCCAACATCCTTCCCGGAGTCATCATCATGCCATCAGGGATATTCGCCACCTCGCGGGCCCAGGAAGCCGGCTGCACCTTCATGAACGCGTGACGGCCGCGGCGCAATGACGCGACGACGTTGACGACGTGGCGCGGCGAACTGCCGTTGTAACATGACCCCGTGGTCCCCGGGGTGAGGTTGGCGGCTCGTCGCTGCGCGCTATCTTTCAGGGATGCTGGCCTCCCTCATCGACTCGCCCGACGAGCACCACTGGGTGTTGCTCGACCACCGACTCACGCAGCTCGTCTTCGAGACCCAGGCTGTCCGTTTCCAGAGCTGGTCGCTGGACGGTTCCGCCGAGGTGCGACTGTCCGCGCCCTTCACCCTTCGCCAGCCCGGCGGCGCCGAGCGGCTGCTGAACCCGGCGGACACGACGACGCTGGCTCCCCTGCTCGCCCTGGTGCGCCGGCGCCTGACGAGCATCACCATCGCCAGCGACGGTGAACTGGTCGCCGACCTGGAGGGTGGGCTGTCCATAGTCGCCCCGCCCAGCAGATTCGCCGACGCGTGGGAAGTGCAGGGTGGCGGTGCGCTGGAAGCACTGAGCTACCGCTGCCTGAGCGGCGGGATGGTGGAGGCGGGGTAGGAGGGGCGACAGGCGAGGCGATGGCTGGGGGCGCGCTCGGGAACCCGCCCCCGGGCATGCAATTCAATACCTCTCCTCCACGCGCGATCACGCCCCCGTCTTCGGCTCCCCGCCCAGGTAGTCCATCGCCAGCCCGATCAACGTCCTGACTCCCACGGGGAGCGCGGCCTCGTCCACCTGGAAGCGCGGACTGTGATTGGGCGCGGCGGTCTTCGGGTCCGTGCCTTCAGGCACCACGCCCAGGAAGTAGAAAACGCCTGGTACCTGCTTCTGGTAGTGGGCGAAATCCTCGGCCGTGGTGGTCTGCTGGGCCAGCACCACCTTGTCGGCGCCGGCCACGCGGCGTAGCGTCGGGAGCATTCGCTCGGTGAGTGCGGGATCGTTGTAGGTCACCGGATTGCCCACCGCGGCAATCGTCACCTCGGCCGTCGCCCCGGCGCTCTCGGCCACCTTCTCGGCGATCCGCTTCACGCGCGCGTGGATGTCCTTCTGCATGTCCGGATCGAAGGTGCGGATGGTGCCCTCCATGACGATGCTGTCGGGCACGATGTTGAACCGGGTACCGCCGCGCATGACGCCGATCGTCACCACCGCCGGCGCCAGCGTGACGTCGGTCTGGCGGCTGGTGATCGTCTGCAGCGCACCCACTATCTGTGAACCGACGACGATCGGGTCCACGCCGGCCCAGGGCATCGCGCCGTGGGTCTGACGGCCGTGGACGACGATGCGCAGGCCGTCCGATGCGGCCATCAGGCCCTGCGGCCGATAGCCGATGACGCCCGTGTGCAGCGTGCTGAAGACATGGATCCCGAAGATGGCGTCGACCTTTGGGTCGGTGAGCGCGCCCTCCGCCACCATCATCGACGCGCCGCCCGTCTCACCCGCCGGTGCACCCTCCTCGGCCGGCTGGAAGATGAACACCACGGTGCCCGGCAGGTCGGCCTTCATTCCGGCCAGCACCTGGGCCGCGCCCATGAGCATGGCCACATGGGTGTCATGGCCACAGGCGTGCATCACCCCCACTTCCTGTCCGTTGTAGGTGCTGCGCACCGTCGAACGGAAGGGAAGGTCCACCTCCTCGGTCACCGGCAGCGCGTCCATGTCAGCCCGCAGCGCCACCACCGGGCCCGGCTTGCCGCCGCGGAGCACGCCGATCACACCCGTATGCGCGACACCGGTGCGCACCTCCATCCCCAGTGCCTTCAGGTGATCGGCCACCAGCTTGGCCGTCCGCACCTCGCGGTTGGACAGTTCCGGATGCTCGTGGATGTCCCGCCGCCAGGCGATCACCTGCGGCATCACCTTGTCGACCTGCGCATCCACTCTTTCCACGAGCGCGGCAGGGGTCTGGGCGGAGAGCACGGCGGGCATCGAGACCGCGCCGGCGGCAGCGATGGCAAGGAGCGCTCTACGGAGCAGATGAGGACGCATTTGATGACAGGGTAACTGGGCGACGGATGAACGGGCGATGGACTCCTTCAATCCTGCCCCCGGACACGGCACGCCGCCAGAGCAGCATGCCAGGACAATGTGGCCGATCCCACGTCCCCGGCCCGGCCCGGAGCATGGGAAATCCATGAGAGGCGGCCCCGACTGGGATACTTGCGTGATTAGCTAAATGTGTAGATCTTTGACACATGAACGATGCCTTCCGTGCCCTCGCCGATCCTTCCCGCCGCGAGATCCTGCGCCTGCTGCGACAGGGACCGCGGAGCTCGGGCGAGATCGCCGAGCACTTCAAGTCATCGTGGCCAACCATCTCGCGACACCTGGGCGTGCTCCGCGAGGCTGGCCTGATCCTGGGAGAACGGCACGGTCAGCAGATCATCTACGAACTCAATACCACCGTCCTCGACGACGTCGTCGAGCACCTGATGGGATGGCTCAAGCCGTCCGACGACACCGGAGGTCCGTATGCGTAAGTGGTATCCCGTTGCCGTCGTGCTCACCGCCTTTGCCGCCTCCGCCGTCGCCTTCAGCCGGCTACCCGAGCAGGTGCCCGTGCACTGGGACGCAGCCGGCAACGTCGATCGCTACGGGTCGCGGCTGGAGGGGACGTTGCTCCTTCCCGTCATCATTCTCTTCATCGCCCTCCTCATTCCGGCGCTCCCGCGCATCGACCCGAGAAAGGCGAACTACGAGAAGTTCCGCCCCACCTACCACCTGGTGATGAATGCGACGCTGACCTTCATGCTCGCCATCCATCTCATCGCCCTCGGCACCGCGCTCGGCTACGACCTGCCGATGGAGCGGCTGGTCGTTGTCGGTGCGGGAATCCTCTTCCTCATCCTGGGTAACACGCTGCCGCGCGCCCGTCCCAACTGGATGTTCGGCATCCGCACCCCGTGGACGCTCTCCAACGACCGGGTGTGGGAGCGCACGCACCGGGTGGGCGGCTACCTCATGTTCGCCGCCGGCCTGGTGGTCATGGTGTCTGCCTTCCTGCCTGCTGGCGGCCTATCGCTCGGCCTGCTGATCGGCTCCCTCGTCGTGGCCTCGTTGGGGTCGGTCGTCTATTCCTATGTCGCCTGGCGACAGGAGACGGGAAAATGAGTCATCTCCATCCGCTACTGGTGGCCGCAGCCATGGCTACGATTGGAACGCGATCGGCAGGGGCGCAGCCGGCTACATTGGCCGGCACCACGGCGCCGGAGGTCACCTTCGTCGTGCTCCTGGGCAAGGACACGCTGGCCGTCGAGCGGTACACGCGTACGGCGACGGCTCTATCAGGCCAGCTCACCTCACCCAGCCAGCGCATCGTGCAGTCCTGGCGGATCGATCTCGCTCCGGGCGACGGGCGGGCGAGCGGCGCGCGGACGGCGGTGAGTCCTCTTGGCGACGACGGCAACGCGGCCAGCGGGAAGCCGCTGCAGAGCGTGGCCGTCTCCCTTGTCGGCGACAGTGCCGTGCTTTCCGGCGATGGTGGCGAGCGCCGCATCGCTGTACCGGCGGGCACGCTCCCCTACGTCAACCTGTCGGCCGGGGTACTGGAACAGATTCTCCGCCAGGCTCGCTCAGTTGGCGGCGATCAGGTGACCCTGTCGCTCCTTCCTTTCGGTTCACTCCAGACCATCCCGGCTGCGGTGCGGTGGAGCGGGCCGGATTCAGCCGCCATCTCCATCGGCGGCGCCGAGCTGCATGCCCAACTGGACGCCGACGGTTCCCTGCTCGGCGCTGAGGTACCCTCCCAGGGAGCGCGCTTCGTCCGTGCGTCCGGCGATCTGAAGGTAGAGCCGGTTGCTCCCCCCGACTACTCGGCGCCGCCCGGAGCGCCGTACACGGCCACCGACGTGACGGTCCGGAATGAGGTCGGCGGCGTGACGCTGGCCGGCACGCTGACGGTTCCGCGCGACGCCAGTTCCAGCGCCCCGGTGCCAGCGGTGGTCCTGATTACCGGTTCCGGCTCGCAGGATCGCGACAGTGCCACGCCACTTCTACCGGGTTACGCGCCATTCCGTGAGATCGCCGACAGTCTGGGCCGACGCGGCATCGCGGTGCTGCGGCTGGATGACCGCGGCGTCGGTGGCTCCCAGCGCGGCGATCCGGGCGCCACCAGCGAGGACTTTGCCGGCGACATCCGCGCCGCCCTCGCCTTCCTGCGACAGCGGCCGGAGATCGATCCTGCCCGCCTCGCCCTGGCCGGCCACAGCGAGGGGGCGATGATCGCCCCGATGGTGGCGGTCAGCGACAGCGCACTCGCCGCCATCGTCCTCATGGCCGCCCCGTCGCGGAGCGGTCGGGTCATCTCCGACGCCCAGGTGGCGCAGGTGATGAAGGAGCGCGGCGTGCCGGCGGCGGAGCGGGACTCGCTGGCCCGGTTGAACGACCGCGAGCGGGAGAAGATGGTCGCCGCCAGCCCGTGGCTGAAGTTCTTCTTCTCCTACGATCCCCTACCCACGGCGCGGCGGCTGCGGCTCCCCGTGCTCATCATCCAGGGTGAGACCGACCACCAGGTGAGCCCCGACCAGGCGGGGGAACTTGCCGCGGCAATACGCGCCGGGGGTGACGAGGACGTGACGGTGAAGCTGATCCCGGAGGTGAACCATCTGCTCGTGCACGACCCCAGTGGAGCGCTCGATGGGGGGTACGGCTCGCTGGCGTCGCTGAAGGTGGAGCCGGCGGTGCTCGGTGCGATCGCCGACTGGCTGTCGGCGCGGCTGGTGCGCTGAAGCCGGCCAGGCCAGCCGCGATCTGAAACTTTCCTTCCCGTCCATCCGTTCTTGCCTATAAAGCTCAGGTGAGTTATGCTGGACTCACCTAAGAATCTTATGTGATACAGAAGATCGTGTCCCTACCGGGCAGGCACCATGGACCTCATACGCGGCACTCTCGATCTCCTCGTCCTCAAGGCGCTGAGCTGGGGCCCCATGCACGGACTCGACGTCCTGCGCTGGCTCGAGTCCACCACACACGAACGGCTCCAGGTGGAGGAGGGCGCGCTCTATCCCGCTCTCCATCGGATGGAGCGGAAGGGATGGCTGGCCGCCGAATGGGGGATCTCCGATAACAACCGGAAGGCCAGGTTCTACCGGCTCACTCCAGCCGGCCGACGCCAGCTTGCCGCCGAGCAGTCGCGCTGGGCGCACTACACCCATGCCGTGCAGCTCATCCTGACCGCGGAAGGTGCGTCATGACTGACCGCGACGATCGGCTGGGCAGGGGCGCCCGGCGCGCCTTCCGCCTCCCCCGCAGTGGCCGACAGGTGGATGCCCAGGTGGACGAGGAGCTGGAGTTCCACCTGGCTGGCCGAGTGGAGGAGTTGATGGCTCAGGGCCGTACGCGAGAGGCCGCCGAGGCGAAGGTGCGCGAGCGCTTCGGCGACGTGGCACGGTGGCGGCGCGAAGCGACGTCCATAGACCATGGTCAGGCGCGCCAGGAGCGCCGCGCCGATCTGGTGGACACGCTCAGACGCGAGACGCGGCAGGCGGTCCGCTCCCTCTTTCGCACGCCGGGCTTCAGCATCGTCGCCGCCCTCACCCTGGCCCTCGGGCTCGGCGCCGCGACGGCCATCTTCGCCGTCCTGGATGGAGTGGTGCTCCGACCGCTCCCTTACGCCGACGCCGACCGGCTGGTGTGGATCGACCACAAGGTGCCGAAGGTGGGCGTACGCGACCGGTGGAAGCTCGGGATGATCAACTACTTCGACTTCCGCGACAACGTGCCGGCGCTACGCTCGCTCGCCCTCGTAGTGGAGAGCAGGATGAACCTGGCGATGCCCGGCGGCGACCCGGTGCGGGTGCGGGGCGCCGTCGCCAGCGCGTCCATCTTCCCTACTCTTGGTGCGTCCTCGCCCTCCCTGGGCCGACTGTTCACCGACGCCGACAACGCACCCGGCGCCGAGCCGGTAGTCGTGCTGGGCTATGAGTTCTGGCAGCGCGCCTACGGCGGCGACCAGGCAGTAGTCGACCGGACGATCGACCTGGAAGGGCAGGCGGTGCGCGTGGTCGGCGTGTCGGCGCCGGGGGTGGCGCTGCCGCAGTCGGCGGTGGACGTCTGGCTGCCGCTCACCATGGACCCGGCACGCGCCGCCCAGGTGAACGAGCATGCCTACTCCGGCATCGGCCGGCTGGCCGACGGCGCCACGGTGGAGCAGTTGCAGCAACAGTTGGACGCGCGGGAGCGGCTGTTCACCGAACTCTATCCCGGCGTCTACTCGGCGGGTTTCATGGAGGGCACCGGCTTCGCGCCGGCGGTGGAGCCGCTACACGAGCACGTGGTAGGGCCGGCGGTGACGCGCACGCTCTGGGTGATGTTCGGCGCGGTGGGGCTGGTGCTGCTGGTGGCCTGCGCCCACCTGGCCAACCTCTTCCTGGTGCGCCTGGAAGCGCGCCGTCGCGAGACCGCGCTCCGCGCCGCGCTGGGCGCGTCGCGCGGCCGCCTCGCCTGGCGATCGCTCACCGAGAGCCTGCTGCTCACCCTCACGGCGGCGGTTGGCGGAGTGGTGCTCGCCCATCTCGCCCTGCGCGGGCTGCTCGCCCTCGCTCCGCCCAGCCTGCCGCGGCTGAGCGACATCCACCTGGGCTGGATCCACGTCGGCTTCGTCGTCCTGCTCGCCGTCGGCATAGGCGTGGTGCTCGGCCTGTTCCCGGTGCTGCGCGGCGGTGTGGATCTGGGTGCTCTCCGCGACGGGGCGCGCGGCATGACCTCCTCGCGCCAGCGGAACGCCGTGCGTGGGGCGCTGGTGGTGGGTCAGGTGGCGCTCTCCCTCATCCTACTGGCGGCCGGCGGACTCATGCTGCGTAGCGCCGCGCGGCTCCACGCCGTGTCGCCAGGCTTTGACCCGGAGAGGGTGCTGGTGCTGGACGTGGCGATGCCTCAGGGCACGTACCAGTGGCGGGACTACGCCCGGGTGGCGGCGGTGCATCGCACCTTCATGGGCGAACTCGCCCAGGTGCCGGGGGTGGTGTCCGTGGGAGTCGTGGACGAAGTACCCATGGGCTCGGCCGACGGGTGGGGATGCAGTGGCATGGGCTTCGAGGGAACGCACGTCAAGGAATTCGTCTGTGTACCCAAGAGCACCGTCTCACCCAGCTACTTCGAGGCGATGCGGATCCCGCTCGTGCAGGGCAGTGCGCCCACCTGGGACGAGGTGGCCGGCGGGAGCAACGGCGTGGTGGTGAGCCAGGCGCTGGCCGAGCATTTCTGGCCTGGTCAGGATCCCATCGGACGTGGGGTGCTGGCGAACACCGACAAGCCGCCGTACTTCCGGGTGGTGGGGGTGGCCGGCGACGTCCGACTGGACGGCCTGGAGAAGCCGCCCACGGAGGTGGTCTATTTCCCGATGGTTCCCGACTCCGGGCTATCCATGTGGGGCGCGGCGCGCAACGCCTCGGTGATGGTGCGCAGTTCCACCGACGACGCGACGTCCATCCTCAGCGCTGCCCGTCGCGTGATGCGTGGTCTGGACCCGACAATAGTGGTCGACAACCCGCGCTGGATGGACGAGGTGGTGGCCGCGTCATTGTCGCGGACGACGCTGGCGATGCTCCTGCTCTCGTTGGCGGCGGGAATGGCGCTGCTGTTGAGCGCAGTCGGGATCTACGGCGTCATCGCCTACCTGGTGGGACAACGGCGGACGGAGATCGGCATCCGCATCGCCCTCGGTGCGCCGGCGGCGAAGGTGGGGCGCGACGTGGTGCTCGGCGCGTTGAAGCTGGCTGTCGCCGGCGTGGCGATCGGGCTGGTGGGCGCGGTGGCGACGATGCGCGTACTCCAGTCGCTGCTCTACGATGTGAGTCCGACCGATCCGCTCACGCTGGGCGGGGTGGCGGTGCTGCTCCTGATGCTGGCGGCTCTGGCGAGCTGGGTCCCCGCCAGGCGGGCGGCGCGGATACCGCCGATGGAGGCGTTGCGGGAGTGAGGCAGGTATGCGCACCGTGTCGCCAACCTCTTCCGAATGCCGGAGCGGGGATATATTCACCTGTGTCGCAAGGTCCGGGACAACAGTCCGTTGTGTCCGTCAGCCACGTCAATCCGTACCGTCATGCACGCAGTCATCGTTAACCGTTCCGGCCGCACGCTGGGCCTTGCCGCCGCTCTCCTGGCACTCGTCGCCGCGCCCGCCTGGGCGCACACCGGGGTGGGTCCGGTTCACGGAGCACTGCACGGCTTTGCCCATCCTCTAGGCGGCTGGGACCATCTCCTGGCGATGGTCGCGGTGGGGCTGTGGGCGGCGCAACGGACTGGCAAGGCGGTCTGGCTGATTCCGGCCGGCTTCGTGCTCGGCATGGTTGGCGGAGGGATGCTGGGCATGGGGGGAGTCGCCATGCCAGCGGTGGAAGCGGGGATCGTCTTCTCGGTGATGCTCCTGGGCGCGCTGGTGGCAGCCGCGATTCGGCCGCCGCTGGTAGCGAGTGTGCTTCTGGTGGCGTTCTTCGGCATGCTGCACGGCCACGCCCACGGCGCCGAGATGCCGGCGGCGGTTTCGGGTATCTCGTACGCGCTCGGCTTCGTGGCCGCGACGGCGCTGCTGCATGCCAGCGGTGTGTTCGCAGCGCTCGGCCTGCGCCGCCTGGCCAGCCAGCCGACGAGCCTGCGCGCGGTGCGCCTGGTGGGCTCGGCGATCGCGGCGGCGGGTGTACTGCTGGCGGTGGTGCGGTAGCATGGATTCCGGCTTTCGCCGGAATGACGGCGGGTGTGGGCGACTTCCGGCTTTCGCCGGAATGACGACTGGCATGGGCGACCTCCGGCTTTCGCCGGAATGACGACTGGTATGGGCGACCTCCGGCTTTCGCCGGAATGACGACTGGCATGGGCGACCTCCGGCTTTCGCCGGAATGACGGGGTGAATGAGTCCCCGCCCTAGCCACCGTCATCCCTGATCGGCTGACCGTCGTCATCGATCGCCCCGCCGTCATCCCAGCGAAAGCGGGGACCCGGGGGGCTCGGGTGGTTACTCCCCAGCGCTACGGGCGAAGTGAAACTCTCTGACTTCCCGGCCTCGTCGCTCTCGAACGCTCTGAGCCGGCGCAGGACGAAACCACCCGCCAGGGGCGCCCCGAGCGGGTCCTACTAATTGGATAGTTGACAACCGGCTACGATTCCACCATCATGTACTACGCAGATAGTAGTCACCCGACCGGAGGCCGACATGGAAGACGAAACGGTGCTCTTCGCCGAACGCGAACTGGATGTCATGGCCGTGCTCTGGGAGCTGGAGTCCGGCACCGTCACCGAAGTGCGTGAGCGGCTGCCGGCCGAACTGGCCTACACCACCGTCCTCACCATCCTCCGCAACCTCGAGGGCAAGGGGTTCGTGCGGCACGAGGAGGAAGGGAAGGCGCATCGCTACTTCCCTCTTGTCGCCCGGAAGACGGCCGAGCGTAGCGCCGTGGCCAGGTTGGTGGATCGGCTCTTTCAGGGTTCGCCGGAGCTGCTCCTGACGCGCCTGGTCGACGACCACGACCTGAGCCCGGAGCAGTTGAAGCGCATGCGCAGACGGCTCCGTGAGCGGTTGGAGGATGACGGCCGGGAGGACGACCGATGATCGCCCTCTGGTTGGTATACGCCACGGTTATCGGGATTCTGGTTGCCGCGATCGCCGCCGGACTGGACCGGCTGGCCGCTCTCTGGCGCCTGCCCCGACGCGGCATCTGGGTGGCCGCCATCGCTGTCTCACTTTTCACGCCGCTGGGTGTCCGACTGCAACCGGCGGCACCGGCGACGATGATAGTCGCCAGTGATGGCGTCACCGCTGGTCCGCTGACAACGCAGGTCGCCGCCGAACCGGCCGCCGAGCTCCTGGCCGAGCGTGCAGCCAGGCTGGCCACGGCTACCGCGCAACGCCTTGCCCCTCTCAACCGGCCGCTACTACTCGGCTGGGCCCTGCTGTCGCTGCTCGTCATCGGCACACTTGCCCGGTCGGCGCTGCGACTCCGGGCGCGTCGAATGCAGTGGGAACGACGGATCGTGGACGGCACCGACGTCCTCATCGCCCCCGATCTGGGACCGGCGGCGCTGGCCGGCTCGTCGCCGGGTATAGTGCTACCGCACTGGACCCTGGACATGGACGCGCCGCTCCGCCGCCTGGTCCTGCGACACGAACTGGAGCATCGGCAGGCCGGAGACCCGTGGCTCCTGCTGGGCGGCGTGGTTGCCCTCGCCCTCGCTCCCTGGAACGTAGCCCTCTGGTGGCAGGTGGGGCGGCTGCGACTGGCGGTCGAGATGGACTGTGACGCCCGAGTGCTGCGAGCCAGCGGCCATGGAGCGGCCAACGTCGAACGCTACGGCCTGCTCCTGCTCGCCCTCGGCCAGCGCGGTGGAGGGTTGCTCAGACTCCCCGTGCCCGCCCTCTCGGAACCTGTTTCCACACTGGAACGGAGGATCGCCGCCATGACCGACCGCACTCCACGTAACCGCTGGCTGCGGGCGACCGCGCTGGCCGCTGTCGCCGCCACTGTAGCCGCCCTCGCCTGTGCGACGCCGAGCCCGAATCACGTGCTCGGTCCCGACGGCAACCTGCCAGTCGAGCGGGTGGCGTCCGCGCCGGTGTTGATGGATTCGAACACTACATTCTTCGAGTTCCAGGTCGAGGAGCCTGTCAGTCCGCTCAATAATGTGTCTCCGGTATACCCGGCCGAACTCAAGGCACAGGGAGTCACTGGCAGGGTGATCGCGCAGTTCGTCGTCGACACCGACGGTACCGCCGACGTACGGACGTTCATGGCGCTGGACTCGGACCATCAGGAGTTCACCGATGCCGTGCGCGCCGCGCTGCCGGAGATGCGCTTCACCGCGGCCGAAGTTGGCGGACGGAAGGTCAAGCAGTTGGTGCAGCAGCCGTTCGTCTTCGATCTCTCCAGGTCGTCGCCTGCCGACACGACGACATTGAAGAAGCTGACATCGAGCGGCGCCGCGGGCGTAACGATGCTGCCCGCCAGCCGGCCAGCAGTAGCTGGCGACACGAACCTGCCGCCAGGTGGGTTCCCCAATGCGGAACCGGCGACGCCGCTCAACAACGCCATGCCGGTCTATCCCGCGGCCTTGCAAGCTGCCGGCGTGACTGGCCAGGTAGTCGCCCAGTTCGTCGTCGACACATCAGGACTGGCGGACCTGGGCACCTTCAGGGTGCTCAGCTCCGACGACCCGCAGTTCACCGCGGCCGTGCGTGCTGCGCTACCGCGGATGCGCTTCACATCGGCGCGGGTGGACGGTCGCAAGGTGAGGCAACTGCTCACGCAGCCCTTCCAGTTCAGCATCAAGTGATCCGGCATGCAGCGTCGCTCCGGGCGACGGTGCATTCGGGTGTCGGAATTGACCAGGCAGTGCTGAAGCCCGAGCGACATACCCGGTGGCGCTGCAACGGGTTGCTCGAATGGACATCCTGACGCTCGACGGCCGTCAGGCGTGCCCTCCAGTCTCCGGCTCGCCGGCACTCGAGCCCTCGCTGGCATCGGGAAATTTCCGCGGCGTGAGCAGCACGATCCCCACCGTTATCAGCGCCACCACGGCCATCCCTGCATACACATGCTCGGTGGCCGTGGCGATCGCCTGGCGCAGATACCGGTCGGCTGTCTGCTGCACTTCCTGACTGTGTAGCGCGCTCCCCTGCAATGCGCTGATGACCGCGTTGATATCGGTCGGCAGGCCCGCCCGTAGCGCCTCTGGTGCGTGCGCCAATTCGCTGCGCATCGCATTGTTGAAGACCGCACCGAAAAGGGCCGCGCCGAGGCTCTGGCCCAGGTAGCGGGAGAAGATGTTGGCGCCGGTGACGACGCCGCGGTCGCGATACGTCACGGTGTTCTGGACACCCACCAGTATGGGCGTCGACAGCAGGCCGAATCCAGCGCCCAGCAGCACCTGGTCGATCATTATCGGCCACGCCGAGTCCGGGAAGGGCCGGAAGAGGAAGCCCGCTGCGGCCAGAACCACCAGCACGGCACCGCCCAGCGCGGTATCGCGGAAGCCGAAGCGCAGGTACAGTCGGCCGGACCACGACGACGCCAGTGGCCAGCCGATGCTCATGCTGGCGAGCATGAGCCCGGCGGCAATGGGTCCCAGGCCAAGCACCGACTGACCGAAGGTGGGCAGGTAGGTGTTGGGGCCCATCATGACGAGCCCCATTCCAACCATGGAAAGGTTGGCTCCGGTAATCACCCGGTGCCGCCAGAGCCAGCGTGGCATCACCGGCTCGGCGGCCCGTCGCTCCGCCCGGATCGCCGCACCAATTAGCAGTAGCGCGATGCCGAACGAGGTCGCGCTCGGCGCCGAGAACCAGGGCCACGCCTGGCCGCCTTGAAGGAGGGCGAAGATGAGCGCGCTGCCGGCGACAAGCATGGCCCCCGCGCCCGCGTAGTCGATCTCGTGCCGTTTGTGACGCGGCTGCTCGTGGAGGAATCGGGCCATCAGCGCCAGCGCTACCGCACCGACGGGCAGGTTGATGAAGAAAATCCAGCGCCACGAAGCGTACTCCACGAAGACGCCACCCAGCGTCGGGCCGACGATGGCCGATATACCCCAGACGCTGGACAGCCAACCCTCAATGTGGGCCCGCTCACGCACCGAATAGAGGTCACCGGCCAGGGTGTAGACGGTGGCCATGATGGAGCCGGCACCCAGTCCCTGCAGGCCACGGAAGGCGATCAGGCTCAGCATGTTCCAACTGAACGCCGAGGCCACCGAGCCGGCGAGGAAGATCACCGTGCCCACGATCAGGATCGGCTTGCGGCCGAAGACGTCGGCCAGCTTGCCGTAGATCGGAATGGTCACCGTCTGCGCCAGCAGGTAGATCGAGAAAACCCAACTGAACAGTGCGAACCCGCCCAGGTCGCCGACTATCTGGGGGATGGCCGTGGAGACGATCGTGGTGTCCATGGCCGCCAGCATCATGGTCATCATGAGGGCGGCCAGGATCCAGCGACGCTCTGTCCTGTCGACCTGGATGTTCACGCTAGTGGGCGGCGGTGTCGACGAGGGCATTCAGGATTGGTTCGTGCGGAGTGGATATGGGCATCCCTGTGATGATGACACCTGTTGCCGCTGAGCGCGACGACCGCGAGGCTTCGTGCATGCATATGACAGCGAAATGTCGACCGTGGCGTGCTCGGCTGCTGGCTGGAGGATTACTGGCTGCGGCAGCGTCCGCTGCCGGTGGCCAGTCATCCCGATCGACGACAATCCCGCCCGTGAGGTCCATGGGCCAGCCTCCCACATGGATGCCCTACATCGGGGCGTCCGGCGTCTTCGGTCGACAGGACGCCCAGCCGGGCGGTACGCTCATGTTGGGTGTCCACAAACCCGTCGGCAGCCCGATCATCGGCTTCGGCGTGGACGGAGAGATCTACGGTACGGCCGGCGGCGCGCAGGCCACGGGCGGGCTCCGTCTGCTCGCTGCTGCGCGCGCGATCAACCTGCGCGCCGGGCTGGACTGGGATGCGCGGGCCGGTAACTCGGACTTCCTGCTGTCGTGGGACACGGCTGTGCGGCGCGGTGGACTCTTCGGTCATGGCACCACCGTTCGTCTCGACTGGCTTCCGGCGCGCAGTCAGACGATTGCCGTTGGCATTACGGCGCCGCTCCTTCAGCCGTACGCAGGTCGCACGCGGCCGCGCAACACCGGCGTGACCATCGCGCCTTTCAGGCTGGCGCCGACGAGTCCCGGAACATGGTCTTCCTCGTCGACCGAACCTGCGACGGCGCGTTCGCAGGCCGTCGACGCGGCGCTGGCCGCGGTGCGCGAGGCCGCCGGATTGATCCGCCTCTACACCAACGTCTTCGAGGACGACGACGCGCCCAGCCTGGCCATGTCGCGAAGGGCTTCCCGCAGGACTGCCGAGCGCGTTCGAGATTCGCTGGTGGCGACATCACCTCGTTATTCGAATAGCCGTGGTTTCGCCGAGGTACAGCGCGTCTATCAGGGCCAGCTCGCGCACATGTTCACCATTGCGTCATCCGGTGATGCGGCCCTCGGTGAGATCATCGGCCGCCGAGCCCGAGCTGGCCTGCTGGACCACGTGATCATTCCGTACGACACCCTGTTCGGTCGGGTCAAGAACAATCAGTACGACATCGACCCGCTTGTTTCGGCGGCGCAGGAGAGCTTCCACGCCTGGCTCGTCGATTCGTCGACCGTGGTGGAGGAACGACGCGACGATGTGCTGGACGCGCACAGACGCTGGCTGCAGGTCATCGCGCTGTTGCAGGCCGAGTTGGCCAGACAGTGGGAGGATTCACGACGGATCTGGCTGCCGCTCCAACTGGCGCTCGCGCCCGAGGATCACGACGAACAGGCCGAGGTGGATGAGCTGATGGCGCGTGCGGCTGGCCGACCGTTCACGGATGGGAACGGTATGACCTACCTGAGGAGCACCGACCTGCCGCTGGAGTTCGCCCGTTCGGTGACCCTCGCGCGCGACTATCATGTGCTCTGGATCCATGACTTCGCCGGTCGACGACCGACGGGTGAGATCGACAGGGTGAGCTTTGGCGAGGTGGCCGACGTCTACTTCCCGGCGCTCACGCGGGCGGTGCAGCGCTACGACAGCACCGGCGTGATGCCCACCTACCTGATCTTCCTGGACCAGAACTTCTACGAGGCCAGCGACGGCCGGTTGTGGATGACGATGCTGGAATCGCCGCTGGACGCGAGCCTGAGCCTGCCGGGAGACAACGCAGCGGCGGAGGGCTACCTGCGACAGCGACAGCAGGAATTGCGGGACGCGGTGGCCGCGTCGCGCCGATTGCAGGCCGACGCACACCGCAACGGCGGCACGGAGTGGATCGCCAGCATGGTGAAGGTGCATGTCAGCATCACCCAGCCCAGCGACTTCACATTCCGTAGTCACCGCATCATAACGCCGCTGCCCTTCCTGCCCGACAACCTGATGCGCGACCATCGCAAGCTGGCCTTCTACGATCTCACCGAGGCCGACCCGTACCGGGGTGCGATGATCATTGGCGGCGTCGGCATAGGTGCGCAGTACTCGAGCCCGACGTGGGACGACCGCGGGATGTCGCTCCGCGGACCGGTGGCGCTGGAAGCGCGGGCGGCGGCGCGGCGGCTGCTCCTCCTGAATGGCTTCTCCAGCAGTGAGATTCCACCCGTGCTCCGCGCGAGTTCGGCGAGCGAACTGCTGGTTGCCAGTCGTGTCACGGCCGGCGAGATGAAGTTTCCGGACGACGGCCAGTCGTACACGGCGCGAGCGCTGCAGGTACACAACGAACCCGGGTTCGGTCGCAAGCAGTCGTCGGTATTGCGAGCGATGCTCTACAGCCTGGCGCCCAGCGGTAGCGTGATAGTCGTGCCGGACCCGCTCTGGTTGGGCTCCGAGTGGGCGGGAATGCTGGTGGGCGCGGCGCTGCGCGGCTGCCGGGTATTCGTCATCGCGCCCTCACTCGACAATGCGCCCAGCGCGGCGGCGCCGACAATGTCGGAAGCGTCGGACGTGCTCGGTCGACTCATCCAGGCTGCCCAGGTGTACGGAGGGCAGATCGAGCAGGCCGGTGGGGAGCTACGGGTGGGGATCTACAGTGCCACCGAAGACGTGAACGATGTGGTGGCGCAGGCGCGTGAGGTGCGTGCCGGCCTGGAACGTGCGCCCTGGCTCCACGAACTCGTCCCCTTCGACTCGGCAACGCTCGCCGTGCTCGACACGGTACCGGCACTCCTCCGCTCGGCAGGCTATGCGCCGGTCGCGCCTGGACGTGATGTCACACCCCGTCTGCCGCAGTTGCACATGAAAGAGCAACTGGTGGCCGACGAGGCCACGCTCGCAGAGCTGGCCAGGCAGCCGCAGTGGCCGGAAATACTCGCGCGGCTGCTCATTGCCCGGGCGCGCCAGACATCTGCCGACGCCGATCCCCGCGGAGTCGCGTCGGCCGTCGTTGCAGCCGGGCTGGCCGAACCAGTCGAGGCCATGGTGAAGGGGTTCGAGGCAACGCGAACAGCCGAGCAGCGCCGCGCCGTGAGCTACTACCTCGCGCTCGGGACACAGAACCACGACTCGCGAGGGCTGATGCTGGACGGCGAGGCAACGGTGATCGTATCAGGCCCTGACGCGGCGGCGGCACTGGTGGACTTCTATTTCCTGATGGCCCGTAGTAGCTGGGTAACCACGCTCGATGAGCTGGACGCGCATCTCCCGCCGGCGGATGGATTCATCCGCCGGCTTGCCCGCTTCATACGGTTCGTGCTCTGATGTCGCGTCGGGCCAGCTCGCGACCGATCGGTCGGACAGCCCGGCTGGCGCACTGGCAGTCGCCTGGAGAGCACGGCCAGCGAACCGCCGGTCGCTTGAACCGGCGAGCCGGTGCATGGGCAGACATTGCCGGGGAACACGATGTCCGTGACATTGCATCATATGGATGCCACAACTGACAGGGTGACGGGCCGGGATCCATCGCGATCCCTGGGTGAGAAGTGCGCGGTCTTCGGGGTGTATGCCCCTGGCCTGGAGGCTGCGCGACTGGTGCACACGGGACTCTGGACGCTGCAGCACCGAGGCCAGGAGAGCACGGGCATAAGCGTCAGCGACGGTGTGTCGATCCTGACGCACAAGGGGCAGGGGTTGGTCGCCCATGTCTACGACGAGGCGACGCTGCGACCGCTGGTCGGCCATGTCGCCATCGGGCACAACCGCTACTCCACCTCGCGGGGTGGCGACGGACTCAGCCACGCCCAGCCGGTGACGAACGGTGCGCAACGGCTGGCGCTGGCGCATAACGGCAACCTGCCAAGTACCGCGCGACTGTCCCAGGCACTCAGCGACGCCGGCGTGGATATCAGCGGCGCCAACGATTCCGAGCTCATGTACGCGGCGCTGGATCGCGCGATGGCCCTTGGCGCCAGCGTGGAGGACGCCGTGAGGGACTGTTTCCCGCTGTTCACCGGCGCCTTCTCGCTCGCCCTCCTCACCCCCAATGCACTGGTCGCGCTACGAGACGTGCGGGGCATCCGCCCGCTGGCGCTGGGTCGGGTGGGAAATGGCTATGTGGTGAGTTCGGAGAGTTGTGCGATCGACGCCATAGGGGGGACCTTCCTGCGCGATGTACGCCCTGGGGAGATGGTGGTAATGGATGAAAGCGGGCTGCGCTCGATCCAGATAGCTCCCGGTCGGGAGCGGCTCGATATCTTCGAGTTCGTCTATTTTGCCAGGCCGGACAGCATTCTGCTGGGACGGCGGGTGAACGAGGTACGCCGGCAGTTCGGGGCACTACTGGCGCGGGAGCATCCGGTTCAGGCGGACGTGGTGATCCCCGTGCCCGACTCGGGAATCCCGGCGGCAATCGGCTACGCTGGCGAGATCGGCATCCCGTTCGACTTCGGGCTCCTCAAGAACCGGTACATCCACCGCACGTTCATCCGGCCGGCGCAGAGCCTGCGCGAGAGCGGCGTGCAGATGAAGCTCAATCCGATTGCCGAGGTGATTCGTGGCAGGCGGATCGCGGTGGTGGATGATTCGGTGGTGCGCGGCACGACCTCGCGGCAGATCGTGAAGATGCTCCGTGGGGCCGGCGCGAGTGAGGTTCACTATCTCGTCTCGTCGCCGCCGGTGATGTTCCCCGATGTCTACGGCATCGACCTGCCGAACAGCGCTGATCTCGTGGCCGCGAGGATGTCCGTGGAGCAGATCCGGGAATCCATTGGTGCGGACTCCATCTCCTACCTGTCGTACGATGGGATGATCGCCGCCACCGGGCTACCAGCGCACGACTTCACGACCTCATGCTTCAGCGGCGTCTATCCGATCAGCCCTGTCGACGGAACTGTCGTGGACGAGGTGCGCGAGACTGTGCCCGCGCAGTTGCGGTAGCGGGGCGGCGCGGGCGCGACATCAGGGCATGAAGATGAGGATGACCCTGTCACCTGCGGTGTGCAGCGGCCGCCGGTGACAGGGTCTCCTCGTTCTGTCGCCGATGGTCAGCGCACCGCTTCGGACGGCGACAGCCCGCCGTAGATGACCTGCATGAGCGAGTCGTGATAGCGGTCGCAGGCGTCCAGGCTGTGGCGGAGGAGTCGACCGGCGGCGGCTGCGGTAAAGCAGCCATCGGCGGTGTCGGCAACTGCCTTGAAGCGCACCTCGCCATCGGTATAGTCGAACTCGAAGTTGCCCACCGCGAGACCATGATTCGCGCGAGTCAGCAGCTCCACAGCGGCTGCCCGACGATGCTCCGGTACCCGGACGGGAATCTGCGTGTACAGCCAGACCAACTGCTCCGACTTGTCGGCCGCGGCAAATCCGGGGTAGGAGGCACGGCCTCCGACGGTCTGGTAGAAGAGCGCTCCCTGGTCCACATCCTGGCTGTAACGCCAACCGCGCTCGGCAAGATGGGCACGGACGGCGTCGAGTGACGAGTCGTCGGAGGAGACAGCAACTGGCGATGGGGCAACTGAGATGGCGGTCATGGCGACGGGGGTGAGGGAAGCTGGGATGTGCGCGGTATCGTCGTCTGGCAGTGCACTGGCTACTTGCTGCGCCTCGTCGTGAGGACTGGCCGGGAGATCGCGATCCCGGGCCGCGAAGAGCGCCTCGATATCGTCATCGTCGAACGTGGCCGCGTTCGCGTCAGTCCGTAGCGACGCATCGAGGTCCTCGCAGTTCGATGGGGCCATCGGCTCGTCGTCGATCTCATCGGACCATATCCGGACTTCGGTGACCTCTGACTCGCTGATCTCCGCTGCGCTCGTACCAGCCATCGCATCGTAGGATATCCAGTCGTCTTCGGCGAGCGGAACCTGGGCATCGACGGTGGGTTCTTCCGCCGTCTGCACTTCCTGCACGTCCGCGGCAGCCTCCTCGGCCGCGACGGATTCCGCGGCCGTGACGCCGTCCAGTGCGGTGCTGGCTTCAGCCAGCACGGCCTCATATGCGTCGTCCATCGCCACGACATCGTTCGTGGCTGCAGCTTCGTGGGGGGGCATCGAGTAGACGACGGCCGATTCGTCCTGCGCGAACGAGGGATCTTCCACCTCCTCTTCGGCGGGGCCGGAGCCGTCCGCCGTCTCGTTCGTCTCGTCAGTCGTCGTCCGGCCGTCCACCGCCTGGGCATCGACCTCGCTCGGCTCGAACTCCGGCAGCGACCACTCATCCCCGACCTCCTCATCGGCGACGTCGGACCCTGCGTTGCCGTACTCCATCTCCGGGAAGGTTGCTTCGCCGCTGGCGACGAGGCTATCGACGTCCATGGAGTCGGCGTCCAGGAGGGCGTGCCCGTTGCTGGCCGGGATTCCCTCCATGGCGGCGAGAACGGCAGGGCTGCTGATGGGCGTCAACGGGCCGATCGCGGTCGGCACGATGCGGAAGGGCGGTGGCGTATCGCGTCCGAAGGCGGATGTGGCTGGCGCGAAATCAGCCGCCGTCGGGGCCGGTTCCGCTGGCGGCGACGCCGGGCGGGCGGCGGCTGGCCTACCCGCCTGGGAGCGCTGTCGTGGCGGCAGCCAGTCGGGAGGGGCGGCCAGTTCTCCCGGCTCGGTCCACTCCAGCCAGCATGAAGTGAAGCCGTCGTCGTGCCGTCGCCAGCGGAGCCAGGGACAGGCCGCCGTGGGGCCGAAGTCCTCGTCCAGGCAGGCCACCGGAGGTGGTGCGCCTTCCTCGGAACCCAGCCCGAGAGCTGACAGCGGGAGAGTGAATGCGTCGGCGTCGGCGGGGCTGGCGAAGCTGACGCAGGCCAGTCGATCGTCGCTGATGGCGTAGCGGGCACCGCGGGCGCGGCGGGCGGTTTCGATGTAACCCTCGGTACCGCCTGGATAGCCCGCATCCAGTACATGCCTGGGGATGACTACGCTGAGGGCTTCGACGAGAATGCTCATCGGAAGGACTCCGGCTTGGTGGGCGCCTTGCTGGCACGGCGGGGGATCCGACATGCGGCCGCGTGCGCCGTCGGTCTCGGCAGCCGCGTGGGCGGGATTTCTCACAGGACGTCCAGCCGTGGCCAGAGGCAACTCACCCGTGACCCAGGTCACCCCTGGATCGCCTCTGTCTTGCCGGTGGTCGGAGCAGATCGGCCTCGACCTCACGTCGCGGAGCGCCGCCCGTGGTGCTGGGAAGGCCGTGGGTCGACCCGCCTCGACGAATAGTTGGTGTCGATTTGCCAACTGTACGCTGCACCGGCGAGTTTATCGCTTGTCGATTCCGGTCATGTGTCTTCGTACCATCCGCATTTCAATCCACGTCAACTGCAGCCCGGCTGTCCGGGCAGTGGACGGCATCGCGACAACCTGCTCGCCACCCCCGCATCCAGAAGCTCCAGGACATGCTCAAGCACCCCGCAATTCCGTATGTCGCGCCGTTCGCTGTCTTCATCCTCTGCCTCGGCCTCTTCGGCTGGCTGGAGATCGGCCAGCCATGGGAATCGATCCTCTGGGTGACAGTGGTTGCGGGGACCATCTGGCTCACCTCGCGCCATCTGGTGGCCAGTCTGCGCTTCCCGCACTGGATCGGGTCGGTGCTGGTGGGGGTGGGCGTCTGTGCACTCTGGGTTGCGCCGGACGCGCTGATTCCGGGTTGGCGCGAGTCGTGGCTCTTCCAGAACTCCATTACGGGCAAGGTCGAACTGTCCATCCCGACCGCAGAACTGGCCGACCCGCTGGTGCTCTGGCTGCGGGTGGCGCGAGCGGCGCTGCTCGTGCCCATCCTGGAGGAGCTGTTCTGGCGCGGCTGGTTGCCGCGCTGGATTCAGAATTCGGATTTCGAGAAGGTGCCGCTGGGGCGCTACACGACCTTCGCATTCGTCGTCACGGCGCTCCTCTTCGCCAGCGAACATGGGCCGTTCTGGGAAGTCGGGCTGCTGGCCGGCATCGTCTACAACTGGTGGATGTGGCGCACGAAGTCGCTCGGCGACCTGGTGCTTGCCCACGCAGTGACCAATGCTTGCCTGGCCGGTTACGTCTGGACCACCAAGCAGTGGCAATTCTGGATGTGACCGTATGGCGGCAACAACGTCGTGTCTCGGGGGGCGGCCGGGCACCTTGAATGGCTTCTTCTGCTTCCTCACTGTATTCCCGGCCGTCTGCCGTCTTAACTTCCAGTCATTCGGCACGCGTCCGGCGTGTCGATATCCCAGCCTCAGGATGCACTCCGATGCCCAGGTCCATCACACCCGCGAATGTCGCCACGCCGTCCCGCGTGATCCATGCCGATGACGCGCTCGCCAACCCGATGGATCTGCTGCGAGCACGGGCTGACCGGCTGGGCCGTGCCGCGCTGGAGAGCTGCCGACAGCACGAGCGGTGCGCCGCGCTGGTGGAGAAGGACGGCATTGACCCGCAGGAGCTGGATGGCTGGCTGGAGTTGACAGCGATGGCCGACCGTCAGTTGGGCGAGGCAGGGACCGCATACGAGAAGGCCACGGCTGCCCTGAAGTCGGACGCCGAGGATCTGCCGTGGCGTCGTCAGGCAAGTGTGCTCTGGCTGGCGGCGCGCGAGCACGTGCGGCGTCAGAGCCAGGGCGACAAGCTGGCAGGTCGCGTGAGCAGGGCTCACCGGGCCGACTTTCTGGGCGAGCTGCACGTGGCATTCGAACTGGAAGCATCGGCCGTTCTCTCGCTGCGCCAGGCGGCCGAGGGCTACTGCCGGGCGAGACCTGAAGTGCTCGCCGTCAACGGGTAGCCGGGAGCCGGGGCGAGCGCCCTCGCTCGTCTCCAGCCGCTGGACCGACCGACCTCAGCCGCTCGCGGTTCTGTTCTCCCTCTATTGACAGAATCGCCGTCGGGTGTAACCGTTTCCACTGAAGCCGTTGCCGGCGGTGGGAGCGTCCCGCGCCGCTGGCTGGGTCCCGACATCAGGGATGCCAGGAAGGTCCGCCGTGAAGGCCACCATCCGCGACGTCGCCCGGAAGGCCGGGGTCTCCGTCGCTACCGTTTCCCGCGTCATCAACGACAGCGGACCGGTGAGTCCGGATACACGTGCACGCATTCGCGAGACGGCGCGCGAGCTGCGCTACACGCCCAACAGCGCTGCCCGCAGTCTCTCCGTCAAGCGTAGCCACACCCTGGGCGCGCTCCTGCCCGATCTCTACGGGGAGTTCTTCTCCGAAGTGATTCGCGGCATCGACGAGACGGCGCAGCAGCACCATCACCATCTGCTCATCTCCAGTTCGCACAACGATCGCGCCCAGATAGCCGCGGCCCTGCGAGCGATGCGTGGCCGGGTGGACGGCCTCCTGCTCATGTCGCCCGGCGTGGATGGCGAGACGCTGGCCGCCGAGCTGCCCGAGGAACTACCCGTCGTGCTCCTCAACTGTCCGGTGAGGGACGCGCGATATGCCACCCTCGCCATCGACAATCGGCGAGGGGCGAGGGCGATGGTGGAGCACCTGCTCGCCATCGGACACAGGCGTATTGCCTTCATCCGGGGCGCCGCGCGCAACCATGACGCACGCGAACGGCTCACTGGCTATCGCGCCGCGCTCCGCGCCGCCGGCATCGCCCGGGAAGCCGAGCTGGAACTGGCTGGCGACTTCACTGAGTCGGGCGGGCATGCAGCAGCTTGCGCTGCCCTGCGACTTCGCCCACGGCCCACGGCCATCTTCGCCGCCAATGACGCGATGGCGTTGGGCGCGCTAAGCGCGGTTCGTCAGCACGGAATGCGCGTGCCCGACGATATCGCCGTAGTCGGCTTCGACGACATACCCGTCGCCCGCTACCTCACGCCGCCGCTGACCACCGTGCAGGTCGGCATCAGTGCCCTCGGCGAGCGGGCGGCCACCATCCTGTTGCAGATGCTTTCCGGAGACGGCCCGCCGTCGCCCGTCCACGCCGTCCTGCCCACCTCTCTCGTGGTGCGTGCTTCATGCGGCGCATCCGGCCAGGGCTGAATCACCACCAGCACGCTCCAGTATCCCGCTTCACCGTTTCCCTGTTCCAGGAGGATACACGCCATGCAGCCATGCGTCGTCATCCACCGCTGGCCCGCCGCCGTCCCCACCGCGTTGCGACTCGCCAGCCTGCTGCTCTCTGCGCTTGCCGCACTGGCCGTCACGGCCGGCCCCGTCGTGGCGCAGACCTCCACCGGCACCATCCGCGGCTACGTCACCGTAGCTGGCGTCACACCCGTACCCGAAGCCATGGTGACCGCGCGAGACGTTCAGACGAATCAGGCGCGCACCGTCCGCACGAACGCCAACGGGTTCTACTCCATGAGCGGGCTACGGCCGGCGCCCTACGAGCTCATCGTCAGGCGCGTGGGTATGGGGCCACAATCGCGCACCATCACGCTGCCCATCGGCCAGACAGTGGACGCCAACTTCCAGATGACGGAGACGGCGGTCACCCTGGCCGAAGTCCAGATCACGGCCTCCACGACCACCGCCGAGACGCGCACTTCGGAAGTGGCCACGAACGTCTCGCGTGAGCAGATCGAGAACCTGCCCAGTTTCGAGCGCAACTTCCTCGACATCGCCCGGCTCGCTCCCGGCATGACGGCACAGAACGTCAACAGCACCGACAAGACGATCGCCGCCGCCGGCCAGCCGGCCGAGGCGGTGAACATCTTCATCGACGGCGCGTCGTACAAGAACGACGTGCTAAGAGGTGGCGTCGTCGGTCAGGATGCCAGCAAGGGCAACCCCTTTCCCCA
Organism: uncultured Gemmatimonadota bacterium; assembly: GCA_937906875.1. Lineage (GTDB taxonomy): Bacteria > Gemmatimonadota > Gemmatimonadetes > Gemmatimonadales > Gemmatimonadaceae > CALCHX01. The sequence continues at coordinate 15,830 of CALCHX010000020.1, read as the reverse complement.
GTCGGCGGTGCAGGAGTTCCGCGTCATAACCCAGAACTACAAGGCGGAATACCAGAAGGCGGCGAGCGCTGTGATCACCGCCACCACGCGCACCGGCAGCAACCTGTTCGAGGCGGATTTCTTCGCCAATGGAGTGGGTAACTCATACGTCGCTCGCGATGCGTTCACGGCTTCAAGGGGCGGCTCCAGCCCGGACTACAAACGGCTCCAGGCCGGCGGCAGTGTTGGTGGACCCATCATGCCCGACCGACTGTTCTACTTCGGCACCTACGAACTCAACTTCCGCGACGAGCCAGCCTACGTGCTGCTGGGTGGCGACAGCGCCAGGGTGCCCGCAGCGCTTCGTCAGCAGCTCGAATCGTACACCGGCCAGTTCACCCAGGAGTTCCGCGAGCATCTGGGTTTCGGGAAACTCACCTGGATCGCCAGTGACCGGAACACGGTCGACGCCAGCGTGAACGTCCGCAGGGACAAGGACTACCGGGGCTTTGGTGGGCAGACGTCTCTGCAGGCGGCAGAGAACATGAAGGTGGATGTCCTGACCGGCGTGGCCAACTGGAAGTATGCCGGCGACGCCTGGCTGAACGAGTTCCAGGCGAGCGGCCAGCAGTTCACCTGGAACCCCACCTGGTTGAACGGCAACCTGGTGGGCCGGGACTATCTGGGCGTGCTGCGCCTTGGCGGCAAGGATACCGAGCAGGACTTCAAGCAGTCTCGTATCTCGCTGCGCAACGATGTCACGCGTACCGGCCTGCGCTTCGCCGGTGACCATGTATTCAAGGCCGGCGCGTCGGTGGATTTCCTCGGCTACGACGGTACCAAGTACCAACTCGGCAACCCTGTCTTCCGCTATCGCCACGAGGAGGATTATGCCCGCCCGTTCGAGGCGGCATTCGGTTTCGGAAACCCCAAGCTGGAGACCGACAACACCCAGTTCGGCGCCTACATCCAGGACGACTGGACGATCACGCCGAAGCTGGTCGTCAACCTTGGTCTGCGCTGGGACGCCGAGACGAACATGATCAACAACGACTACGTGACGCCACAGCCACTGGCTGACTCGTTGCGCGGCCCGTTGGCGGCCCAGTTCTTCGTCGACCAGCCGCTGGCCGGGGGCGGGACACGGCAGGTGCGAGTGGTGGACGAGCTGGGCGGCATCGGGCGCTACATCACCACGGGCAGCGCCGATCGCCCCATCTACAAGAAGGCGTTCCAGCCGCGCTTCGGCGCCTCGTACGACGTCGCCGGTGACGGGCGCACGGTACTCTTCGGTGGCTGGGGCCTGTACTACGACCGCAACTACTGGAACACGCTGTTCGACGAACAGTACAGGCGGCAGTTCAGGGTGTTGACGGTGAGTTTCCGCGACGAATGCGGCGCCGGCAGCCCGGCCAACTGTGCGGTCTGGAACGACAAGTACGATGACCCGGCCCAGCTCCGCACACTCTCCGGAAGCTCCGGTGTTCCCGAGGTCTTCCTGGTCGCCAACGACCTCACCCCGCCACGCACGACGCAGATGAGCGGCGGCATCCGCCAGTCCATCGGCTCCATGCAGCTCACCCTGTCATACAATGGCGTGCGGGGCAGGAACTACATGAACTTCGTGCGTGCGACACCGTGGGGTGGTCTGGGTCCGAATTACGCCCAGCCGTTCGTAACCGATGACAGGGTGAAGACCTGGTACGACGCCCTCCAGTTCCAACTGGATCGTCCGCTGGTCGGCGACGATCGCTGGGGTGGTGGGCTCGCCTATACCCTCGCCCGATCCGAGGAGCAGGGGCAGAGCACCGACCTCTTCTGGGGTTTCGACGATCGCTATCCCACCGTGGCCGACCGGCCGCGGCTGCGCGCGCCTGGCGACCAGCGGCACAGCATAGTCGCCCACGGAATAGTCCGCCTGCCGTACGACATACTGTTCAGCGGGATCGCCAACCTCGGCAGCGGAATCAGCGTCAACGCCACCGATGCCAGCGCCGGGTTCGAGACGGGAAAGCAGGTCACCTACGTCTTCACTCCACCCACGCGCCCATTCCTGGGCATCGGGCATGTGTTCGCCACGCAGTCGCTGGACATGCGCGCGGAGAAGTCGTTCCTCTTTGGTGGGCAGGAGGTGAGCGTGCTGGTGGATCTCTTCAATGCCTTCAACAACGCCAATTACGGCTGCTTCAACACGACGATCAATCCGCCCAGCAACCCCAATGAGAACTATGGCAAGCCGGGTTGCGCCGGGCTGGGTCGCCGATTGCAGGTAGGGCTGCGCTACGGCTATCAGGCCATCCAGCGTTGAGCTGCACAGGTATCCGGGAGAGGACCGACCATGCACCTGATCGCTCACGAGGCTCAGTGGGCCAAGGAAACCGCCGGATTCATCCGGCGTACCGCGCTTGCCCTGACGCTGGCTGGCGCGGTCGCCTGCGTGCCCACGGCGCCACCGGCACCAGCCACGGTGCCGGTGGCGGTCGGCACGTCGCGTCCGGCCATCGCGCCAGCCATCCTGGCCCCGTCCGATGCGGCATTCCTCGACACCCTGCAGCGGCGCACGTTCAATTTTTTCTGGGAGACGACCAACCCGGCCAACGGCCTCGTGCCCGACCGTTGGCCCACGCGCACCTTCTCGAGCATTGCAGCGGTGGGCTTCGGGCTCACCGCCTACCCGATCGGTGTCGAGCACGGTTGGGTCACACGGGAACAGGCGGCCGAGCGCGTGCTGGCCACGCTGCGCTTCTTCTGGCGGGCGCCCCAGGGCACGGCGCCCTCCGGCACCGCCGGCTATCGCGGTTTCTTCTACCACTTCCTGGACCTCGCCGAAGGTACGCGTTTCCGCCAGGTGGAACTCTCCACGATCGACACCACGCTCCTCCTTGGTGGCGCCCTCTTCTGCCAGGCCTATTTTGATGGCCCTGGCGCCCCGGAATCGGAGATCCGTGCGCTCGCCGACTCCATCTACAGGCGTGTGGACTGGACCTTCGCCCAGGCCCGGCCGCCCCGTGTCAGCATGGGCTGGTATCCGGAAAGCGGCCTGCACGACTACGACTGGCGCGGCTACGACGAGGCGATGCTGCTCTACGTGCTGGCACTCGCCTCGCCCACCCATCCCATAGATCCGTCGGCATGGAAGGCCTACACGGCCGACTACACCTGGGGGCCGTTCTACGGCTACGAGATGGTGAACTTCGCGCCGCTGTTCGGTCACCAGTACTCCCACATCTGGATCGACTTCCGCGGTATCCAGGACGATTACATGCGTCGTCGCGGCATCGACTACTTCGAGAACTCCCGCCGTGCCACGCTCGCCCAGAAGGCGTACGCGCACTTCAATCCACTCCGCTGGCGCGACTACGGCGGTGACATCTGGGGGCTGAGCGCCTCCGACGGCCCGGGCGACACGACGTTCGTGGTGGACAGGGAAAGGCGCATCTTCTCCGGCTACATGGCGCGCGGCGCGGCGGCCAACCAGATCAGGGACGACGGCACGATCACTCCCACCGCCGCTGGCGGTGCACTTCCCTTTGCCCCCGAAGCGTCCATCCCGGCGCTGCGCGCCATGCGCTCGGCCTACGGCGGCGTGCTCTTCGACCGCTACGGCTTCCTCGATTCGTTCAATCCGACGCTGCGCGACAACCATCCGTGGCCCAGGGACGGCCGCGTGGTGCCCGGGCAGACCTGGGTGGATATCGACTATCTGGGCATAGACCAGGGTGCGATCCTGCTCATGGCGGAGAACATGCGCAGCGGGCTGATATGGCGGCTGATGCGCACGAGCCCCGTGATCAGGCGTGGGCTGGAGCGAGCAGGCTTCACCGGTGGCTGGCTGGCCACGCCGGAGCCGGCGCGGTGAACGCGCGCGGCGCCATCGCGGTCATCGCCGTCGCTCTCGTGGGCGGTGTGACGGCTGGCGGCTGTGCCGGTGCCAGTGCCGATGCGGTCACCACGATCAACTTCTGGGGACTGGGTCGCGAGGGCGAGGTCGTCGCGCAGTTGGTGCCCGAGTTCGAGCGGCGCAACCCAGGACTGCGCGTGCGGGTGCAGCAGATTCCGTGGACCGCCGCGCACGAGAAGCTGCTCACGGCATTCGTCGGAGACGCCACGCCCGACGTCGCCCAGCTGGGGAATACGTGGATCCCCGAGTTCGTCGCGCTCGACGCGCTCGTGCCGCTGGATGATCGCGTGGCGGCATCAGCCGTCGTCGATCGCGCCGATTACTTCGCTGGCATCTGGGATACCAACGTCATCGCCGACACCACCTACGGCATCCCGTGGTACGTGGACACGCGAGTCCTCTTCTACCGCTCGGACCTGCTGGATTCGGTGGGCTACGCGACGCCGCCCGCCACGTGGGCGGAATGGCGCGATGCCATGGAACGCCTGCGGGCGCGGATGTCTCCGCGGCAGTACCCCGCACTCCTGCCCATCAACGAATGGCCCCAGCCAGTCGCCCTGGCGCTGCAACTGGGCTCGCCGCTACTGCGCGACGGCGGCCGCTACGGTGCCTTCTCCGACAGCGCCTTCAGAACCGCTTTCACTTTCTACGTGGGGCTCTACCGCGATCGCCTGGCGTCGTCGATATCAAACACCGAGATCTCCAATCGGTACCAGGAGTTCGCCCGCGGGAACGTGGCCATGATGATCACCGGTCCCTGGGAGATCGGCGAGTTCAGACGGCGTCTGCCGCCCGAACTGCAGGATTCCTGGATGACGGCGCCACTCCCGGCGCCCGATTCGCTGACGCCCGGCGTATCGCTCGCCGGCGGCGCCAGCCTGGTGATCTTCCGTCGCTCCAGGCACCAGGACGCCGCCTGGCGACTGGTGGAATACCTGTCCGAGCCGGAGCAGCAGCTTCGCTTCTACGAACTCACCGGCGACCTGCCGGCAAGACGCGCTGCCTGGCGCGACAGCGTGCTCGCCGGCAATCGCTATGCACGCGCCTTCCGCACCCAGCTCGAGAATGTTCGCCCCACGCCCAAGGTGCCGGAGTGGGAGCAGATAGCCACGGCGATCGCCGAGCAGTTGGAGCAGGCGGTGCGCGGCGGCAAGCCGGTGCCGGTGGTGCTTGCCGCCCTGGATCGGTCGGTGAACGCGATTCTCGAGAAGCGGCGCTGGCTGCTGGACCGTGGGGCCATCGAGCCCGCGGCCCCTGTCGGAGCGACGGCCGGCACGGTGCCCCGCTGATGCCCTCGATCGCGCGGGGAGTGGCGCGGAGCGAGCGGAACCCGGCGGCCTGGCTCTTCCTGGCGCCGGCGCTGATCCTCATCGCCGTCTTCTTCCTGCTGCCGGTCATCGCCGCGCTCATGCTCAGCGTGACCGACTTCGACATCTACGCGCTGCGGGATCCGGCCAACGCGCGCCTTGTCTGGCTGGAGAACTATGCGCGATTGCTGCGTAGCCCGCTCTTCTGGCAGGCGCTGCGCAACACGCTCTACTTCGCCGTCGTTGGGGGGCCTCTCTCCATAGCGGCCTCGTTGGGCGCGGCGCTCCTCCTGAACGGTCGGACTGTGCGCCTGCGTGGTCTCTTCCGCACGATCTACTTCACGCCGTTCGTGACGACGCTCGTGGCTGTTGCGATCGTCTGGCGCTACCTCTACCACCCACGCTACGGTCTGCTCAACTATGCCCTGGGCTGGATTGGCGTGGCGCCCATAGACTGGCTGGGCGATCCACGGTGGGCCATGCCGGCCATCATCATCATGGCCGTCTGGAAGAACTTCGGCTACAACATGCTCATCTTCATCGCCGGCCTGCAGGCGATACCGACAGAGCTGTATGAGGCCGCCGAGATGGATGGCGCGGGGTCACTGAGCCGGTTCCGGCACGTCACCTGGCCCATGCTGGGGCCAACCATGTTGTTCGCCGGCGTGATAACCATGATCGGCTACTTCCAGATCTTCGCCGAACCATACGTGATGACCCAGGGCGGTCCACTGCGGGCGACGACGACGGTGGTGCTCCTGATGTACGAGGAGGGATTCCGCTGGTGGCGAATGGGCTATGCGGCGTCGATCGCCTTCGTCCTCTTCGTCATCATACTGCTCGCCACGCTCGTCCAGTTCCGCCTCCAGCGCGGCGAGGAACGATGAACCGGCGGCTGGCCAGCGTGCTGCTGTACTCCACGCTCGTCATCGGCGCGCTGCTCTCGCTGCTGCCCATACTCTGGATGCTCTCGGCGTCGTTCATGGCCACCGGTGAGGCCAGCAGTTATCCGCCGCACGTGCTCCCCGATCATCCCACGCTGGAGCACTACAGGGCGCTCTTCACGAGGCTGAACCTGGGGCGCTCGCTGCTGAACAGTGTCATCGTCACGGTGACTGTCACGACCGTCTCGTTGTTCGTGAACTCGATGGCCGGTTACGCCTTTGCCAAGCTGCGCTTCCGCGGTCGCGATCGCCTGTTCCGGCTGCTCGCCGCGGGGCTGGTCATCCCGGTGCAGGTCTCCATGCTGCCGCTCTTCCTCCTCCTCAAGCAGATGGGGCTGATCAATACTTACTGGGGCGTCATCATCCCCGGTCTGGCGAGCATCTTCGGCATCTTCCTCATCCGGCAGTACACGCTGGCCTTTCCCGACGAACTGCTGGACGCGGCGAGGATGGATGGGGCAGGGGAGTTCCGCATCTACTGGTCGCTCGTGCTACCGGTGATCGCGCCGGTGCTCGCCACGCTCTCCATCTGGACCTTCCTCAGCACCTGGAACGATTTCATGTGGCCGCTGATCGTACTCAGCGACCAGGATCACTACACCCTGCCGGTGGCGCTGGCCAACCTGGTCGGCGAGCATGTCCAGGACACCGAACTTATGATGGCCGGGTCGGTGCTCACCGTGCTTCCCGTTCTGGTCGTCTTCCTGTTTCTCCAGCGGTATTACGTGCAGGGCGTGATGGCCGGGAGCGTGAAGGGATAGTGGCTCGCGCGAGCCGGGCCACCTGGCTGCAACCGGTGTTGCTGGCCGCCTGCATCGCGCTGGCACAGGCCGCCTGCATGGCGTCGTCCTCGACAGTGCCGGCAACGCGTCCCATTGTGCTCGACTCGTTCGACGACAGCCTGGAGTGGACCGCCGCCCCGTCCGACGGGGTGTCCATGCAGATCGCGTCGGATAGCGGGCATCGCGGCCGCGCGATGCGGGTGGATGTCGACTTTCACGGTGGCGGTGGCTATGCCATCGTCAGTCGGTCACTGCCGCTCGATCTGCCTGAGAACTACGCCTTCACCCTCTGGATACGCGGTGACATCCAGCCGCAGAACCTCGAGTTCAAGCTGGTGGACTCGACAGGCGACAACGTCTGGTGGATGAACAGGCGTGACTTCCACTTTCCGGAACGGTGGACGCAGCTCACCTTTCGCCGTCGCCAGATCGAGTTTGCCTGGGGCCCACTGGGCGGCGGTGAGCTACGACATGTCGCGGCCATCGAGCTGGCCATCACGGCGGGCAGCGGCGGTCGCGGATCGGTCTGGCTGGACGAGTTCGTGCTGGAACCACGCGAACCAGTCGTGCCCTACACCGGAACACCAGTGGCGAGCGCCTCGAGCAGCGCCGCCGGCAGCACTCCCCAGGCGGTGGTCGACACGGCAAGTCCGACGGGGTGGCGGAGTGCCGTCGATGGCCCCCAGTGGCTCTCCCTCGATTTCGGTCGCAATCGCGAACTCGGCGGCGTCACCATTGTCTGGGACTCGCTCGATCACGCCACCGACTACGATGTCCAACGGTCCGCCAACGGAGTGGACTGGCAGACCATCTACACCGTAAGCGGCGGCGATGGCGGCAGTGATCCGATCTACCTGCCGGAGACCGAAGCGCGCTGGCTGCGCATTGCCATGGTGAGATCGGCTCGTGGTCGTGGCTACGCGATGCACTCCATCATCGTCCACCCGCTGGCCTGGGCGGCGTCGCTGAACTCCTTCTACGCGGCGCTCGCCCACGACGCACCACGGGGCGACTATCCACGCGCCATCACCGACAGCGTGATGAGCTACTGGACCATTGTCGGTGCGCCGGCCGACGAGCGCGAGGCGCTGGTGAGCGAGGACGGCGCGGTGGAGGTACGGAAGGGCGGCTTCTCCATCGAACCCTTCCTGCGCCTGGAAGACGGCCGGTTTCTCGGTTGGGCCGATGTACGGTCTTCGCAGACACTCGTGGACTCGGCGCTCCCCATCCCGAGCGTGGTCTGGAGCACGGCCGATTCGCTGTCCCTGACGACGACCGCGTTCGTTGCCGGCGGGCCGGACAGTGCGGTGCTCTGGCTCCGTTACCGCGTGCGGAACGAAGCGGCCGCACCCCAGCGGGTCGCGCTCTACTCGGCGATCCGCCCCTTCCAGGTGAACCCGCCGATGCAGTTCCTGAACACTCCCGGCGGCGCCGGCGACATCCGCACCATCTCTGTAAGTGATGGCACGATCAGGGTGAATGGAGGCCCGTCCGCCGGCGGCGACGAGGTTGTCGCGGTCACGAGGCCAGACGCTGCCGGAGCGGCCAGCTTCGACGCTGGAGGTGTCGTGTCCGGGCTCCGTAGCGGCGTGCTGCCCCCGGACAGCGCGGCGGTCGACACGCTCGGTCGCGCTGCCGCCGTGCTTGGCTGGGCACTGGACGTACCCGCGCACGGCGATCGCGAAGTCGTCCTGGCCGCACCGCTCGATGCCACGCAGACTGCCGCCGTCCCGAAGACACCGCCCGGCGCTGCGCGACCTCCAGGCACCGTCACCGCTCCATCCAGCGCTCGGCAGCCTGGAGCCAACCTGAGTGCGGAAGCCGCGGCTGCGATCGCCGAGCGCGAACAGGCGCGAACTGCAGCCGCCTGGCGAGCGCGATTGAACCGGGTGACGGTGACCCTGCCGGGAGATGCCGCCGACATTGGCCGATCACTCGCCAGCACCGTCGCCTACATCCTGATCAATCAGGATGGGCCCGGCATCCAGCCGGGATCGCGCAGCTACGAGCGATCGTGGATACGGGACGGTGCGCTCACCTCCACCGCACTGCTCCAGATGGGCCAGGCCGACATGGTGCGTCCGTTCATCGAATGGTACGCCGGCTTCCAGTACCCGAACGGCAAGATCCCCTGTTGCGTGGATCATCGCGGCGCCGATCCGGTGCCCGAGAACGACAGTCATGGGGAGTTCATATATCTGGTCGCCGAGTACGTACGGTTCACCGGCGACACGACGCTGGCTCGCTCGATGTGGCCGCACGTGGTGGGAGCTGTGAGTTACGTCGACTCCCTCCGCCGTTCACGCATGACCGCGCGGTACCGATCGGTCGACTCGCTCCGCGCCTACTACGGCCTCATGCCGCAGTCCATCAGCCACGAAGGCTACTCGGCCAAGCCCATGCACTCGTACTGGGATGACCTGTTCACGCTGCGCGGTCTGAAGGACGCCGCCTGGCTGGCGCGGCTGGTTGGTGACGCGGACAGCAGCACGCGTTACGACGCATTGCGCGACGAGTTCCAGCGCGATCTCGTGGAATCGTACCGACGGGCGATGGCGAAACATGGCATCGACTACCTTCCCGGCGCGGTGGAGTTGGGCGACTTCGATCCCACGTCGACGACGATAGCAGTCTCGCCGGTGGGCGTCGGGGCGGCCCTTCCCGACAGCGCGCTACGCCGCACGTTCGAGCGCTACTGGGAGGAGTTCGTCGCGCGCCGGGACGGCGCGAAACCGTGGGACAACTACACGCCCTACGAGTGGAGAGTGGTGGGCACGATGGTCAGAATCGACCAGCCAGCCCGTGCGCATGCGATAGCGGACTGGTTCATGGGTCACCAGCGTCCGCCGGGGTGGAACCAGTGGGCGGAAGTGGTCTGGAAGGACCCACGCACGCCGCGCTTCATAGGCGACATGCCGCATACGTGGGTCGGCTCGGATTTCATCCGCTCCGTGCTCGACTTCTTCGCCTATACTCGGGAGAGCGATTCGTCCGTCGTCGTCGGTGCCGCCGTTCCGTCGGCGTGGGCCACCAGGGGTGCCGGCGTAAGCGTGAAACACATGCGTACCGAGTATGGCCAGTTGGACCTGCGCTGGACTCCGGCGGCGGGCGGCGCTCTCCTGGCGATCGGTGGCGACCTGCGCGTCCCGGTCGGAGGCATCGTCGTGCGCGCGCCGTACGATGTGACGCCCCGGCGAGCCACCGTCAACGGCCGTCGCGAATCGCTGACCGCCGACGGCAGCATGGTCCTGCGCGCACTGCCCGCGGAGGTACGTTGGTGGTGGTGAACATGTGCCCGTGGCCGTCAGCCGCCATCCAGCATCGGTGGTCGTCGGCCGCCGCCCGGCATCGGTGGTCGTCGTCCGCCGCCCAGCGCCGATGGCCGTCAGCCGCCGTCCAGCACGGCGCCGCGCGTACGGATCACGTCCGCGTAGTAGCGAGCACTCGTCTTGAACGTCCGTTTCTGGTTGCCGTAGTTGACGTGGATGATCCCGAAACGCTTGGCGAAGCCCAGGCTCCACTCGAAGTTGTCGAGCAGCGACCAGGCGAAGTAGCCGCGCACTGGCACTCCGTTGGACATGGCCTGCCGGACAGCGGTGAGATGTTGTCGGAAGTAGTCCACGCGCAGCGGGTCGGGGTGCGGATCAGCGAGTGGTACGGGAGGATCGAAGAAGGCCGCGCCGTTCTCCGTCACGTAGAGCGGTATGGCGCCGTAGCGCTCGGTGACCCAGCCGAGTATGTCGGTGAGTCCCTGGGCGTACACTTCCCAGTCGGTTTCCGTGTATGTGGCCCCATCCTGTATCACCCGACCTGCCCGGACCGGAAGAGCATCCTCGTCGTTGATGGTCACGCTTCGTGTGTAGTAGTTGACGCCGAGGAAATCAAGCGGCTGCTTGATGAGGGCCATGTCGTCGGCCGTCGGCTCGGGCCACGCCTCGCCGAAGATGTCGCGCAATTCGTCGGGGTAGCTGCCGAGGAAGACCGGATCCAGGTACTGGCGGTTCATGTAGGCATCGGCGCGTTTCGTGGCCGCCCGGGTTTGCTGGCGGTTGTCGGCGGGGTACTTGGGCTCCAGGTTCACCACCAGGCCTATCTCGTGAGCACCCTCGGCCCGGTACGCGTGCACCGCCGCTCCATGGGCGCGCATTATGTTGTGGCTGGCCAGCGGCGCCTCGAAGAGATTGCGGTGGCCCGGCGCGAGGGCGCCGTGCAGGTAGCCGCCGTCGGTCACCACCCACGGTTCGTTCAGCGTCGCCCAGTGACGCACCCGGTCGTCGAGGGCACGATAGGCAACCCGTGCGTAATCGGCAAACCAGTCTGCGATATCCCTGTTGAGCCAGCCGCCGCGGTTGTCGAGGGCGGCCGGGAGGTCCCAATGGTAGAGCGTGGCGAAGGGCGTGATACCACGCTCGAGCAGGCCATCCACGAGACGCGAATAGAAGTCCAGCCCGGCCTGGTTGACGGGACCGGTCCCCTCGGGCAGGATGCGGCTCCAGGAGATGCTGAAGCGGTACGCGTTGAGGCCGAGCTCGGCCATCAGGGCTATGTCTTCCGGCCAGCGGTTGTAGTGATCGCAGGCCACGTCGCCCGTGTCACCGTTCTCGGTGAGGCCCGGCGAATGGGTGAAACGCTGCCAGATGCTCGGACCGGCACCGTCGGCCAGCGGCGATCCTTCAATCTGGTACGCGGACGTCGCGGCGCCCCAGCAAAAATCATCTGGAAAGAGAGACTGATTGCTCATCGGCAGGCCCGGCTGGCGTGGACCGGCGTGACGCAGGCCGATCTGGCACGGATCGGCTCTGTTCGCGCCACGCGCGGGCAGTTCTCATGCATCTTCTCACGTCACGCAACTCTCAGGCGCGGAGGCGTCCAGTGGCCAGGGTGACGCTGGAGGGAATACGGAAGATCTACGAGAACGGCCACGTGGCGGTCCATGGTGTGGACCTCGACGTGGCCGATGGCGAGTTCGTCGTGCTGGTGGGCCCTTCGGGATGCGGCAAGAGTACGACGCTGCGCATGGTCGCCGGTCTGGAATCCATCACGGCAGGTCGCCTGACGATAGGCGAGCGAGTGGTCAACGATGTTCCGCCCAAGGACCGCGACATCGCCATGGTGTTCCAGAATTATGCGCTCTACCCGCACATGTCCGTCTTCCAGAACATGGCGTTCGCCCTGAAGCTGCGCAAGCTGCCCGCCGCCGAGATAGATCGACGCGTGCGCGAGGCCGCCGACATACTCGGCCTGGGGCCCGAGCTGGAACGTCTGCCGCGTCAACTGAGCGGCGGCCAGCGCCAGCGCGTGGCCATCGGACGGGCCATCGTCCGCCAGCCGGCTGTCTTCCTGTTCGACGAACCGCTCTCCAACCTGGACGCCAAGCTGCGCGTCCAGACCAGACGCGAGATCACCCGCCTGCACCGCGAGTTGAACGCCACCGTGCTCTACGTGACGCACGACCAGGTGGAAGCCATGACGATGGGCGATCGCATAGTCGTCCTCGACGCCGGTCGGGTGCAGCAGGTGGACACGCCGATGGGTCTCTACGAGCGGCCACGCAACCTGTTCGTGGCCACCTTCATCGGTAGCCCGTCCATGAACCTCATCCACGGCGAGGTGACGGTCGGTAGCGCCGGCAACGCCATCTTCCGAGCGGCCGCGGATGACCTCGAGCTGCCCCTGGGCCGCCACCCGGCCGCCGCTGAGGCCGTCGGCCGCCCCGTGGTGCTCGGTCTCCGTCCGGAACAACTTTCCCTGGCCGGGACCGATGCGGCGCCCTCGCAAGGAACTCGGGATGCGGCGCGGCCACCCGGAACCGGGAGTTCGGCGCCCCCATCCGGAACCACGAACCTGGCGCCCGCACCCGGAACCGGGAGTTCGGCGCCCGCACCGGGAACCGCGAACCTGGCATGGCCAGCCGGAACCAGGAGTTCGACGCCCCCGCCGGGAACCACGAACCTGGCCCGCCCGGCGGGAACCACGAACCCGGCGCCCCTACCGGGACAGGCGCAGGTCGGCATGTTGCCACTGCAGTTGGACGCCGTGGAGCCGCTGGGGAACGAGATCCTGCTTCACGGACGCATCGCGACTCAGGATCTCACCGCCCGTGTAGCCCCCATGCCCGTGCCGCCCAAGCCTGGCGAGAGGGTGATACTGGCCGTCGACAGTGCCGGCGCACATATCTTTGACGCCACGTCCGGGGCGCGCGTCGTGGGCGCTGGAGAGATTGCCTGAGAGCGATGAACCTGCAACGAGGATATCCGGAGTGAGAGCACACGTCGTCCTGCTCGCCCTCGCCGTGGCTGCCTGCACGAGCAGTGGCGACACGGCCAGTTCCCGCGGCCCTGATTCGGCGTCGGTCGTCGCCGAGGCGTACGATCTGCTGATCACCGGCGGCACCGTGATTGACGGCACTGGTTCGCCGGGAGTGCGTGCCGACGTCGGCGTGCGCGGCGATCGCATAGTTCGCGTGTCCACGACGGCGTTGCCGACCGCCGACGCCGCGCGGGTGATTGACGCAACCGGACTCGTCGTCTCGCCGGGTTTCATAGACCTGCACGCGCATCTTGACCCATTGCTCCGCCTGCCCGAGGCCGAGAGCGCCGTGCGACAGGGACTGACGACCTCGCTGGGCGGTCCCGATGGCGGTTCACCCTTCCCCCTCGCCCCCTATCTGGACTCGGCGGGTAAGCTCGGCGTCGGGATGAACGTAGCTTTCCTGGCCGGGCACAACACCATCCGGAGCGAGGTGATGGGTCGGGCGAATCGCGCTCCCACGGCCGCGGAACTGGCGCGAATGCAGGCGATGGTCGCGCAGGCCATGGGCGAGGGAGCGTGGGGACTGTCGACCGGGCTCAAGTACATTCCCGGCGCCTACTCCAGGACCCCCGAAGTGGTGGCCCTGGCCCGCGTCGCCGCCGACTCCGGCGGCATCTACACCTCACACCTGCGTGAGGAAGGATTGGGCCTGATCGAGGGGGTGGGCGAGGCGATAAGGATCGGCCGGGAGAGCGGGATTCCGATCGTGCTCACGCACCACAAGGTGGTGGGCAAGCCGATGTGGGGCGCCAGCGTGCGCACCCTGGCCATGGTCGACTCGGCGCGCGCCGACGGGGTCGACGTGATGATGGACCAGTATCCGTACACGGCCACCTACACCGGCATCTCGATCCTCGTCCCGGCGTGGGCGATGGCCGGCGGTAACGACGAGTTCCGCAAGCGTGTGAACGATCCGGCGCTACGCGACAGCATACTTCGCGAGATCGTCTTCAACCTGGAGAATGACCGTGGCGGCGGTGACCTGAGCCGCGTCCAGTTGGCCAGGGTTGCCTGGCAGCCGGACCTGGAGGGCCGCACCCTGCGCGACTGGGCGGTCGAGCGCGGGCTGCCCCCGACGCTGGAGACCGGCGCCCAACTGGTGGTGGACGCGATGCTCAAGGGCGGCGCGTCGGCCATCTACCACGTGCTCGAGGAGGACGACGTGGAGCGCATCATGCGCCATCCACAGACCATGATCGCCTCCGACGGTCGGCTCACCGCGCCGGGGGAGGGGCATCCCCACCCGCGCTGGTACGGCACCTTCCCGCGCGTGCTCGCCCGCTACGTCCGCGAGCGCGGCGTGCTCACGCTACCCCAGGCGGTACACAAGATGACCGGCCAGCCGGCGGCCAGGCTCGGTCTCCGCGACCGCGGCACGCTGGTCGAGGGCGCCTACGCCGACATCACGATCTTCGATCCGGCCACGGTGGCCGATCGTGCGACCTTCGAGGATCCCCATCAGTACCCGGACGGGATACCGTACGTGATCGTGAACGGTACCGTGGCGGTGGACGGCGGGCGGTTCGTGGGTGTGAGGGCAGGACGGGTACTGCGGCGCGGGGTGGATGGAATCCCGGTGGGGACGTCGGTGGCGGGCGGGGCTGGGCGCTAGAGGTCACCCGGCCCGGGGGAGTTCGTCGAGCGACACTCTTCCCACGGACCGAGCTTGGCGGTAGCGAACTGAGGCATGCAGCGGGAATCTCGCGTCTCCGTGAACCCCTGTGCTACCACCGGCGAGAGCGCGGTCGCGGTAGCGCGGGCAAGCCTTCAGCGTCTCCGACAGTCTCCGCAACCGTCGTCGAAACTGAACTGTCACCCGCCGGCTCAGATGTTGTCCGCTCGGTAATCTCGCGTCCCGGACGCCCCACTAAACTCACGATCCACAGGTAAACACCACCTTCCGCGTCAGCTCCCGGCCGCCATCCGTCCTCGCCACCAGCTTCACCGGCACGCACAGCTCGCCGTTGACCAGGAAGGGCGTCCGGAAGGCCCCATCGTCGCCGACCTGGAATGACTGCATGAAACCGGAGTTGAACAGCGTGCCGTCGGCATCGGTGACTTCCAGCTCGATGGTGGCCGGGATGGTGCCACCGGGCGCCTGGCCGGCTACCACCACCAGCAGGGCGCCCGACGGCGCGTCGGCAGTGACGTGCACGCTGTCGCCTATCGTACGAAAGGTGCCCGAGCGGGAGTCCCAGAGCCGCGCCTCGATTCCCACCAGCCGCGTCGAAGCGCCGGCCTCCAGCGCACTGTCGGGCGGTATCGTGCTGTCGCTCACCCGCTCGTCGAGCGAGATCACGCGATGGGGCTCGCTGTCGACGGCCTCGGCGGAGACATCAGGTGAGTTGGCGCCCAACCGATCTCCCCCGCAAGCGGCTACACAGAGCAGGGCTACTATCTGGATGATTCTCCGGCTGGACAGCAATGGATGGATGGTCGAGGTTCGAATAAAGGCAGCCTGGCACTCAACAGGCACCATGCACGTAGCCGACCATCCTCCCGACAGCCCGTCCCCCCGTCGCAAGCCCCGTCACCCCGGCGAAAGCCCGTCACCCCGGCGAAAGCCCCGTCACCCCGGCGAAAGCCGGGGCACCCCGGCGAAAGC
>CALCHX010000019.1 GCA_937906875.1 uncultured Gemmatimonadota bacterium | reverse complement strand
GGTCGCGCGGCGATGTAGGCGTCCAGCTCGGCCTGGGTGCGTGGTCGCATGTCCCTGGACTTCATGATGTGTACCTCTCTCGACGCTGCCGGGTGGGTCAGATCAACTGGTTGCGGTCGTAGAAATCCGAGTCCTCGTAGTAGCCGCCGCGGCCCTCGAGGATGATGTCGTAGCGGTTGACCACCTCTATCCGTTCCAGCCACTTCAGGCTGCGGAAGCCGGTGGACGTCTCCACGCGCAGCCGTACGGGCGCGCCGTTCTTGGCCGCGATCTCCCCCTCGTCGTTGAGTTCGAAGGCGATGAGCGTCTGCGGCATCCGCGCCTCGATCATCGGGTTGGAGTCGTAGTACGTCCCTCCCTCATAGAGCGGGTCGTCGCGGCCCATGTCCTGGAAGCTCGTGTAGACGACGTCGGTCGCCCCGGGCAGGGGGCGGACGAGATCGAGGAGGTCCGCGACGGGAATGCCGCGCCACCGTCCGATCGAGGTGAAGCCCTGCACGCAGTGGTGGAGCGTGGTCTGGGAATGGCCGGAGGCGAGTTCGCGCAGGTCCTGAATGGTCAGCGTCATCGGGCGCTCGACGTAGCCACCGATCTCGAGCACGTAGTCGTCCTCATAACAGTTGGCCATGAGGGCCAGATACTCCGCCGTTTCCGGCGGCCGCCCGCTCCCCCGGAAGTTGTGCGTGGCGTTCTCCAGCCCCACGTCCTGGCCGGTGACGTTGGAGCGGTCGTAGTGCATGCGCGCCGGCAGCCTGTACAGCAGGTTCGACCATGGCCGCACGATCAGGTTGTGCAGCCTCTCGACGGCGCGGCCGTCCGCCAGCGTCCAGCGCGTGGCCACCACGTGCAGCACCAGCACGAAGACGAGGCCGATGGTGAAGATGATCCCGCCGGCAATGGGGAAATTGGAGTGGCCGAACACCATCTTCGCCGTCTCGTGCATGTAGCCATGGATCACCACCATCAACACATGGACGGCGACGAAGGCTACGTACGCGACGAGGCACAGGAAGTGGATGGTGCGGATCACCTGACGCCCACCCATCGCGCGCGTGATGCGGGAGAAATGGTTGGCTATGGCCGGCGACTGGAATGCTCCGGTAACGATTACCAGCGGGGCCAGGATCAGGATCACGAAGCCGTAGGACAGTTGCTGGATGGCGTTGAAGACCATCCCGTCCGGCGCCTGGGGAATGGTGAACGCCAGGTAGGCGAGCATGTCCTAACCGGCCCGGGCGAACGTATCCAGGGAGGATGGGACATAGCGCCGCCACTGTCCGGTGACGAGCAGCAGCACGAGGTAGATCACCCAGAAGGTGACAAAACCCGTGGCGGCGATGAAGTGCCAGTACCGCCCCAGGCCGAGCAGGCCGCGCCCCGACAGGGAGAGGCGGGGCGAATAGTCGTCGTACTCACTACCCACCGTGTAGTACTTGTGCTTGGGCGCCTCCTGGATCGTGAACTGGGCCCACGATGTGCCGGACACGTTGTGCTGCGAGCGGTACAGCTTGGGGTAGGTGGCCAGGATCTCGATCCCCGAACGAACGAGGAACGAGATGAAGATGATGTTGAGGAAGTGCTCCACGCGGAGCCACCACGGAAATCCGGGATCCATGCCTGTGCCCCTGGTCAGTCCATGAAATTCTGGTCGTCCGGGGCGGCGACGATCATCCCGTACCGCAGTGCCCCATACAGCACCAGGTAGCCGATGGACGCCAGGAGCGTCAGGTTCCACGTTGCGGCGTGAACAACACTGGCACCGTTCCACACGTACGGTGCATCACCTGCCAGTCCCCCGACGTAGACGAGCATCGAGGAGAGGGCGATCCCCATGCCCCAGGTCCAGATTCGAGCGGAGGTGAGGAGGCCCACGGTCACGAACAGTACCGTTGCGCCGACGACACTCCACAGGAGCGGGCTGGCGAACGGGAAGGGTTCGTGCCCCGAGAGAGCGACCGCCGCCGACGCGGCGCCGATGACGGCGACCACCACGAGCAGGAGAAGCCGGGTGGTTCGCGGAAGGTTGATACGGATGTAACGCAGTAGTGGAGCACGCTTCCTGCCGGGCCTGATGTGCCCGGAAACCCTCTCGGTAGCGTTTGTCGTACCCCGGAAGTCCACTCCCGCGAGAAGGGCGGGAGATCTCTGATCTTCCATCATCATGTACTCCCTTCAGGATGGATCGGTACCCATGTCGGCAATGGTGATATTCGGGCTCATCGCCTCGGTCGCGCTGCTTGCGGCTTTCGCCCTGCTCAACCTTGGCAGGCTCACGCCGGACCACTACAGCTATCAGGTCCTCAACTTTGTCGGTGCCGGCTTCCTCACGGCGTCCGCTGCCAGCCCGTTCAACATCGGTGTCTTCTGGACTGAGCTCATCTGGTCGCTACTCGGCCTCTATGGAATCAGCAAGATCTGGCTCAGCCGGCGGAAGCATGCCCGAGTCGATCCTGGCGCGGCCACCTGAGCGAGTTCCTCACATCGAACGAGGCATGGAAGATGGCATATTCCTCCGGGATCGGGATCGTTGCCGGCATCTGTTTCGTGGTGGCGTTCGGCGCGCTCAACTTCGGCGTCCTGAAGTCGGTTTCCCCGCTCTATCAGGTCCTCAATTTTCTCGGGGCGACGGGCTTCACCTACACCGCCATCTCCCCTTTCAACCCGGGCCTGTTCGTGCTGGAAGTCGTCTGGGCGGGAGTGGCCGTGTACGGGTTGTGGAAGATCCGGACTGGGCGCCCGGGCACCGACCCCGGTGCCCCTGGCGCCGGTAGCGGGTCCACGTCGAGCGTTAGCGGGTCTTCCTGAACAGGTCGGGCTCTATCTCGTAACTGGGAGTGGGACGCTTGAACAGGTATTCGCCATGGCGGATCGAGGCCAGCACGTCGGCGCGCTGACGCACGGCTTCAAATGGTGAACTGGCGTCCAGCACGATGAAGTTGGCCGGCTTGCCCACTTCGATGCCGTACTGGTCCTCCACGTTCAGGGTCTTTGCACCGTTGTAGGTGATCAGGTCCAGGCAGCGGTCCAGCTCGTCGAACGACATCGTCTGGGCCAGGTGAATGCCGTTGTCGAGGATGTTCATCATGTTGCCGTTGCCCACCGGATACCACGGATCGTTGATGGAGTCCTGCCCGAAGCAGACGTTGATGCCGCTCTCCCACATCTCCTTCACCCGGGTGAGACCACGGCGCTTGGGATAGGTGTCCTGCCGGCCCTGCAGGTAGGCATTCTCGGTGGGATTGGCGATGAAGTTCATCCCCGACTGCTTGAACAGCCCCATCATGCGGAAGGCCCATGCATTGTCGGCCGAACCG
The DNA here is from genome assembly GCA_937906875.1 of uncultured Gemmatimonadota bacterium. Lineage (GTDB taxonomy): Bacteria > Gemmatimonadota > Gemmatimonadetes > Gemmatimonadales > Gemmatimonadaceae > CALCHX01. The sequence continues at coordinate 299 of CALCHX010000019.1, read as the reverse complement.
AAGGAGCAGGTGTGGCTGGCCGTCGAACGGGTGCCGATGTCCTCGGTCATCACGAGGGCGTTGAGCAGTTCGACATGCCGGCTCATGACGTCGTCCGTCTCGTCGCAGTGCACGTCGATCAGCTTGCCGTACTTGCCGGCCAGCTCCACGGTGGTGCGAACGGACTTCTCGCCGATCTCGCGAGCCCACTCGAAGTGCGGGATGCCACCGACACAATCGGCGCCCATCTTCAACGCTTCCTCGATCATCTCGTCGCCGCCCTTGTAGGCGTACATGCCCTCCTGCGGGAAGGCGACGAT
>CALCHX010000018.1 GCA_937906875.1 uncultured Gemmatimonadota bacterium | reverse complement strand
GAGTCCGTGCAATTGGTGGCACGGGAACTCGTCGGCGGGTCGCTGCGGCCGTTGCTGAAGGACATCATCGTGCTCGCCCTCCCGCTCGTGAACCCTGACGGGGGCGAGGTGCGCCGCCGCACCAACGAAGCGGGCTTCGACATGAATCGTGATTACCTGAAGCTGGAGTCACAGGAGATCACGGCGCTGGTAACCCGCGTGATGAACCAGTGGACGCCGGATATCCACGTGGACGGTCACCACGGTGGCTCGGCGCCCTATGTCATCACCTACCAGGGCACGCTGAACCCGGCGGCCGACTCGGCCCTGCGGATGTATCCGTACGAGCACATCTTCCCTCGCATCCGCGAAGCCGTCCAGGCAGAGGATTATGCCTCATTCGACTACTCCGGGACGGTCACCCGCGACGGCGTGCTCGGCTGGGGATCCACCTCCGTCGAACCGCGCAAGCATCACGTGTACACCGGCCTCACCAACTCCATCGGGATCCTGCTGGAGACGCCGAGCAATACCCACCGTGTGATGCGCGATGGTACCGTGAAGGAGATACCCGCTGATGAGCGTTACTACCACCAGATTCGTGGCGGCGTGCTCGCTACCCGCACGATCCTGGAAGTGGCGGCGAGCAAGCGGGCGGAGATTCGCGCTCTCACCACTGGCGCCCGCATGCGTGCGTTGCACGCCGGCGCCACGGGCGGCGACCCGATCGTCCTCGACTACGAGCTGACCTCGCGCGGTACGGAGCCAGTCTGGATGCCCGACCGTGAATCGGCCGCCGGTTACACCCTGCGCAACGTGCCGGTTTACCTGCGCTGGCAGACGACGCGAACCACCACCCGCCCAGTCGGCTACCTGATGCCGCCGGCCATGGCTTCCGTGGTGCCGATCCTACTGGATCATGACATCGCGGTCTACCGCTTCCGGGATTCCACGAAGCTGGACGCCGAGGTCTACCAGGCCACGAAGGTGAAGCACGACTCCTATTTCCAGGGGCACTACCTGAAGTCGGTCGAGGTCACCAAGGAGCCGATGAAGATTGACGCCTCGGAAGGCTGGTTCTGGATCCCGACCGCCCAGTCACGGGCAAATCTCATCAGCTACCTCATGGAGCCGGAGACCGACGACAACCTCATCACCTGGGGCTGGGCCGATCACGTCCTCGAGGTGAGGCCCGGGAGTGTCGAGGAGGCCATGCAGGCGATGGGCGTGGATCCTTCATCGCTGTCCGAGGAACAGCGGACGCAGTTCCGGACGCGGATCGAGCGCCAGTTGGCGACCCCTCAGCGCGTGCCCATGATGCGCGTCATGAAGCATCAGCCGATGAAGGTGATGCGGGTCGAGGCCGCCAACAGGGCAGGCCGGAACGACTTCTTCAGGCCCGACTGAGTAAAGTTGCGGCGGTATGCTGACGACGTCGGCCCTGCCCACTTCCCCGGGCAGGGCCGACGTCGCTCGTGCTCCCGTACCAGTGACGAAGTGCCGATCACACCCGGGCTGCGTGGATGTACTCCCGCTGTCATCGGTCGAGCGGGATGCATCGTTCCGCAGTCGCCCTAATCCGGTCGGTTCACGCTGCGCACCTTGCCGATGAATACCTCGAACTCCGACAGCCAGTTACTCAGGAACTGGCTGACCGAGGAGTCCGTTACCTCACCGTTGTCTGAAATGAGCCCCTTGGTGAACTGGATGTACGCTTCCGGCTGGGCCAGTTCCGGCGAGTTGACGTAGGAGAGGATGCTCCGCAGGTGTTGCTGGGCGACGGCCGTTCCGATCTTGCCGGTGGACGCACCGATTACCGCCGATGGCTTATGGGCAAATGAGTTCGTCCCCCACGGCCGCGAGCCCCAGTCTATGGCGTTCTTGAGCGATCCGGGGATGGATCGATTGTACTCCGGCGTCACGAACAGCAGGGCGTCCATGCGCTCCACTGCTTCCTTGAGCGACCTGCCGGCCGGCGGATAGTCGACGTCGAAGTCGTGGTTGTAGAGCGGCAGCTCCGAGATCGGTATCTCGATCAGTTGCATGGACTCGGGCGCCAGCCGCTCCAGCGCCCTGGCCAGTTTGCGATTGATCGACTTGCTGGAGAGGCTGCCGACGAAAACGCCAACCTTGTAGGGCATGAACACGTCCAGGATGCAGGGTGCATGGATGCGAACAGGTTGATCAACTGTACCCGCCTGTACCGATCGCCGACGCTGGTCGTGCCCGCTCGATCAGTCATCGGATCGGTGCTGGCCGGAATCGCTTCTCGCATGGTCCATGCCGATACGATATGCGCCAATCGCCAGCGCTGCCCGTCGACTCTCACATGGGCCGACGGCCTGGCCGGCATGACCCTCGCATCGTTCCCTGCGTCGAGCGCGCTCAGCGCGCGGACGCCCCAATCATGACTCGATTCCCTCGAACACAGAGATCGGCGAATGTTCACGCAGAGTCATCACGCGCTCCCGGCAGAGGCCGTCCTCGCCGGAAGCGGCGACGACGCCCGGAGTTCCTGACATGGCGCTCACTCATACGGACGCCAGCGATGTTGTCCTCCTGATACTGGGTGCCAGCGGTGACCTGACATCCCGCCTCCTCCTGCCTGGCCTCGCTGGCCTGCTGCGCAGCGGGCGCGTCACCGGTCTCTCGCTGATCGGCAGTTCGCGGCAGGATTGGACCGACGAGCACTGGCGCGAGGTCGTACGGAAATCCTTCGCCAGCGCCGACACTTCCGGTCCAGGCAGCGCCGAGGCCGACAGGGTGGCGCGTACGGCTCGCTATGTCGTGGCCCAGGTGGACGAGGTGAGCGAACTGCGGCGCTTGCTTGACATGTGCCAGGGCCGACGGCCGGTGATCTACTTCGCCCTGCCACCGGCGGTCACGGAGAAGGTGTGCCAGGCGTTGACGGCAATTCACCTTCCCGAAGGAAC
>CALCHX010000017.1 GCA_937906875.1 uncultured Gemmatimonadota bacterium | reverse complement strand
GCCGCCAACCACGAATGCTGCCGTGAGCGCCGGGTCCACCTCGCCGAGGTCGCTGCGATAGGCCAGCGTCGGATCGAGAGTGAGCCGTTCGTCCAGGAGCCGGAGCCGGGGGCCAACTGACAGGCTGAGCCCGTTCACACGGTCGTACACTGGTATTCGAAGCCCATACAGGCCCGGAAGCGAGAAGACATTGGTGTAGTCACGCGCCAGAGAACGATAGACCAGACCGATCGCATCACGGTCCCCGAGGCGCAGATCATATGTCACGTTCCGGAAGGCGAGCATCTCGGGCAGTGAATCTCCGACCCGTGCCGGGTACACTCCTCCGCCAAAAGCCACCGCACGGCCGCTCACCGACGCGCCGGGGCGCAGGTAGAGGTCTCCGCCCACGACCACCAGGTCGCCGTTCACGGTGCCGGCGAACATCAGGTCGGAGCCGAGCACGACGAGCGTACGGTCGAAGCTGCTGTCGGCGGGGATCTCCAGTTGCCTGACGTCGGGCAGACGGACGGTGTATGGTGCAGTCAGAAGTTCAGTGAGAAGCGACCCTGCCCTGCCCGGGCCCGGTTCGATGATCTCCAACCGCGACTGCGCGTTCGCATCGAGGCTGGGATGTCCCATGAGTACCGAAGCTGCCACCAGCATCTTCAGCAGCCACGATGGCGCAGTTCTCATACTGCCTGCGCGGCGGCGCAGCGGACGAAGTTCTCCAGGATCTGCCGACCGTGCTCCGTGAGGATGGATTCCGGGTGGAACTGTACGCCCCAGACAGGATAGGTACGATGGCGCAGAGCGTGGATCTCGCCAGGCGCATCCTGGGCCGTTGCCGATACCTCGAGCTCCTCGGGAAGAGAGGACGCCTCGACCACCAGTGAGTGGTAACGCATCACGTTCAGGGGCGACGGTATGCCGGCGAAGATGTCGCGCCCGTCATGAACGATCGCTGACGTCTTTCCGTGCATGACCTGTGGTGCTCGCACCACCCGGCCGCCGAACGTCTCGCCAATGGCCTGATGCCCCAGACAGACGCCGAGCATCGGGTAATGACCGGCCCAGCGCCTGATGACCGGGATGGTCACTCCAGCCTGCGACGGAGTGCATGGCCCGGGCGAGAATACGATCGCGGTCGGATCCAGCTCCCCTATCTCCGCCACCGTAACCTCGTCGTTTCGCCTGACCAGCGGGTCGGTGCCCAGTTCACCGAGGTACTGTACGAGGTTGTACGTGAACGAATCGTAGTTGTCGATGACGAGTATCATGCTCGTGGCCGCAGAGGAGTTTCGGGTGGCTGTATCGGATCAGCTTCTCGGATGATACTGCCTGTGGACCGTGCGCAGGTACTCCCTGTCCACATGTGTGTAGATCTGGGTGGTGGAGATGTCGGCGTGGCCCAGCATCTCCTGGACGGCGCGGAGATCCGCACCTCCCTCCAGGAGGTGCGTGGCGAAGCTGTGTCGCAGGGTGTGCGGTGAGACTGTCTTCGAGATCCCGGCCAGGTCGACATACTTCCGCAGAATCTTCCAGGCGCCCATCCGGCTGAGTGGTGTACCACGCGCATTCAGGAAGAGTACCCCCTGGCCCGAACCGCGCTCCAGCCCTGGCCGCAGTTCGCGCAGGTAGATCGCCACAGCACCGATGGCCGACCGCCCTATGGGCACCAGGCGCTCCCTGGAACCCTTGCCGAACACTCGTAGCAGCCCGTCCTCGAGCATGAGGTCGCGCACCCCGATCGAGATCCACTCCGAGACCCTGAGCCCGGCCCCATAGGCGAGTTCAAGCATCGCGCGGTCTCGGAAGGCGAGCGGTTCATCCAGCGACGGCGTCGCGAGCAGCAACGAGACCTCGTCGGCAGTGAGCACGTCGGGCAGGGTGCGCCAGCGGCTCGGGCTCTCGAGCCTCTCACTCGGGTCACGAACCAGTACGCCCTCCGAAATCAGGAAACGGAAGAAGGTACGCACGGCCGAGACTGTCCGCCGGATGGACGCCGGGGCGAGCCCGAGGTCCTTCAGGTGGTAGATGAAGTCCCGCAGCAGAAGCGGCGTCACATCCGCCGGGCAGGGAGCGGAGTGGTCATGGAGGAACTGCGCCATGCGCGCCACGTCCCGTCCGTACGCCTCGAGTGTGCGGGGCGATGCTCCCTGTTCAATGCTCAGGAAGTCTGCGTAGCGCTCCAGGAGGTAGGCCCTGGATACCAGGTCCCCTGTACTACCTGTCACGTGTCATGACCTCTCACGTTTCCGTCGACGACGCGCGAACCAGATGCCCACGCCGATCAGGAGGATCGCAGCCGCAGCTATCGCGCTCCATCGTCCCATGGCGACGACCCTGGCTGAAAGATCGCTCCACCGCTCACCCACGCTATAGGCAAGCCAGGCGATCGCGCCGTACCAGATTGCCGATGCGAGCGCGATGGCGAGCGAGGCCCTCACCATCGGAACGTGCATGGCACCGGCGAGGGGGGGAACCAGTGCCCTCGCTCCCGGAAGGAATCTGCTGAGGAAGAGCGCCGGCACGCCGTAACGAACGTAGAGCAGCCTGATCCTATCGCTTACCCCGCCGCCGTCACCGCTCAGGCCTGGGAATCGTCGATTGAACCTGCTCGTACCATACCTGCGACCGAGCATGAGCATGGTGAGGGCCCCGCCCACATTGCCGAGCCAGGTAGCCAGGAAGGCGCCGAACAGCGAAGCGTCGCCGTGCGCGGCGAGGAAGGCGCCAAAGGCGACGATGGTGTCTGCCGGCAATGGTGGGAAGACGTTCTCCATCCAGGCGCTGGCGAACAACACCAGGTAGAGGAGAAGGGCCGGGAGAGCGGAGAGCCATTGAAGAACGCTCTGGAGCACCGCTCACCCCCCGTGGCCGGAGTGTGCGTCGGGTTGGTCGTCTACCAGGGGACGAGGTACGAGGGTGGCAACAGCGAGGCACGCGATTCCCTCACCGCGGCCAATCCAGCCCATCCCCTCGTTCGTCTTGCCCTTAAGGCTGAGTGCGTCCCCGTCAACGCCGATGACAGCAGACAGCCGCTCGATCATCGCCCGCCGGTGAGGCAGGATTCGCGGTCGCTCGGCGATGACTGTGATGTCGGCCTGCGCTACGCGCCAGCCGAGCGATGCCAGGCGTTCCACGGCGGCGCGGAGCATCAGCATGGAGTCGCGGTGCCGGTTGGCCGGGTCGGTGTCCGGGAACATCTCCCCGATGTCGCCGGCACCCGCGGCGCCCAGAATTGCGTCGGTGAGGGCGTGCGCGACGGCATCGCCGTCGGAGTGACCGACCAGGTGCTCGTCGGCGGGGATGGAGACACCACCCAGGATGAGCGGGCCGCCAGGGCCGAATCGGTGAGAATCGTATCCGAGGCCTGTGCGCGAGGCCAGAGGCAACGGACCGGGAGGCGTTTTCATGCGACGCCGCCCGACCGACTCCTGCGCGTGTCGCTTCTCATGCGTTGCCGACCGGTCGGCCGGCCGCACGCACGCTACCTGAGGGAGCCGTATTCAAATGGTGTCCGGCCGTCGCAGGACCAGAGTGGCGTTGTGTCCGCCGAAGCCGGAACTGTTCGTGATGGCAGCCCTGACCTCGCGCTCTCGTGCGCTGTTCGGCGTCACGTCCAGGTCGCATTCCGGGTCGGGAGTGCTGTAGTTGATGGTTGGCGGGACGATGCCGTCACGGATGGCAAGTGTGCAGGCTATGAACTCCATTCCTCCCGCGGCGCCGAGCATGTGACCGGTGGCACTCTTCGTGGAACTCACACTGAGTGCATCGGCCGCGTCGCCGAAAACGGCGCGGATGGCACGCGTCTCATTGGAGTCGTTGAGCGGCGTCGAGGTCCCGTGTGCGTTGACGTAATCGATGTCCTCCGGTGCCAACTCGGAGTCGCGGAGCGCCCTGCGCATTGCCCGCTGGAGTCCCTCGTGATCCGGAAGCTGCCCGGTGAGATGGTGCGCGTCGCCAGTCGCGCCGTACCCCAGTACCTCGGCGTAGATGCGCGCTCCACGCGCCTGTGCGTGCTCCAGACGCTCCAGGATGACCACGCCCGCGCCCTCCCCCAGCACGAAACCGTCACGTGTCAGGTCGAATGGCCGCGAGGCGGTCTCGGGCGACTCGTTCCGGGTCGAGAGCGCCGTCATGCTGGCGAAGCCCCCGATCGACATCGGCGTCACGGCCGCCTCCGAACCGCCTGCGATCATCACCTGGGCGTCGCCGTACTGGATCGTACGGAAAGCTTCGCCGATGGCGTGGGCGCTGGTCGAACAGGCTGATACGGTGGCGTAGTTCGGTCCCCGTGCATTGAACTGCATGGACACGACGCCGGCCGCTATGTCGGCTATGTACATGGGAACGAAGAACGGCGAGATGCGTCGAGGCCCCTGTTCGAGGTAGGTCTGATGCTGGTCCTCGAATGTGCTGAGCCCACCGATGCCACTCCCGACAATGACGCCCGTCTCATTGGGGTCGTAGCCTGTGCCGTCGCCGAAGCCTGCGTCAGCCATTGCCTGCACCGCTGCGGCGACCGCGTACTGGGTGTAGAGATCGGCCCGCTTGGCGACCTTCCGGTCCATGTGAAGCAACGGGTCGAATCCCTTCACCTCACAGGCAAAGCGAACCGAGAAGAGCTCGGCGTCGAACTTGGTGATTGGACCGGCGCCCGACTGGCCGTCCAGAAGGGCACGCCAGGTCGTCGCCACGTCATTGCCGACCGGCGAGATTGCACCGAGCCCGGTGACGACGACCCGCTGCTTCATCAGCCGCTGACCTTCTCGTTGAGATACCCGATGGCGTCACCCACCGTGCGGAGTTTCTCGGCCTCCTCATCGGGAATGTCGATGTTGAATTCCTTCTCGAACTCCATGACCAGCTCCACGATGTCCAGGCTATCAGCTCCCAGATCCTCGATGAAACTTGCCTCGTCCGTGAGCTTGTCGCGCTCGACGCCAAGCTCCTTCTCGATGATGTCCTTGACCTTCGCCGTGTTATCGGCCATGTGGTTCCTCGACTGATAGGGTGAGATGGAGAACCGCGGTAAGATAATGCCATCGGCGCCCGGGGGTACGCCCCGAGCGACCGGTCACATGACCATGCCGCCGTCCACCACCAGCACCTGGCCGGTGATGTACGAGGCAAGGTCGGACGCGAGGAAGAGTACAGCCCCGGCCACGTCGCCCGGGTTGCCAATGCGGTCCAGCGGAATCTGCTGGCTCATGGCGGCCCGCGCTTCTTCGGGCATCGCCGATGTCATGTCCGTGTCAATGAGGCCAGGAGCCACCACGTTGACCAGCACGTTGCGTGAGCCGAGTTCCTTGGCCACGGACTTCGTGAGGCCGATGAGGCCCGCCTTGCTCGCGGCGTAATTTGCCTGCCCCTTGTTGCCTGTCATTCCGACGACACTGGCAATATTGATCACCCGCCCCCAGCGCCGCTTCATCATGCCGCGGGCCGCCGCGCGAGTGGTCGCGAATGCGCCGCGGAGGTTGGCGTCGAGTACTGCATCCCAATCGTCGTCGCGCATGCGAATGAGCAGGTTGTCGCGAGTGAGACCGGCATTGTTGACCAGGATGTCGACACGATCCAGCGATGCCTCGACGTCGCTTATGAGCTTCGCGGCCTGGGAGACATCGCCTACATCACAGGCGAAACCGTGGGCGCCTTCTATATCAGCCGCACTGGCCCGTGCGCGTTCGAGGTCGCGGCCCACGACGGCAACGGTTGCTCCGGCCGAGGCAAGCGCAACAGCAATGGCTCGGCCGATACCGCGTGTGCTCCCGGTGACGACGGCCACGCGAGAAGATAGGTCAATGTGCATCAGGCGACCATTTCGAGAAGGTTGGCCAGGTCGGCGGCCGTGCCGCCAGGAGCGGAAGCGACCGACGGCGCGATGCGCTTGAGCAACCCGGTCAGGACGTTCCCGGGTCCAAGTTCGACGAAGAGCGCGGACGGATGGCGACGCGCCAACTCCTGGATCACCTCGGTCCAGCGCACCGGAGCGGTCAACTGTCGTGAGAGCTGCGCTCGTGCCTCGTCGGCCGACCCGACCGGGAGCGCCGTTACGTTGGAGACGATCGGGAAGTTCGGGTCGACCATGGCGGCATCGACGAGGGCGCTCGCCAGGCCCTGGGCGGCGCTCTCCATGAGGGGCGAGTGGAAGGCGCCACTCACGTTCAGTTGTACTGCGCGACGAGCCCCTCGGTCTCGCGCCAACTCCATCAACCGCTCCACCGCCGCCCGTTCCCCGGATACGACCACCTGTCCGGG
>CALCHX010000016.1 GCA_937906875.1 uncultured Gemmatimonadota bacterium | reverse complement strand
CTGGGCCGAAGACATTGCGGTGACGAACTTGTGGAAATATGCGCTGGAGCAGGAGGGCTACAGCGTCGATACTCCGACGCTGGATATCGCGCCGATCTTCAAGGGCGTGTCGGCGGGTGATTACGACCTGTTCTTCGACGTGGCACTGCCCAACACGCACGCCGACTACTGGAAGCAATTCGGCGACCAGATCGAGGACCTCGGCGCCTGGTACGACAAGACGCAGAACACCCTCGTCGTCCCGGATTACATGGACATCGACAGCATCGCGGACCTGAAATCCATCGGCGACGAGGTCGACAAGACCATCATTGGCATCGATCCGGGCGCCGGCCTGACCCACACGACCAAGACCCGCATGATGCCCGCATACGGCCTGGACAAGGCCGGCTGGACGCTGAAGACCTCGTCCACCCCGGCGATGCTGTCCGCGTTGACGAAGGCCATCAAGGACCACCAGCCGATCGTCGTGACGCTGTGGTACCCGCACTGGGCCTACAGCGCCTTCCCGATCAAGGACCTCAAGGATCCCAAGGTGGGCATGGGCGAGCCCGACCACACCCACAAGGTCGCGAGCAAGGATTTCGCCGCGTCGCACGCCAACCTGATCGCCACGGTGAAGAAGTTCCACATGGATCCGGACATGCTGAGCTCGCTGGAGAAGGTCGTGCTGCAGGACTACGGCGACGGGAAGTACCAGGAGGGTGTGCGGGCCTGGGCGGCCGACCACCAGGATTTCGTGGACGGCATGCTGGGCTGACCCGCGTTCCCGCCATGGCACCACCCGGAGATCCCCGGACCGCACCCCTGCGGACCGGGGATCTCCGGCATGTGCGGACTTCGAGGGCGGGGCGTGAGATTCTGCGGGCCCAGGCGTCTGTATCGGTGACGGCCACCCGGGGCTGCGGCCGCGGCGCTGCCGGACGGACGAGGGCGATGCTGGGAGTGGCATGACGCAGAGCAGCACGGCGACAGCGAGCGGCTCGACCATGCCCGCGCCCAGCCCTGAGTCACTGCACCAGCGGCACTTTACCGAGCTGGTACGCACTGCCGCGCTGATGACCGACGACCGGTACCTTGAACCGCCCTGGGTTTGATGGAGACTCGCGCTATTTGATTCCGACCAGCATCTCGTGGTGGTTTTGGCCAGCATAGAACGCGTTCTCGAACTCGGCCGGTGGCACGTCACCGAGGTAGCCGTGCAGGCGCTCGGTGTTGTGCCAGTGCACCCAGCCGAGAGTGGCGAGTTCAAGGTCCTCGACGCTCTTCCACGGGCCGGGTCGGGCCGGTCCACGGACGAGTTCGGTCTTGTAGTACCCGTTGACCGTCTCTGCGAGGGCGTTGTCATACGAATCGCCGACGGTACCGATCGACGGTGTCGCACCGATCTCTGCCAGGCGTTCGCCGTAGCGGATCGAGGTGAATTGACTGCCCGCATCGCTATGACAGCGCAGGCCGGCATGATGGCGGCCGCGGGACCACCGGGCCATCTCGATCGCGTCCAGGACCATCTCGGTGCGCATGTTCGGCGCGACCCGCCAGCCCACGATCATCCGGCTGAACGCGTCGATGATGAAGCACACGTAGGCGACGCCGGCCCAGGTCGGCACGAACGTCAGGTCGGTCACCCAGAGCCGGTTCGGGGCCGTCGCGGTGAACTCGCGCCGCACCAGGTCCGGGTGCCGAGCCGCCGCGGGATCTGGCTTGGTGGTCTTGACCCGCTTCGAGCGCCTGGCGCCCTGGATCCCGGCGGCGCGCATCAACCTGCCGGTCTGGTCCCGGCCGATCGTGATCCGTGCCCGGCGGGCTGCCTTCCACAGCTTGCGAACCCCGTACACGCGGTAGTTCGCCTGCCACAGTTCCATGAGCTGCCCGATCAGCTGCTCATCTCGCAGCGCCCGGGCAGAGGGGGTACGCGCCTTGGCGGCGTAGTAGGTGCTCGCAGCCACCTGCATCCCCGCGCCACGCAGCACGGTGCAGATGGGCTCGACTCCGAGCGGTCTACCTTCGAACACGTCGTGGCGGTTCGCGTCGATGAACGCGGTCACTTGCGGTGTTGGCGGTCGAGCTCCGCCCCGAAGAAAGTTGTTGCCCGCCGCAGGATCTCGTTCGCCCGGCGCAACTCTCGGTTCTCCTGTTCCAGATCCCGCAGCCGCTTGGACTCCTGGGTGGGCACCCCCGGGGCGGCGCCGTCGTCGATGTCGGCCTGCTTGACCCAGGACCGCACCGACTCCACCCCGTATCCCAGCTGGACCGCTACCCGCTGCACCGTGCCCTGCGGACTGCCCAACTCGGCCCGCAGCGCCCGCACCATCCGCACCGCGGCGGCCTTCTCCTCCGGGTTGTAACGACGCGTGGTCGGCTTCCCCGGCGACTTCTCGGTTGACATGACTCCATCCTCGTTTCCAAGGTCATGAGCCTCCAACAAACCCGGGGCGGTTCAGTCCGTGACGCCCAGAGCTGGCCGCAATCCCGATGCGGGCGCCATGACCTCGGAGAGCTGGAAGCGCGCCAAGTCGGCAGCGAAGCGTCTCTACGAACACCTCGACCGGCACTACCAGCACCCGATGCCGTTCGATCGAGAATAGCGGGACCGAAATCGCCGCCGACAGAAAGGGGGGCGGCAGTGCATGGAGGATCCGCCAGGAGTTGGGCGCTGCACTGCCGGCGATCAGCAGTGCCTGGTCTATGCGTGCGGGGAAGGGCAGGTGGGGCTGAACGGCTTGCTCCACGGCGCGCAGCGTTGCGAGGCCGGCCGGCCCGAGATGCGCGAGGGTCAAGTGTGGAACGACCTTCTCGTGAGTCCCGCCGTAGGGCGGATGCTCCGGGAACGCTTCCCAGACGGCGGCCGTGAGGTGATCGAATGACGCGGCGGGCTCCGGGTCGAGCCAGAGCACGTCGCCCCGGAACCACCGTGTGGCCACCAAGTGGCAGTAGAATGCGGTCACCGACGCCACGGCTGCCGCCAAGCGGGCGATGAGTTTCTCGTTGACGGCGCACGGCGTGGCAAAGGGATACAGGACGGTGACGTGGGCGGGTATGCCCCAACCCGCCGCCGGGTCCAGGCGGTCCCGGGTGCTCGCGCACGACTGGCTCCGCGGCAGCGATCGGCACGATGACCGCAGTTTCCGTCGTCG
>CALCHX010000015.1 GCA_937906875.1 uncultured Gemmatimonadota bacterium | reverse complement strand
GGGAGCGGACTCGTGACTTGTGTCCGGCCCGAAATCCGCCACCTTCGAGCGTGCCGTCGCAGCGCATGCATGGGAGATCGACGACTTCCATCAGAAGGCGGTCGTATGCCCTGGCTGCGTCGTGCTGCCCTCGTTGCTCGCGGGCCTCGAATTCCGGCCGGAGACGACCTGGGGCCAGGTACTCTCCGCCTACCTCGCGGGCTATACGGTATCGATCTCCTTGGCCCAAGCCGCTGGTGCTCCCGACTTCCTCAAAGCCGGCTGGTGGCCGACGAGCCTGTTCGGTCCCGTCGGTGGAGCTGCCACCCTGTCGCTGCTCGTAGGACACTCGCCGGATCAGACCGCCTCCGCAATGGCGATCGCAGCCCAGCAAGCCGGCGGGTCGATCGCCGGGTCCACGGCCCACAGCGACGCGAGACTGTTGCTTGCAGGATTCGCGGCCGAGCGAGCTCTGCAATCCGTCGTCGCGGCTGACGAGGGTTGGTTGGGTCCGCGGGACTTCTTCGACAACGATCGAAGTCCGTTGCGTATCGCCGAGGCGACCATCCCCGCCTCGGGATCGGAGATCATGCGCACGAGCGTGAAGCTCTACCCCGCAGCCAATCACGTGCAGGCGGCGATCGGGCTCACCCTTGACCTCCTCACAGAAGCTCGGATCGGCGCCGAAGAGATCATCTGTCTCGAGGCGGCATTGCCCGCGCAGATCGCTTCGATCGTCGACCGACCGGCGCCCTTCGGGTCGAGACTCGAGCGGTTGACCAGTGCTCAGTACATTCTCGCGTCAGCGGCGGTGTCCATGCAGCTCACCGTCGATGAGTACGACCGATCGAAGCACGAGGAAGATGCGGTCTTATCCCTGGCGAGTCGTGTGCGAGTCGTCTCCGATCATGAGCTCGCGCGTGACTACCCGGACCATTGGGGAGCACGGATCACTGTGACGTTGGCCGACGGTCGTGTCCTCGCCGGCATCTTGCACCGACCCCGCGGCGACACGGACGGACCTCCGCACGAAGGTCTGCTTCATGAGAAGTTCGTTCGCATGACCCGATCGGCCGTAGGCGCCGAGGCCGCCCACGCCGCCTTCGAGCGCATGACGAGGGCGCAGGATACGGCAATGCCAAGCGATGTGATCGGCGCGGACATCTTGAATGCACTCGGTTTTGAATCTGAAACAAGGAATCCCCTATGAGTACCGCTTCTGCACCGACCGTCGAGCGGTTGGCTGCCCCCACTGCCCGGCGTGCGGATTCGTTCGCGCCACCGTACCGGGAGTTCGAATGGAGGCTGTCGAGGCTTCGGTCCGCTCTCGACGATGACGAGTTGGACGCCGTCCTCGTCTACGGCTGGCCGTGGCGAAGCGAGAACGTCCGCTACTTGACTGGCGCACGTACGACCGGTGGCGCGTCTCTCGTGCTCGTCACACGCGACGATGAGGTGCGGGCACTCGCATCAGATGTCCGGGACGCGGTGGCGATCAGACGCGCCGGCTGGATACACGAGGTCGACGACGGCCTGCGCGCGGGATCCAACCGCGTGCAGCAGCTCCTTCGCGGGACAGGGCCTCGGATCGGCGTGAGCCAGATCGAGTTCATGCCGACGGCACTGCTCGGAGCCGTCCGTGAGGCGGCTGGTGGCGCGGAGCTGGTGCCCGCGTCGAGCCTGTTCGACCGTCTTCGCCTGGTCAAGAGCCCTTGGGAGCACTCGTGCGTCAGAGACGCCGTACGGATCGCGGTGGATGGCTGGTCGTCCCTCATGGCCGAGTTGCGTCCCGGTCTGAAGGAGTATGAGGCCGTCGCGATCGTCGAACGCGAGCTCAAGCGAGCCGGAGCCGAGGACAACTTCATGCTCATCGCTTTCGGGAACTCCGAAGTCCGCGGCATGCATCCCCCTGAGAACCGGCCACTGGCATCAAATGAGTTCGTTCGCACGGAGCTGACTCCACAATTCGACGGATACTACGCGCAGATCTGCCGCACCGGGTTCTTGGGCGACCCGACGGATGAGCAGTTTCAGGCATATGACGCGTTCATCGCCGCCCTCGAGGCCGGGATCGCCACCGTGCGTGCAGGGGTCACCGCGGGAGAGGTCGCGGTAGCCGAGAACAACGTTCTTCGCGCACGCGGCCTGGGCGAGTACACGAAATCGAAGTACATGCGAGTTCGCGGCCACGGTGTCGGGATTCATGTCGATGAGATCCCCGCAATTCGCGAAGGTGAAGGACTGGAGATTCCGTCCGGTGCGACTTTCGTCGTCCATCCGAACACATACAACCCGGTGGGATACATCGTCGTCGGAGATGAAGTGATCGTCACGGACAGCGGCTCTGAACGGCTCAGCACGGCGGAATTCGTCCTACCGAGCAAGGTGGTGTGAGAAGTGATGAAGCGTGGACTATCGTCTCTGGATCCGAATCCCTCGGCCAGGGCGATCTATTCGATCAGGCAAGAGAAGGTCCGGGACGCTCTGCGCAGGAACGGTGTCGATGCGGGGATCCTGTACGCCGACATCTCGACGGGGGCGGACATCGCGTATCTCACCCATGCCACCCTGTACTGGTCATACGGGGCCGTGCTGATAGTGGTCGACGGGCCGACCGTATTGCTTCCGGGGCTCTCGCCACGCACCGAAGAGTGGTTCTCGGCCAACGGAGTGTTCGATCGCATCGTCAGCAGCACCGATATCGCCGGAGCCGTCCGGGATCTGGCCGTCGAGTTCGAGGTAAAGAGCCTCGGCTTGATCGATTCGGGTCACTTCCCGGCCGCGCTGCGAGAGCAGCTCTGCGCCGTGCCCGGATTGGTGGTCGAAGACGAAGGCCCGATCGTTCGCGAACAACGGCAGATCCCCGACATCGATTCGCTCAAGTCGTTCGTCGACGCGGCACGTCTCGGCGCCCATGCGATCGCGACGGCCAGCGACGCGGTTGCCCGCGGCGAGACCGAGAACGCCGGGGCTGAGGCGGAGTACTCGATGAGGATGGGCGGCGCGTGGGATGCCAGCGCCATCGTCGAGCCGTCGTCGGAGGGCGGCGGCTTGTTGAGCCTGCGCTGCCAGGTGCGAGACGGCTGGTATGCGGCGGCGCGGCATCTGGGTGACGTGAGGTGGAAAGATCGGGGAGTTCGCCTCCTCGACGTGATGCGGCACTCGGCTCGCAAGGGCGGTACGCATGAGGCGGCGGAGCGTCTTATCAGGGAAGAGCTCGACTTGATACCATTCCCCGGCGTGGCTGTGGTCGCGGTGACCATCGAGTTCGCGGCCGATATCGAACCGCGATACCGGATGGACGAAATGGGTTCCTTCCGAGAAGGGCAATTGATCCACATGGAGGTCGACGCCTGGTCGAAAGACGGAGCGTCGCTTATCGCTGTGGGGGACGTCTTCCGGGTAGGAGCATCCGAGGGAACATTAATATCGTCGCTATGACCGACGACAGGAAAATACGCCCATGAGCCCGATCTCACGGAGAATGCCGACGCCCCAGGCGATGATATTCACCGTCTTGGGCATGTACTGCCTGGACGATAACCCGAAGATCCCAACGAGCGTCTACCTCAGGGTGCTTGAAAAGTTGGACATCGGTGAGCACACGACGCGTACGACGCTTACCAGGATGCGTGAGCGTGGATACCTGAAGAGGGTGCGCAGAGGACGAGAGGTCCTCTGGTACGCGTCAGAGACGGGCTTGGCGATCGTGCGTCGTCAGCGCCGATTGACATTCGAGGAGCGTTCTGTCCTGCCTGATCCGGACGGGGTCTGGACGGTCGTCAGCTTCTCCTTCCCTGAGGTGCGAAGGCGCGACCGGGACATCTTGCGACAGAGGCTCGCATGGGAGGGATTCGGCACGCTCCGAGACGGGGTCTGGATCTCTCCGGGCGAGCGGGACATGTCCGACATCCTGTCTGGGAAGGAGTTCTCGATCAAGGGGTACGTGGATGTGTTCGTCGGACATCCACGCTATGCCGACATGAGCAATATGATCGCTCGGGCTTGGCAACTTCCCACGCTGATCGAACGGTATCGGGCGTTCTTATCCGAATGGGAGGAGCCGTCGCGGGCGCCGAGTGCGGCCGATGCACTCGGTATCAATATCCTTCTCATCACCGATTGGCGCCAGCTCGCGCGGGAGACGCCATTGCTCTCGAGGAAGTACCTCCCGGAGAACTGGCCTGCTCACCAGGCAATGCAGGTATTTCAGAGACTGCAACAGAGGTACGCCAGCGAGGCCGGCCTCATCTTCTACAAACTTCTCGCCGAGTCGAGAGATGACAGGAAAGTCTAGAAAAGGTGATTCAGTATGTCTAGGCGAATTGATGCCCACTTCCACTGGTTCCCTCGGAAGCATTTCGAGCGGATGATATCGCGGACCAGCGAACCGAGAGTGGTAAGAGACGGAGATGGCTACGAGTACCGCTACGAGGGTGGCACGCTGCCAGTGTGGCCCGCGTGGTTCGATCTGGACGGCGGGTTGGAAGAGAGTCGCGCGGCGACGGGCCCTGACACTCTCCTGATCGCCACAAGCGGGGTGACCTCAGGCCTGTTCGATATGCTCCCCGTCACGGAGGCTGTCGACGTTGCGACCGAATGGAACCAGGAGCTGGCATCTGAGCAGCAGGCGCGTCCGGGGACGTTGAAGGGCACGGCTGCCGTCCCCCTCCACGAGACCAAGATCGCCCTGGAAGTGGCAGAGTATGCAATTCGCCACCTGGGCTTGATCGGTATCAACCTCCCGGCGGCAACGGCGGACGGGACCATTGATCAGGAGAGGCTC
>CALCHX010000014.1 GCA_937906875.1 uncultured Gemmatimonadota bacterium | reverse complement strand
CCGGCTTAGCGTACTCTGAGCTCCCTTTTCTCAAGCCACCCCTGGATCAGCGCGCCCGCGCGCAGCGCGGCGGCTTCCTCTGCGGTGAGCTCGACGACGCTCGACCGGTGACAGAACATGCATGCGGGGGTGGTGTGCGTCTCGGTGGTCATTGAGTCCTCCAATAGTGGTGTTGGGGTTAGTCGGCGGCGAGGTCGTAGCCGCCGAGCGGCGAGCGGCCGGGAACGTGCCGGCGTCCGTGCTCGCCGCGCTCGGTGAGGATCGGCACGCCGGGCCGCTGCCAAGCGGCCGGATATGTCGCGGCGACCCATGCGGCGACGGCCGCGATTCGTTGCTTGTTGTCGAACCGGGCCAGCTTGCGCGGCAGGATCGGCAGCTCGCGCCAGCCGCGGAGCGCGTGATCGTGCCACGCCTCGACGGCGGCGTTCTCGTTGTCGGTGATGGTGTGCCAGGCACAGCGGGGGCAGTTCGCCTGATACCGGCCACCGCCGGGCAGCAGCGCGGCGCTGTGGTCGTGGTCGGCTTCGCGGCACCAGGCGTCCGCGGTGAACATGTGCAGCTCGTGACCCTCGGTGACGGTGGGGCCGCCGCCGTAGTGGGCGGAGTGCCACATGTGGCTACGGGGGATGCAGCCGAAGTGCCCGTGTTCGGCGCAATAGCGCTCGAACGCGGCGACCAGGGCGGCGGGCTCGTAGTAGTCGGTCGTGTACGTGAGGGGTGCGCCATCCCAGGGGGTGGCGGCGACCGCCTCGCGCTCGAATTCGGCCAGGTCGAACAGGGTCGGCTCACCGGTCATTGCAGATACCTCCAACAGTACTATTAGGGTCAAACGGTGGCGGGCTCGGGCGCGGGCTCGGTGAGGGCGTCCGCCAGGGTGTGCGCGGCGCGGAGCACGTTCGCCGCGGTGGCCTTGATGGTGTGGGCGTCGCAGTTGCTCCAACCGGCGACGTAGCCGACGCTGTAGGCGCTGGTGTCCAGTCCGAGAATGCCGGCGACGACGTAAGCGACGCTCTCGGCCTCGGTTTCCTTCACGCCGCGGTGCTCGATGTACTCGGCCTGATCTTCCTCCGCGTGCAGGAGCGCGTGTGCCGCCTCGTGCAGCGCGGTCTTGGCTGCCTGGGCGGGGGGGAGGTTCGCGTCGATGACGATGCGCCGGGCCTCGGGGTCGGTGTAGCCGTAGGCGGCTCCCGCGATGGGCTCGCGCTCGACGGTCCACCCGGTGCCGGTCAGGTAGTCGGCGGTGGCGTCGAAGATGCCGCGCGCGTCGTCTCCGGTGAGCGGTCGGGCAATGTCGGCCGGGTCGCCTGCCTCCTCGTCGATGAGGTCGGTCTGTCCCATGTCGAACACGGAGACGGGGAAGAACCGCACGCGGCGCTGTTCTTCTTCCTCGCCGGTTCGCTCGTTCTCGACCGTCTCGCGAATCTCGCGGCCGCCAAAGATGCGGATACCGCGCTCGCCCTTGCGCACCTGGCGGTTGAGCTTCTGCCACGTCCGGTATCCGGCGACGTGTGTCGCCTCGGGACGCTGGGAGAAGATCAGCAGGAGGTTTCCCAGGCTGTAGCGGTGGAACGACTGGGCGAAGTCCAGGAACCGCGCCCATGCCTCGGACTCGCGCAGCGCCTCGACCTGTTCCGCGATCGTCGCTTGCAGCTCCTCGGCCTCCGCGCGACGCTGCTCAGGGCTCTTGGTGCTGGTGATCTTGCGGGCCATCTCGCTACCTCCGGTGACGGTATTAGTACTATTAGGGCCACTCAGACCCCCTCACGTTTTCTTGCCGTGAAGGCACGTAGTGCCATTCAGGGCGGAGGAGGGAGTGCAACCCGTCAGGGCGGTGGGGGAGAGAGTTTTCGGTCGAAATAAGGAGCGCAGCGACGCGGCCGAAAAGTCTCGGAGGAGCCGGCGGCGAAGCCGCTTGCGCGGACGACGAGGCCCGTAGAATGCCGCAGGCTTCACGGCGAGAAAACGAGCGCCGCAGGCGCGAGAAGCAGCCGGCCGCGTGCGGCCGTCCTCTGATGTTCTGTTCGCTGGGGCGTCAGGCCGTTTGAAGGTCGAGGGAGTCCCGCGCGTCGGCTCTGGTGGCGCGGTCGATCGAGTTCCAGGGGCGCCGGGCGATGCCGTTGCGTTCGTGCTCGACCTCGCGTCGAGCTGCGCGCCAGTCGAGGCGGCCGTCAGCTCGGCGTGGGTGGGGGCCGTAGGCGTGGGTTCCGTCGTCGGGGTAGAGGGCGAGCTGTCCGCGGCCGGGCCGGCGGTTGGCGCTGGTGCGCCGGGGGGCGCGCATCCATGTCTCCTCGGCTTGCCACCACGCCCATAGCTCGCGCTCGACGGCGTAGCGGGCGGCGCGTTCATGTAGCCGGCCGTCGACGTCGAGTTGAACGGCGGCGGCTCGACGGTAATCCACCGATCGGCGTCGCCATCCGTCGCGGTTGTGCACGAGCACGCCGGCACGGGTCAGGCGGTCGAGGGTCGGGCGTACCTGGTCGACGGTGCATCCGGCGGAGTGGGCGATGGCGTCGACAGGCTGAGGCTCACTCGTGGTGCGGGCGTAGATGTTTCCGGCGTGGAAGCCGATGCCCGGTCCCAGCGTGAATAGGTCGTGTGCGGCATCCGCGGTTCTCTCCGTGAGGGTAGCGAGGAGGAGGAATCGCTCAGCGGACCCTGCCCCTGCGGGGCGCGGGTCCGCTTGTGACCGACTTGTAGATGCAGGGCTGGGGATAACCGACTGAGGGTCGATGGTCCAGTGCGCGGCGTGGGGGCCATCGGCCGCGCGGGTCTGCACGATCCATCCGTCCGCGGTAAGCCGTAGGAGGGCCGTCCTGGCCGTCTCCCGTCCGATCCCGGCCAACAGGGCGAGCCGGCGGGTGTCGGCCTCCAGAGAGGCGCTGAGGGCTTTCAGGGCGAGCATGCACAGGACGTCGAGCACGCGGCGGTCGGCGGGGCCGCCACGGTGGGCCCAGCGGCCGGCGGCCGCATCCGCTCGTGCCTGGACGTGGCGGACGTGGGCGGCGATCGCATCGGCGCGGGTGTCGAAGGTGGGGTCATCTCCGACCTGGCGGTCGGTGGTGGCGACGAATCGGACGGCTTTGTCCCACTGCCGCCGCAGCACGTGTGCAGCGCTTCCGCGGCCGCGAGGGCGTCGCTGTAAGCGATCGCGCTCGGTGCGGACGTGCTCTAGGCCGGGGGCTTCGTCGACGAGCGCAGCGATGTCGGCGTGACGCCATCTGGCGGCTGCGGCGCCGACGAGGATGCGCCAGAGGACAGCGGAGGCGTCGCCGGAGGCGGCGTCCTCGCGAAGTGCGGCGGCGCTGCCTGCTGTGAGCTCACGGCGCGGGCCGGGCAGGTAGAGCCGGCCGTGTTCGTCGACGGGGATCGGGCGCTTGGGGTCGATGCGTCCGGCGGGCTCAGCCCCGTTACTGAGCTTGGCCAGGGCCTCGACGAGGCTACGCACCTGCGCGGCCGTGGTCGTGGGGGCGGTGAGCGTGCCGAGGTCGCCGCGCAGCACGGTCGAGCGGCCGCCGTGGCGGTGCGGGGCACCGGGCGGCCGCAGGCAGCCGGTCTGCGGGTTGGTCAGGGGAACGATGTCGAGGGTGGGGCACTCGTTGCGCAGGAAGTGCGCGAGGGGGGCGATCGTGTCGGCGTCGACGCTCTCGGAGAGAGCGGCCCAGACGTGGCGGCCGCGTGAGGGGCCGGATTCGCAGACGACGTGTTGAATGCCGGCGTCCGTGAGGAGGCCGGCGATCACGTCGGCGTCACGAGCTGCCGCGGCCTCGGCATCCGGCGTCTTGGCGTCGAGGTCGAAGCCGAGAAAGCGGAAGCGTCCGCTGGCGTCCGCCAGGTACATGGCCCACGGGCGTGCGGGCTCTTTGCCGTCGACGCGGCGGTGGGCGGGGTAGCGGTTCTGAACGTCGCCGTAGGCGTCCGCCACCGCCACGCGCACGCTCGGCCGAGGGCTCAGCTGGCCAGTGAGCATCCACGACGCGCCAGGAGCGCCGAAGTATGCATAATCCGTCGCGAGGGTTATGATGGCACCGTCTTTCACATAGTGGTTGACACAAACAGGCCCCGGTCGCCAAACCGGTTCCTCACATCGCTTGATCTGTTCCCCGTCGCCAAACAGATGCAGATCAGGCACTTAGCTTCCGAAGCCCTCGTCCCGCCAAAGACGAGGGCTTCGCTCGTTCTATGCGGATCGCCGCATGGGCACCTCCTCGGTGCTGAGCTGGTCGAGGTCGAGCGGCGGCTGGTTCAGAGCCACAGGGAGGTCCCAGCCGATCGGAATGCCGTTCGCGCCCGGCTTCCCGGCGCGAATCGCAGCCTCGATGATCGCCCACTGAGGAACGCCGGCCACTTGCATGTAGCCGTCGATGAGTTCCTTCACGTCTGGGGCAAGGTCAACTTGCACGCCGACAGTGGGCGTGCCTCGCTTGCGGCGGATCGGACTGGACATGGCTCTCACACTAGGGAAACGTCCTAGGTCTAGGACGACGACACGCTGAGCCATGTCAGGCCGTCTCGATCGTGCAGACGACGTCGCCCATGCGCAGGCTGGTGCCGGGCTCGATCGTGTAGGGCACGCCGGG
This sequence comes from uncultured Gemmatimonadota bacterium, assembly GCA_937906875.1. Classification (GTDB taxonomy): domain Bacteria; phylum Gemmatimonadota; class Gemmatimonadetes; order Gemmatimonadales; family Gemmatimonadaceae; genus CALCHX01. Next base: position 186 of record CALCHX010000014.1, on the reverse strand, counting down.
CTCGAATCGGCGGGGCGGGTCGGTCTGCGTCTCGATGCCGTTGCCGCTGTGGTAATCGGTGACGACGATTCGGCCCTCGTCATCGACGTCGACGAGGGCGTGGGTGCGTGAGAGCATCCGCTCGGGGCTCTCGACGGTGATCGGCTTGCGATCGCCAACGGCTACGGGATGACGGCCGAGTACGAC
>CALCHX010000013.1 GCA_937906875.1 uncultured Gemmatimonadota bacterium | reverse complement strand
TGCTGAATCTCTGGGCGAGCTGGTGCCCGCCCTGCCTGAAGGAGATGGACAGCTTCCGGGTGTTGCGTGACTCGCTCGACGCCCACGGTCTGTCGACCGATGCGGTCGATCTCATGCTGGTCACACCGGAATCGGCGCGCCGGGTATCGCGCTTCGTCGCCAGGCGGCTGCCGGACATGCCGGTGTTTGTCGAGCATGACCCGCTGCCACCCCAACTGGGCGTGCGGGCGGTGCCGACGACGTGGATCCTGGACCGTGAGGGGCGTGTGGCCTTCGCCCATCGCGGCGCGGCAGACTGGAGCGCACCGGAGGTGCGTGAGCTCCTCCGGGTTCTGGCGGCGGACAATGGCGTCGTCGCCAGCGGGAGGGTTCCATGAGTCCGGCCACAGGGCAGGCCACGAGTAGGGTCACCGGTCGCGCCACACCTTCGCGCCCGGCGTGGATGCTCGCGACGGATCGGCTGGCCGGAGTGGCCATGATGATCGGGGTCCTCGTCATGCTGCCGAGCACGGCGTTCGCCCAGCACACGCTCACCGGTCGAGTGAGCGCGTCCGGCGAGCCACTTGCCGGTGCGCGTGTGGAGCTCCGCCGCGCCGTCGACAGCCTGGCCAGCCCGTCGGCACGAGGGGGCACCGACGCCAGCGGGCGCTACGAACTGCGCGGCTTGCCCGCCGACCGCTACGTGTTGGTCGTCACCCGTCTGGGTTATGTGCCGGCCAGGCGTGCGGTCACGCTCGGCGCCGAAGAGGAGCGGCGGCTGGATATCTCCCTCGAACCGGCGCCACTGTCGCTGGCCCCGACCGTCACCTCGGCAACGCTGCGTGAGCTGCTGGTAGGCGACTCGCCGGTCAAGGTGGAGGTGCTCACATCGGCTCGCCTGAAGCGCAACGCGACAACCAACCTGATGGACAACCTGTCCTTCGTGAACGGGCTCAACCAGCAGGTGGATTGCGGCGTCTGCTTCACCAACAACATCCGCATCAACGGGATGGAGGGACCGTACACGGCGGTCCTCATCGACGGCGCACCGATCATGAGCGCCCTGGCCAGCGTCTATGGCCTGAACGGCATCGATCCGGCGCTGGTGGAGCAGATCGAGATCATCAAGGGCCCCAGCAGCACGCTCCACGGCAGCGAGGCCATGGGGGGCCTGATCAACGTGGTCACCAGGGACCCGCGTTTCGCGCCTGCGTGGAGCGTCTCGACGGGCACCTCGTCGCATGGGGAGCACACGCTGGCGGTGGCCGGCGGGCCGAGCATTGGCGGCATGCGCGGCCTGCTGAGCGTGAACGCCGCCTACAACGACCGCTTCGTGGACGGCAACGGTGATGGCTTCTCCGACCTGCCCCTGGTGCGTCGACTGTCGGTATTCAACAAGTGGGCGTTGGGCGATGCGGCGGAGCGCACGCTCGATGTGGCAGCCCGGGTATACATGGAGGATCGGTTCGGGGGCGTGCGTGCGTGGACGTCAGCGGACCGCGGCACAGATCGCGCCTATGGCGAGTCGATCCGGACGCGGCGCTTCGAACTGGTGGGCAGTTATCGGTTCCCGTCGCTGGGTGACCGGCTGCGGGTGGACGCCGCGCTCAATCGTCACGACCAGGATAGCTGGTATGGAGTACAGCCCTACCTGGCAACGCAGACGACCGGTTTCGCGCAGTTCGTCGGACGCCCGGACATCGGCAACGGACACGACCTGGCGCTGGGCGCCGCACTTCGTGTTCAGAGCTACCGCGACAGCACGCGCCACCACGAGTCGGACGATCGCAGTCTCATCCCGTCGGTCTTCGTCCAGGATGAGATATCCGTCGGCGATCAGTGGACGGTGCTGGCCGGCATGCGCCTGGACAACCACAGCGCCCACGGCGCCGTCACGTCGCCGCGACTGGCCGTGAAGTGGGATGCCGACGCGGCCACCACGTTGCGATTGAACGCGGCCACCGGTTTCCGCGTCGTCAACCTGTTCACCGAGGAGCACCAGGCTCTCACCGGCGCGCGTGAGGTCATCATCGAGGAATCGCTGGAGCCGGAGAGGTCGGTGACGGTCACGGCGAGCCTTCACCGCGAGGTGGAGGTGGGCGGCGTGCACGATGCCATGACGCTGGACCTGGACGCCTACCACACGCGCTTCACCAACAGGATCCTGGCCGACTTCAACAGCGATCCGCGCCTCATCATCTACCGCAACCTGGACGGCTGGGCGCGCACCCGCGGTATCGCCCTCGCCGCGGGCTATCGCACCGAGCAGCGTCCCTTCTCGGCGAACGTCGGCATCACCTGGCAGGAGGTGACGGTCAACGAGAGCGGCATGAAGACGCCGCTGCCTTACGCGCCCGAGCTCCAGGGTGTCTTCAGCGTGGGCTACAACTTTGCCAGTCTGCGCACGACGCTGGACTGGACCGGGCGTGTGCTGGGCCCCATGACGCTGCCGGAGTTCGACGGCTTCCCGGACCGTTCGCCGTCCTTCAGCGAGCACCACCTGCAGGCTACATACGCGCCTGGGAACGGGATGGAGCTCTACGCGGCGGTGAAGAACGTACTCGGTTTCGTGCAGCAGAACGCCATCATCGCCCCTGATGACCCGTTCGGTCCCGACTTCGATCCTGGTCGCGTGTACGGCCCGCTGCAGGGACGCCGGCTGCTGGTGGGAGCACGATGGGCTGTGAGCCGCTGACCTCCTGCCCAGGGTACCCTGAGCGGAGACAGATCCCTGCAGATCGAGGGCCCACCAGCATTCAGAGCCGGTGGGCCCTCGACCTGTCAGGGCGCACTTCCATCGCGGTCCACGCGCACAGTCACTTCGGGCTGCAGCTCTGCTCCACCACTGGCCGGTTGCCACAGGCGATCGACTCATTCATGCCGCTGGTGAGTGGTCCACAGGCAGTGATCTGGGCGGAGCGGACGGCCTCGGCTTCGGTCGCCGCGGATGCTACGGCGCAGTTGCGACCGCCGGCGAACTCCACGCAGGCGCGGCATTCCACCACCTGTGATTTCATCGTCGACCAGGCGAGGAAACCGACGAGGGACAGGAGGGCGACGACGGTGAGGATCGTGGTGCGGGACATCAGCTGGGAGGTTCGCGGTAAGCCAGGTTCAGAGGGCAACCTTCAAGCTCGCGACTGGACCCGGGACACGCAACACGAGCCGTACTCAACGGCCAAGGTAGCGCATGAGCACGCGCTTCCACTGCGGGGATTCGATTATCTGGAGGAGCAGGCGATTCACCGGCTCGCGGAGCGGACTGTATGTCGGCATGGCGATGCCGTAGTACTGCCGCTCGAATGATTCCGGCAGCACACGGATACGCCAGTCGGCATGCTCTCCGATCATGTAGCGCATGATTGGCTCGTCGTAGACGACCGCCTCGCTCCGGCCGTTCTGCAGTGACTGCAGGGCCTGCTCGGCATCCTCGTAACTGGCAAAGGAGATATCGCGGCCGGCCAGATAGTCGGCGCTCGTGGAGCCCTCCACCGTTGCCACTCGTACGGAAGAGAGGTCGTTGGGTCCCTTCACCGGGCTCTGCAACTCGCCCAGGGTGAGGGCCGACGTGATGGAAGCCGTGAAACTGCTCACGAGGATGAGAGCGGCGAACATCCACATGATCCCGATTATCCGGCCGCCGGCGGTGCGCGGGGCGAGATCGCCATAGCCGACCGTCGTCATCGTGACCATCGACCACCACATGCTCGACCCGAGGCCCTGGGCCAGGGTGCCACCGAATTGTTCCGGATTGCGATGGCGCTCGAACAGCCAGACGAGGGTCCCGACCATGAGCAGGACGACGAGCATCCCGAGCACGAGGAACAGGAATTGGCGCGAGAGGAAACGGCGCAGCACGGCAATCCAACCGTTTGCCCTCTCACTACTCACGGCGATGGCCAGGCCGGTCACCTGGAACGGATGGGAGAAATCGAGCCGTGCCTCTCGCTCGGGCGTGATGGTCACCGCCCCCACCACCGCATCCAGACTACCCGCCGACACGCTGTCGAGGAGCATGTCGAGTGGCATTTCGCGAATCTCGTAACTGAGCTTGAGCGAATCGGCAATCTGCTTCCAGAGCTCGTGTGCAATCCCGGTCCAGCTCCCGTCCTCACGCTTGATGGAGAATGGAGCGGCCTCCTTGGTGCCCACCACCAGCATCCTCCCGGTCAGAGCGGCGAGAGCGGCTGATGACGCCTCGCCGGTCGACTCCTGCTGGGCGGCGGCGGAACCCAGCGCGCCGAGCAGCAGGGTGGGCGGCAGGAGGAGAGCTGCGAGGAGCCGTCCGCGTGAGCAGCCCATCAGCTCACCGTCCCCGTCGGGCGATTCTTATGCGGCGGAGCGCCGTGAGCACCACGACGATCGTGACGATGGACCAGGTGAAGGTGAAGACCATCCGCGTCCTCTCGTCGGCCCTGCTCAGGTGTGCCACGTAGTAGACGGTTATCGCCACCACGTCTATGGCCAGCACCCAGAGCACCATCCGGATCAGATGACGGCGTATGACCGACGTGCGCGACCGGGGCGTCGGCTGCGGGGTGGACGCCGAGCTGGGTGCCGGGAACCAGGGCACTGGCGACCTGACGCGTCAGGAGTGCCAGGCGTCGGAGAGCGGGCCGGTCGTGTGCGATTCGACCTCGCTGCGAGCAGTGAGCCAGGCGTCGACCGCGTCACGCTGAGCTGGCGACACCGATCCACGCATGTCCGAGATTACAGTACCGTCCACCGAATGCAGGCCGGAGCCGAAGAAGGCCAGATCGTTGGCGGCGATTGCTTCCGCCAGGAACTCCTCCACCACCGCGTCGGCGGCAGCCGGGTCCATGGTCGGGGTGAGGTGGAAGGAGAGCTCGAACCCCAGCTCCTGGAACTCGCCGACTCGGTGCTTCTTGCGGATGCGCTTGTTCATCTGGGCTCGAAGGTCAGCGGTTGGCGTAGACCGAAGTGCGGCCATCCTTGCCGATGGCGAGCACCTGGTAGGGCTCCTTGGGCGCGCTCTCCATTCCCGGGGAGCCGCCGGGCATGCCCGGAACGGCCAGGCCAGCTATCTCCGGTCGTTCGTGGAGCATGCGAGCTATGAGGTCCGCGGGCACGTGGCCTTCGACCACATATCCGTCAATGACTGCTGTATGGCAGGACGCCAACTGCTGCGTGATGCCATTTGCCACCTTCACCCCGCTCAGGTCGTTCTGGTCGTGGACAATGACGGAGAAACCATTGTCGCGCAGGTGATCCACCCAATCCTCGCAGCATCCGCATGTCGGGGTCTTGTACACGGTGATCTGCGGCACGCCGGGCACGGCTTCCCGCGATGCGGAGGCAAGCGTGGCGGCGGCCGGGTCGGCGGCCGCGCTGGTCGCGGCAGCCGGCTGATCGGTGCCAGCGACCGCTGGCTCGGACTCGCCAGCGCAGCCAGTGGCGCCGAACAGGGCAATGGTGCTGGCGCCGAGGAAGGTGCGAAAGCTTGGGAATCGGATCGGGAACATGAGCAGGGGAACGAGGGAGGTGCGCGTGGTCAGAGCGGCTACATGACGGAAGCTCGCAACTGGGCGACACCGCGACAAGTCACGCCTTCTTTCGGCTCAGGGAAGACTGGCCATCGGCGGTCGCTCGGGAAGCGGACGCGACCAGCAATCAGCAACTGTCTCGCGCCTGCGTTCGGGCCGTTCTCCGGTCGCGAAGCGGTGCGGTGGCCGGTGAATTGCCTCATGGAGGAGTGGATTGTGGGACAGGTGAGGCATTCTGCCGTTGCTGAGCCTGCCTGTTTCACGGATTTGGTCCTCGACGATTCACTCATTGTAGGGATGGTCACAATGCATAGATCAGGTCAGTTACGAAGAGGTTTCATCGGCGCCTTCATTCTCTCGGCGCTCGTCGTGGGCGCCGAGCTGGGGGCGCAACCACTGCGTTACTCCATCACGCCTACCGCGCAGTGGGTCAACTGGGACAACGCCCTCGGCATCGACGACGCCTATCTCTGGGGTGGGCGGGCCGGCTTCAACTTTGGCGATTACATCGAGTTGCAGGGCTACTACCTGGAGCGTAGCCGCATCGATACCAAGCTGGGTACCGACATCGGGCTGCCCGAGTCGACCGAGTCGTCGCTCGGCATCCGGAACTACGGGGCGGACATCGTGGTCAGCCTGAGCCCCACGCAACTCAAGCCGTTCATCCGTGCTGGCGGTTCACTCCTCCGCTTCGCACCCGAGGATGGCGAGGCCACGCGCCAGATCGCGCTTCGTTACGGTGGCGGCATTCGCTTCGGCAATCCCGGGCAATTGCAGCTGCAGCTATACGCCGAAGACATGGTGTTCCGCATCGATCGCAACCGGTTGCTCGGCGTACCGATCGTCACTCCGGATCCGGAAGCTGACAAGCTCCGTCACAACATGGTCTACGGTGCCGGTCTGACGGTGCCGCTGGGCGGAAACGTCTCTGGCGGCGACCAGCCCAGGCGCGGTCTCTCCAACCTGTCAGTGCCCATGGAAGTCTTTGGAGGAGTGTTCAACTTCGACGACAAGAACGACCTGGACGGACAGAACGTGGTTGGTGCGCGCGCCGGCCTGGACTTCGGCCCACTGGTGGGTCTGCGTGGCTATTACTGGCGCGGCGTGAGCGACAACTTCGACAAGGCGAAGGGGGTACAGAGCTGGGGCGGCGAGGCGCAGTTCCGCCTCAATGCCGGATCGGGCCTCAGCCCGTACCTCATAGCCGGTGCGGGGCAACTGGACTTCCGCAGTGACTTCAACCCGTCCGACAGCGCAGTCGCTTCGATCAACCCCGTGGACCGCACGATGCTCATCCTGGGCGGTGGCGTGGCGTTGAACCTGTCCGAGCGCGTGCGCCTGAACGTGGCGGCGCGCAACCATCTGTTCAATGGCGAGGGCAACATCGAGGACGCCAGCACCGCCGACGACCTCACCTCCAACTGGATGTTCACGGCCGGACTCGGCTTCAACATCGGCGGTTCCACCGGCGCTCGTCGTCCGGCTCCGCCGGAGCCTGTGATCGTGGCCCGCGTGGACACCGTGGTCGTGGACCGGGAGACCGGTGAGGTGGTGCGCGAGATCCGTGGCTCCACGCGTCCGGGAGGCCGGGTCATGCGTGACACGGTCTGGATGGGTGAGCAGCGGGAAGTTGAGGTTCGCCGTGGCGCTGAAGGCTACGTGAGTGGGCGCACGATCCAGTTGCCGGTGCCTTCGGAGGGCGAGCTCTATGTTCGCTACGGTCCGTCGCGCGACAGCACTGTGCGGCTGGGTGTCGGCCGGGCGGGTGAGGCAGCATCTGCCACAGATCCGGAGACCCGCATGGCAATCCGGTCGATCCTGCGCGATGAGCTGGAGCGGTCGGGACGTGCGATGGACACCAGTGCTGCCTCGCGTGAACTGGCAGAGCGACGGATGCTCGATCGCATAGACTCGGCAGTGACGGCACGCCTGAATGCCACTCGTGGCGTGACGCAGCGCGACGACGACATGGCGAGGATGTCCGACCTGGAACGGCGTCGCATGCTGGCCGATATCGAGGCGATCGTACGCAACCAGGTCCAGGCAGCGATGGCCCGGCAGCCCCAGGCGGCTCCGCAGCCGCCCTACGTTCCACCGGCCGCGGCGATGCGTCCAGCGGACAGCACCGCCCGTGAGTCACGCGCCTGGAGTCCGCGCTCCTACTCCGCGTACACCGGCCTGAACGTCAACAAGGGCACGCAGTTCGTGCTCGGTGGCCGGGTGGACCTCGGGCCGATCAGTCCGGAAGCGCCACGCATAGCACTCGTGCCGGAGTTCGCCATCGGCCTTGGCAATGGCACGACCGCGCTCATCGCCGCCAACGCCCAGTATCGCTTCGACACGATCGCCATTCGTGGCTTCGGCGACATCGCTCCCTACGGTCAGCTCGGACTGGGCGCCTACGTGGGAACGCTGGACGGCGACCGCCAGTTGAGGTTGATGCTCAACCCGGCGTACGGCGTGGAGTTCACGCTCGATGAGAGCGTGAAGAATGCAGTCGGTACATCGCAGCTCTTCGTGGAACACCAGGGACTGCAGTTCTTCAAGCGCAACCGCTTCCTGGTTGGACTGCGCTGGGTCCAATGAGTTCCGACGGCGAATGACCGGAGTGGCCGCGTCGAACAGGGCGTGGCCACGAGGCCATCCGTGACAGGCATGAGTGCTGCCGGCGGTGGGGTGTCCCGCCGGAGCGGGCACGTGGGGCGGCCACCGGGCTTGCGAGCAATGGTGGCCGCCCTCGCCGTCTCCGATCCCGACGCTCCAGGGCAGGGTACGAGGGTGACCCCACGGCATGACGCCGGGTCCGTTCGCGCTCGGCGGAGTAAACCAAAGGCAGCGCCGGGTGGTCCAACTACCACACCATCATCAGGGAGTTGTCGAATGCGCCATCTCCGTTCGATCGTACTGCTCGTCACCGTCGCCGCGATAGCCATTCCGACGACGATCGTGCCTTCAGTGGCCTCGGCTCAGCGGGTGACAGTCCGCCGCGACCGCGACGGCATGAACCTGCGTGTGCAGCGCGGTCGCGCACCGAACCGGGACGTGACACTGGCCGTCGGCGTGCTGCACGACCAGTTGACCGACGATTACGCGCCAATGGCCGCCCTCCGGGCCGGATGGCGGATTCGCACCTGGCTTCGCAGTGAATTGGGGGTGAGCTACGCCCTTGCCGACGCGGCCGGTGCGGCCGCCGACGGCGACCACGCGCATCTCGCCTCGACCGTGGTCGGCATGCAGGCGGTCCTGCCCTGGCCAATGGTGGAGCCATATGCAGGCGCTGCGGTGGGACTCACCGGCCGCTTTGAGGAGGGCGATGGCCGGAACACCGTCCGTCCGACCATCCAGTTCCCCGTCGGGCTGCGCGTCCCGATCAACCCTCGCCTGGGCCTGCAGGCGGAGGTCAGATGGCGCTTCGACGAGCAGCGCTCGGGCGCCAGCGCGGTGAATCGCGAACACACCGTAGGCCTGCACTTCGGCTTCTGACAGCCGTCGATGTGGCCGGGTCAGGCCCGGCCGCACGGCACCCGCCAGAGCAGCACGGCTGATGTGGGCGCTTTCACGCTCGCGTCGGCGACGAGCGCGGTTGCCGTTCCCTTCAGCGTGTCACGTTCCGCCGCGCCCGTTGCCGCCGGTACACGAATGGCAACGCCGACAGGCCACCAGGCTGGAAAGAGGATCAGTGTGGTGTCGCGCCCGGCTTCCAGCCGGAGCGCCCAATCGCGTGCACCGGGGGCGCGGTTGTCGATGCTGCCATCGGAGCGACCTGAGAGCCGGTGGCCGGCCGCAGCGGCGTCCAGCGGGGGTGTCCACGGGCCGAATGTGAGGCCCAGGCACTCATCCACTGTGGCAGGTGCGGCGAGCGGAACCGCCTGTGCGGGAAGTGTCGTCGCGACGACGCAGGCGAGAGCCGTTGCCACACTGGAGAGCCTGATGAGGCGGGAGACGGAGCGGGGCATGCCTGCTCCTACCCCGGAAAGGGCAGGGCGCTCCGTTCGAGCTGAGCCGTCGCCGGCTTGACTGTCACGGGGTGGAGCGTCGTGAGCAGAATCGCGAGTGGCTCGCGGAGGCGGGAGGGATGAGCCATCGCCGGCTGAATCCCGGTGGCGCCGGCGCCCGTAAGTTGTGCAACGATCACACCGCGGCACGACGCTCGCAGGGTCATCTGTACCTTCCAGGGGCCGGCTGACCGGACCTCAGGCAGGCGAACCACGAGGCCGCGCACCGTGGGTGCGGCATTGAACCGTCCCGGAGGGGCACCATGACCGAACAAGTGCGCAGTGAGGAGCATCAGGTGAGCGGCAAGAACCTGCTCGCCAAGGTGAAGGAACTGGTGCGGGAGGGCAACGTGCGCCGGATCATCATCACCAACCCCGAGGGCCGTACCGTACTCGACCTGCCACTGACGGTGGGGCTGCTGGGAGCCGCGTGGCTTCCGCTCTTCGCCGCCATTGGCGGCATTGCGGCGTTGGCCGCGCGCTACACCGTGGTGGTGGAACGGGTGGAGAAGCCGGCTGGCAGCATTACTCAGCGGCCGCATTGAAGGAAAACGGCGCGAGAGTCCCCCTGCGCGCCCGCCCCGATCCTCAGCTCGCGTACCTCACTTGCCGCGCTTGCCAGCCCCGGGCGAGAGGTCGATGAGCACGGTGACGACGAGCACGGCGACGTGCCAGGGCTGCCAGACGCCGCCGTACCAGTTATGGACGGCGGTGAACCAGAGAAAGGTTACCGGGGCAAAGATGAAGCCGAGCACGGGCCAGAGAATGCCCGTGAAGATTCCCTGGAACCAACCACTGAAGAGCCAGATGGCGACGATGACGAGGCGCGGTACGGCCAGCGCCATGAGGGCGAGCAGGCAGGGCATGGGCGGATCGCGGGTTCGGGTCCAGGAGGCCTGAGAGTCAGCCTCTTCATATCCCTACGCAGGGGAAGGCAGGAAGTTGCGAGCGACCGGGAGCTGCCGCTCGCACCTCGCTCGCGCCGTCGCGCCAGGCTGCCGGCTCGTGGAATGACTGCGGCGGTTCCGCGCGGTGCGCAGACCGCCTCGCGAGCGCACCGTCATCCGCTTCGAGTCCGCGCTAGTCGCGGTTGGCTGCCGCTCGCAGTCCGCGCTCCAGATCTTCCCACAGGTCGTCGACGTCCTCCAGTCCCACCGAGAGGCGGAGCATGCCGGGCCCGATGCCGCTGCTCGTGCGCGCCTCCTGCTCGATCACCCGGTGCGTGAGCCCCGCGGGATGCTGGATGAGTGTGTCGACGGACCCCAGGGAGACGGCGACGGTGATGAGCTGGAGCGCATCCAGGAAGCGGACGGCGGCGTCGTAGCCACCCGCCACGTCAAAGGCCAGGACGGCGCCAGCGCCGTCCATCTGACGGCCGATGAGTCCTCGCGGATCGCCGCCGGGGAGCCCGGCATAGTACGTCCGGAGCACCGCCGGATGCCCCGCCAGCCGCCCGGCGATCAACTGTGTGGTGGCCTGCGCGTGCAGCACCCGGACGGGGAGCGTGGCCAGCCCCCGATGCAGCAGGTAACCGCCCAGTGGATGCAGGACGCCGCCGGTCAGGATGCGCACCTGCCGCAGGGAGTGGGCATGCTCCTCGCTGGTAGCCACCACACCGGCCAGGACGTCGCCGTGCCCGCCGAGGAACTTGGTGGCACTGTGCAGCACCATTGCCGCGCCCTGCTCGACTGGCCGCTGGAGCACCGGCGTGGCGAAGGTGGAGTCCACCAGAACCGGGATATCTCCGGCCTGACGGACCACCTCGGCGATGTCGACCAGCTCGCAGGTGGGGTTGGCGGGCGTCTCGATGACGACCAGGCTGGTGTCGTCGCGGCAGCTCTCCCTCACCGTATCGACGGTGGCCCAGGTGACTTCCAGCCCCAGCATCCCGGTGGCCAGCAGGTGGTCGGTGCCGCCGTATAGTGGGCGAACGGCCACCACGTGTCCCCCGCGCATGCGCGCGGCGAGCAGGCAGGCGGTCATGGCCGCCATGCCGGAGGCAAAGGCGACACTCGTCTCCGTGCCTTCCAGCAGGGCCAGCGCCTGCTCGAAGCGGGCTACGGTGGGGTTCCGCAGCCGGCTGTAGACAGCGTTGGGGGCGTTCTCGTCACCGCCAGCCAGGGCATCCAGGCTCGCCGTCCCCTCGTCCAGGTCGGGGATGGGATAGGTGCTGGAGAGGTCGAGCGGTGCGGCATGTACGCCAAGCTCTTCGAAGTCCTCGCGTCCGGCATGGACGGCGAGGGTGGCGGGTCGCATGGTCGGTCGCATGGCGGCGGGGGTATGGGGAAGTCGGGCGACAGCACCGGCACCGGGCGGCGCCGGCCGTCGTGTCGACGGCCATCTGGATGCAAGATACGAATCATGCGCTATCGTCAGCCATGCATACCGCAGTATATTCGGTATATGGGTAATTCCACCGCACTGGACCGAACGGACAGGGAGATCATTGGCGCGCTACGAAAGAATGCGCGGCTGTCCAACAAGGAGCTCGCCGCGCTCGTCGGTCTGGCGCCGTCCAGTTGCCTGCAGCGGGTGCGCAAACTGGAGCGCCGTGGCGTGCTCCGTGGCTACCACGCCGAGGTGGACCCGGCGGCGCTGGGTGTCGGACTCCAGGCGATCGTGGCAATCCGTCTCAGCCGGCACTCGCGGGCGTTCGTGGACTCATTCCGTGAGCATGTGCTGAGCATGCCCGAGGTCCGCGTCGTCTACCACGTGGCCGGCGCCAGCGATTTCCTGCTCCACGTGGCCGTGAAGGACGCCGAGCACCTGCGCGAACTCGTCCTGGGCGCGTTCACCGTGCGGCCCGAGGTGGCTCATGTGGAGACGGCGCTGATCTTCGAACAGGTGCGGAACGTGGAGCTGCCGGTGGCGCGAGAGGGGACGTAACCGGGCGTTATCGTGAAGCCACGTTCGCGGATGCGCGCGAGAGACCATTGTAGTCTCTGTTACCAGCGCGGATCGCCCGTGGTCCGTGTGATGCAGGCAGCATGAGGAGGAGGGAACCCAAGAACCGGTCTTGCTGTAAAGCTGACCAGCACATATCGTCTCGGCAGGCTGGGAAGCTCGACGGATGTTCAACCGCCAGCCAGATCCCGTAATTGTGTGAACAACGGCGGATCACGATGGCTCTCAATCTCAAACTTTCCTATCTCAATGCCCAGCCGCTGGCAGAACGCCAGCGGCTGCTCGGTGAACTCGTGGACTCGGCCCGGGCGCAGCGGAACGGCCAGGCAGCTCTCATCCAACAGCGCATACGTGACCTGGAGCGCCAGTACGAGCTGACGTCCGAAGAGCTGCGCCAACGACTCAGGGACGGTGAGATCAGTGAGACGGCGGAGATCTCGCGCTGGCTGTTCCTCCTCGACTCCCAGGAGAACCGCACGCCCGGCGACGCCTGAACGAGGTGGGGGACAAGCACGGTCCGAACCGCCTGGCCAGCTATCTCCAGATCCACGAAACGATCATGGAACAGTTCCTCCGGGGCGACTTCGTCGTCTCGGAGGAACTGTCCATCGAGCCACTCGGTGACGGTTTTCTGTGGATGACGGGGTCAGTGCACTGTGTCTCGGGGATCCGCATCGACGTATGGAAGCGGCTGCGACTGATTGGTGACGGAAGCAGTCACGATCCATTCGTGCAGACCGTGGGATACAGCTACGACGCGGTGCTCGGGAGCCTCGGAAACATCTTCAGGTACGACTCACCTCACCAGGACCACAACCGCTTTCATCACGTGCACCGGTACGACGTCCTTCGGGGCGACGTTCACGGAGTGGTGCATCGCGTCGAGCCACAGGATGGCTGGCCGACCCTGGGCGAGGTGGTGGAAGAAGTCCGGGGCTGGTTCTACGACAATGCAGATGAGATCCTGGCCCTGACGCTGGGCGACGGTACGCGGCGCAGAGAGTAGACAGCTACCCGCATCGTGCCCCAAGGGTGGATGACCAGGAAGTGCCGTTCGTGCGAGATGGCAGTGTCACACCGTCTTCGACTGCTTCACCCCACCGTCACCCGCGCCAGCGACATCGTGTCGTTGCCGAAGATGTCCACCACCTTCACGCCGATCGTGTATTGTCCCGGCGACGGGTACTGGTGCGGAGCGCTCCGCAACTCCAGGTCACGATCCTTCCGTGTCCGGAAGCTCTGCCACTGGTTCTCGAAGATGTAGCTACCCGTCCACTCCTCCACGAACTCCACGAACTCGTTGGAGTCGGCGAGGCCCGGGATCTGTCCGTCCACGCCGAAGTTCTTCGGCCGCTGGATGACTTCCTTCCGGCTCTCGTAGTCGAAGTCCACCGCCCAGTAGTCCACCCAGTCGGTCCACTGGTTGGTGAGCAGTTGGCGGGTGATCACGCCGTCCCTGTCCTTGCTGATCTTGACGAGCTGACCCTGGGTGCACAGCACCTCGCTCTTGCCGGCCTTGAGCTCGGCGACGATCGAGTCGGCCACGCCCTGGGAGTAATAGACTGAGAAGTCGGTGAGCTCCACCGAGAGCGAGAGCGGATCGGCGGAGTCGTAGCGGGGGGTCAGCTCGATGTAGGCCACGTCGTGGAAGCGCACCTGCCCGCGCTCCACGGCGCGCCTGTCGAAGACCTCGGGAGGGATCGTTCGCGGCGCGAGGTCTATCCCCTTGCGCTTCGCCTCATCGAGGACGGCGGGGAAGAGCCCCATCTCGAACTCGAAGGCGAGCACGTCCACCCGGGTGGCGCCGCGCTTCCGGCACTCGGTGATGACCTCCTCCACGAACAGCCGGCCCACGGGAAGGTTTACGGGGCCGACGACCACCAGCCGGCCGGCGGTCCTGCCGTGGAAGAAGCCACTCTCGGCCAGCGGCTCGGCGCGGTAGGCGCGGAGGATGAGTTCGCGGAACTCCTGCTCCTTCCGCGCGAGCGCCTGCTCGCGCTGCCTGGCCGAGAGGCGGCCGGAGACGTTGAGGTACGCCTGCCGCTCGTAGCGGCCCAGGTTGAGGACCTCGAAGGCGCGGAACGGCTCACCGGCGGTCTTGAGGTCGCGCTGTACCTGGATGAGGCGCTTGCGCGTGGTATGGATGCCGAACTTTCCGAGATCGGTAGCGATCCACTTCCGGCCGAGCTTCTCGGCCACGGCGGCGGTGGTGCCGGAGCCGACGAAGAAGTCGGCTACGAGGTCGCCTTCGTTGCTGCTGGCTTTGATGATGCGCTCGAGGAGGGCTTCGGGCTTCTGAGTCGGGTAGTCGAGTCGCTCCGTCGCCATGGGATTGGGAAGGTCAATGTCCACCCAGATGTCCTCGACTTGCTTGCCCTTCGATTCGTGGAGGTACTGCTTGTAGGATGGGTATGCGCCGTCGGTGACGGGATCAATCCATGCCCCTTCGGCCTTGAGCCGTTGCTCTGTCGCCCCGGAGTAGGTCTTCAGCAGCGTCTTGCGGTACCATCCGTGGGCATCTTGATACTTGAAGCGCTCTTTGTACTCGGCTGAGTAATCAACGTATTGCTGCTGGAACCGATAGCTGTCCGACTTGCCAAAGCTCAGAATCGAATCTTGGTTGACGGGGAATTTGTTTGAGCGCGCCTTGCTGCTACCGGCGAATGGAGTCCGTTTCCAAGCGATGTGATTGATGAAGTTGCTTCGCCCAAATACCTCGTCCATAATACAGCGGACAAACGCGTTGACCCGCCAGTCACAGTGCACGTAGATGCTCCCCTCATCATGCATTAGATCTCGCATGAGAATCAGCCTCTCATATATCATCGAGATGAACGAGTCTGCCCCGCGCCCCCACGTATCCCGATAGGCGATCTGTTCCAGAATGTTCGGCTGCTTGTGAAACGTCTCGCCACCTATCTCGATGTCCATGCTGAAATCGGCGCCGACGTCGAAGGGTGGGTCAATGTAGATCAGCTTCAGCCCACCGGCGTCCTCGATCTGCCGGCGCAGCGCGCCGCTCTTGAGCGAGGACAGGATGAGCTTGTTGTCGCCCCAGATCAGCTTGTTGGTCCACCCCTTCACCTGCCGCCCGCCGAGGTCCAGGCCGAGCCCCTCCGCCTCCGTCGATTCCTGACGTGGCTCGTCGATGTGCTCCAGCGTCTGGAAGGGGAGGATCGCGGTGCTCACGTCGCGCGTCTTCCCGTTCCACACCAGCTCCACCTCGCGCCTGTCGTCGAAGAGGATGAAGCGGTACTTCTCGGGCAGCGACTCACCGCGCTCGATGAGCTTGATGAGGTCGCGCTTCTCGGAGTCGGAGAGCTCGTACGATCTGTCGGTGTTCCGGGCCATGGTCAGTTCTGGTATTCGGTGAAGCTGGCGGCCAGGTCGGCCATGGTGCGCGGGGCGTGCTTCTCGAAGCCCGCCTGGTCCACATAGACGAAGCGGAAGGTGGGGCCGCCGTCTACAGCCGCGGCGGCGGTGGCGTCGGCGCACCACTGCTTCAGGCGCGCCATCTTGCCCGGTAGCTCCAACTCCTCGCGCCCCTTGGTCTCCACTATCCAGACCGTGCCGGCGCTGTCGCGCACGATGAAGTCGGGCACGTAGTACGAGAGGTCTCCGTCGGACCTCACGTAGTCCAGTTTGAATCCCACCGCCAGGTAGTTCTTGGCGAACGACTGGACGTCGTTGTCCGGGCGGTCGAGGAAGGCGGCGAAGGCCAGTTCGAAGCCGCCGGAGTGGGGCTCCCCCACCGTGCGCGAGAAGACCGACTTGACGGGGTACTGGTAGGGGCGGTGCTCGGTGCGGAAGGGGCGGGTGTCGCTGAGCCTGATCCACCCGTCCACGCTGGTGCTCCCCGTTGCCTGGACGGTGAGTGCATTGATGCCGGCCTTGAAGGAGTCGAGACCGAGTTTCCCCGCCGCGGGCTCGGAGAGGTTACGGATGACCACTGGGTCCTCGAGATCCACCGGGGACTGCTCGAACAGGCGGTCGCGGATGAACTCCTTCACCTTTCCGTGCAGCACGTCGTAGCCGCCCACCAGCCGGAGCTCCTGCATGAGCTGACGGGCAAAGAAACCCACCACCGAGCGGGAGTCGCCCTGTCCGGCGCCGTCGAGCTGGATCACATGGTGCACCTCGGCGTCCAGCATCGTCTTGAAGACGATCTCACGGGTCTCCTCGGGGGTGAACGGCTTCAACGGCAATCGTGAGTTGCCGAGCGCCGATGGGTCGAGCGCGTGCAGCTCGTGATAGTCGCGATCGTAGCGGCGCGAGAGCCTGGGTAACGCGATGTCCAGCGCAGCGATGTCCTTCTCCGGATTGTCGCTCTCCACCTCGACTATCAGTGACTCGTGGCGAACCGTTCCGGCGCCCATCGGCACGTGGTCGAAGGTGACCCCCTCGCTCTGGATGGATTCCACGAACTCCATGAAGGCGGGGGTGCCCATCACGCTCACGGTCTCCTGGACATCGGAGCCGAAGTACATCCGCCTGAGCCCTCGCCCCAGCGTCTGCTCGGGGAGGATGTTGCTCTTGGCCGCATAGGCGCGCAGGCCGACTATGGTAGTGACGTTCCGCGTGTCCCACCCCTCCTTGAGCATGAGCACGGAGACGATCGCCTTGTAGGGCGAATTCCAGGAGTCGATCTCGTTGGACTGCTTGCGCAGCAGCTCCAGCTCCTCGCGCTTCTTCCCAGAGGCCGCTTCCGAGATCTCGCCGTTCTGCTTGGTGTGGATGACGAGCACCGCCCCCTCCAGCTCGGGGCAGATCTTCGGCAGGTACTCACCCACCTCGTCGCAATTCCTGGTGTCGTCCACCATCACGAAGAGCACCGCCTTCTTCCCCAGCTTCTGGTGCTCGGCGTAACTCTTTCGCCACTCCTCCACGCCCAGGGCCAGGTAGTCGGCGTACTTCTCGGTGAAGATGGAACTGCGGTGCTCGTGAAGTCTGGCCCGGCTACCTGCGTCGGGGAGCACGGGATGCTTGACGACGTTCTGGTGAATCGCCTCGACCAGCGGATAGTCGGAGACGGTCTGGACGAAGATCGCACCGTTATCGTGGCGCGGCGTGGCCGTGACGTCGATCTGGATGGCGAGCCGGCCATCGCGCTGGAGCATCCGGTGGTGAATGTCCTGGATGGACTTGAACCAGGCCATCCGCGGATCGTGGATGTGGTGCGCCTCGTCGTTGAACACCGCCAACTCGTCCACCTCGCGGATGATCTCGCCGAGATCGGTGCCGCTGTCGGTCGTCTTTCCCGATGGGCGGCGGCCGAAGGGAGCCAGGAAGTAGTCACTGAGGTCGTCGTCATCGAGCGACGGCTCGGCCACCTCGTGGAGAAAGACCCGGTGGATGTTGGTGAGGAAGATGTTCCCCGTCTCGCGGGAGACGCGGACGTCGTCCTGGATGTGCAGCGCCACCTGGAAGTCGTCCCGCCAGTTGCGGCCGGCGTGTCCATTGGCCGGAAGGATGGGGTCGCCGAAGAAGATCTTCAGGCCGTCGAAGTCCGCCCGCAGCCGGTCGAGGACGATGATGTTGGGGGCAATGACGAGGAAGTTCCGGGAGAGGTCGGATCCCTCCTCGTACAGCCGGTGGAAGTAGCTCCAGGCGATGAGCAGCGACATCACCTTCGTCTTGCCGGCGCCGGTGGCCATCTTGAGCACGTAACGCGGCCACTCCTCGTCGAACATCCCTGACGAGACCGAACCGGAAGCGTCGAAGCGGAGCAGGTCGAAGCGGTCCCGCGCCCGCTTCACCTCGTACAACCAGACCACGGTTTCCACAGCCTCCCGCTGGGCGAAGTAGTAGCGGAAGGGCGAGAGCGATCCGTCGGCCTGCTCCAGCAGGTGGTCAGTATCGAACCAGTGCCGGAGCAGCGCGATGGAGGTCGCCGACGCGCCCGCGTATCCGCTGTCGCGCCAGCCTGCCACCTCACGTCGCACCCGTGCCACGAGGGGCGGAATCAGTTTCTCGTAGGCGGTGGTGCGGAGCGTCTCGTCAGCGGGGAACCACCGCTCCTCGGGATCGAGGGGGGCGTACGGGGACTGGGAGAGCTTCGGGTGCAGGGCCATGGTCGCGGGTGGGAGAGTCTGCCGAGCCGATCCTTGATCGTAGCTCAACTTACCTCGGCTTCATGACACCCACATCCCCGCGTTGCGTCAGGCGAGCCAGAGTTCCGTCGCTTATGCGGCACGCTCGTATACCACTGCCTCCTCCACCTCTGCGGTTTCCAGCCCGTAGTCGAGCGCCAGCTCCTCCAGCGACTCACCGGCATCGATACGGTCCACAATGACCTGCGTGGAGATCCCACGCCGGCGGAGGATGGGGCGTCCGAATCCGACTTCCGGGTCGATAGCGATGTGCCTCGGAGCTCCAACCGCTTCCGTCGTCACGAATGGATAGAGCCGCACCGGGAGCGCGTCGTCGTCTCGCTCGATGCGGTGCAGGTGCATCTCGAGCACGGCGCGCATGGCCATCTGGCCCGACCGCGAAAGGTTGATCAGCTCTCCATAGCGATCCAGAAACAGTTCGCGCTTGTCGGTACAGAGCTCACGGCTCAGTAGAAGCCGCTCGATGCCGAGTTCGGACTCGGCGTAGTCGAGCGCACTACGAATGGCCTTGATGGGAGTACCGTGCGCCGTGCGCAGGGCACGAAGCACATGAGCCTCGACCAGGTTGTTGAAGGAGAGCAGGGGCGGCCTGGTGCCGGCAAGCCGGATCAGCGGACGGAAGTGGCGAACTCCCCGGCTTGTTGGATAGGCTCGTCCCATCACCCACGATCGCAACGTGGCGGAGGCCACTCGCACGCATCCGGCCGCTTCGGCGACGGGATAGGCAGCGATGTCGCGTCTGGAGGCGGCAGCGGTGTGCCTGGCTGGCATGGCGAAGGTGACCCTCCCAGGTCTGACGGATCACTTGTATACAGGTAAATCTAGGGCTCCGGCAAGCGTGCGCCAGATCGGTGTACCGCTGTTGGCGCATCAGCTATCTACGGCGGTCCGTGTCACCCCACCGTCACCCGCGCCAGCGACATCGTGTGATGCCCACAGATGTCCACCGTTTCCCTGACGGTCGCGCAGCATCAAGGTGGTCGAAATCGACCGCCCGGGCGTCAACGCGTCCGCTGGCCCGGCGCGTCCTGCGTTGCGCAGGCTCGTGACCGCGCCTCCGGCTCCATCGTCGCTGTTCGAAGCCGAACGCCGTTGAATGAAGCCTGAGCCGAGGCCGTGCAGTGCACCACCAAACCTCACCCGTCCCTCCCGTCCCGCCGGTAGCACAGGCGAGCCGATCCACGTCCGGACGACCCTGTCCGGCAGGGGCGTTCTTCGCGCTGCTCGCGATCGCGCTCCTCACCGCCGGGTGCAGCGGCGACACAGCGGTCGCGCCGATCGTGCCCACGGCCCCATCCACCGGCCTCCGCTTCCAGGTGGACAGCTACGCCGTCAGAGTGGGACAGGTGACACCCCTTGCCGCGGTACTCACCGATGCCCGGGGCCGCACGCTCAACCCTGCCAAGATCAGTTGGAGTTCCTCGGAGCCGGCGGTGGCAGCAGTGAGCAATGATGGCGTTTCGGTGGGCGTGTCGCCTGGCACGGCCTGGATCGTGGCCAGTAGCGGCGCGCAATCGGCACGCGTCCGCATGGACGTGAGTCCGGTGCCGGTGGCTTCGGTAACCTTCCAGGACTCGCCGTCGGAGTTGGTGAACGGCTCCAGCGTGCAGTTGCGGGCAATCCCTCGCGATTCCAGCGGTGGGGCACTGAGCGGACGGCCAGTTTCCTATGCCACTTCGGATAGCTCTGTTGCCACCATCTCCGCCAGTGGCCTGCTCCAGGCCGTCGGCGTCGGCGCCGTCAGCGTCAGCGCGTCGTCGGAGCTGCATCGTGCGGAACTCACGCTGCGCGTGGTGGCTCGGCCCGTGGCGTCGGTGGAGCTGGAGCCGTCCTCCCTCTCCCTGGAGATAGGTGGTTCGGCGCAACTCAGGGTGATCATGCGCGATGCTGATGGAGGGGAACTGGCCAGTCGGCCAGTTAACTTCCACTCCTCCAATGGCAGCGTGGCCATGGTGGACGCTGCCGGGATGGTGCGGGCGGTGGCGGCGGGCAACGCTGCGGTGGTGGTGGAGGTGGAGGGACGGAGCGCCAGCGCCTCGGTGAGCGTGCGAGCGTTGCCCGACGAGCCCACATACTCACCCGGTGCGCCATCGCCGCCTCCAGGGCCGCCGACCACCCTCCCTCCGCCGCCACCCGTGGGCGGCACCGGTTCCGGAGGATTCACGATAGACGTCCGGTTCGTGGGCCCGACGGACGAGCGCGCGGTGGCGGTGATCGGCCGCGCGGCGGCGCGGTGGACTGCGGCGATCTCCGGCGACCTTCCCAGCGCCATTCTCACCATGCCTGCCGGCTCTTGTCACGAAGGGCAACTGGCGACCACGGAAGTCATCGACGACGTCCTCATCCTCGTGCGGGTCGTGGACATCGATGGCCCCGGGAAGGTGCTGGCCCGGGCCGGCCCATGCTTCATCAGGGCGGAGAGTGGGCTGCCGCTGGTTGGTGTGATCGAACTCGATCGAGCTGACCTCGGGTTGAACCAGCAGATCATCCTCGACGTCGTCACCCACGAGATGGGGCACGTGCTGGGCATAGGCACTCTCTGGTCATTGCGGTCGCTGGTGCATGACAGGGAAGGGGACGATCCGCTCTTCATGGGCGCGGCCGCCCAGGCCGCCTATCAGGACATGGGTGGGTCGAGCGCGCTGGTGCCGCTGGAGAACACCGGCGGCGCGGGCACCAGGGGCAGCCACTGGCGCGAGGCAACCTTTCGCACCGAGCTCATGACCGGCTGGATCAACGGCGGAGGCCCGAACCCCCTCAGTCGGCTCACCATCGGCTCTCTCCGCGACCTCGGCTACCAGGTGAACATGGGCGCCGCCGACCCGTACACGCTGCCGACGTCTGCTGGCGTGACCATGCGGATGGTGGGCGCTACGGGTGTCGCGATGCACGACGAGTTGTTCGCTCCGCGATTCACCGTGGACAGCGCCGGACGCACTCGCCGGATTCGCTGACGATAGGGAAGAGGAAGGCAATTGCCGCTGTGTGGCGGCACTGCCGTTGCCCCGGAGACGCTCCGGAACCATGTTCCGGCCGACGCTGGCGAGCACCCGTGAGATCGCTCCGCCGCGCCAGCCGTCGGCGCCCTTCGTCCCGCCGCGGCTGCGTAAGCAGATGAGAGCATCAGCAACCGCCAATGCCACTTCTCCTTTCCGTTGCAACTGTTCGCTCGCGTAGTCCGTTGGTCGCGCTGGTGCTGGTTCTCACGCTTGCAGCATGCGGTGGTGATGGATCGCTGGGGCCAGATGGCGGACGGACCGCCCTCCATTTCGCCGCCGAGTCCCGGGAGATCCTGGTAGGGGAGTCGGTGGAGCTGGGATCCACCCTTCAGGATGCCACGGGGCGTCCCGCCGACCTCGCCACCATCCACTGGTCGTCATCGGAGCCAGGCGTGCTGTCGGTGAGTGACAGGGGCGTGGCGAAGGGGCTGACAGTCGGCAGTACGGAAGTGGTCGCCTCCAGTGGCGCCAACTCGGCCACCATGCGGCTCGTCGTGAAGCGCGTGCCGGTGGCCAGTCTCACCTTCCAGGAAACCGCCACCGATCTCTTCGTGGGCGATGGGCTGCTGCTGCGGGCGGTTCCCCGTGACTCCGCCGGACATGAGTTGCTGACGAGGGTCGTGAGCTACCTGAGTTCCGACTCCACGGTGGCGACAGTATCGGCCGACGGTGTGCTGACGACGGTCGGTTACGGCACCGTAGTCGTCACCGCGCAGTCCGAGGGCCAGTCGGCAAGGCTGCGCTTCCACGTCATTGCGCGGAACGTGGCCAGCGTGCAACTGGTGCCGTCGGCGCTGTCGATCGAGGTGGGAGAGAGCGATCAGCTATGGGTGGTGCTCCGCGACGTCCAGGGGCATCAGGTGGGCCAGCGGCCGCTCACCTTCCTGACCACCGATGCCGGGGTGGCGATCGTGGATGGGACGGGAGTGGTGCACGGGAGATCGCCGGGTACTGCCGAGATCGTCGTGGAGGTGGAAGGACATCTCGCGCGGGCTACGGTGATCGTCTGGGCGCTGGAGGCGGTGCCAGGCTCCTCCACCGGACCGCCGCCGTCGACCGTGCCCGCGCCACCGGTGGCCGGAGGAGACGGTTCGCGATACCAGATGACCGTTCGTTTCCTGGGGCCGCGGGATGACCGGGTGGATGCGGTGCTGGATCAGGCGGTGTCCCGCTGGACCTCAGCGGTCAACCTGGGAGTCTCGGATATCGACGTCGACATCGCGGCAGACGCCTGCTTCGATGGCCAGCCGGCGGTGAAGGAGATCGTGGACGACCTGCTGGTGTTCGTCCGTGTACGCGACCTGGACGGGGAGGGAGGTGTGCTGGGGCGCGCCGGTCCGTGCCTCATCCGGACGGAGAACGGGATCCCGCTACTGGGTCTCATCGAGCTGGATCGGGCCGATCTCGGACGCGATCCGCAGGTCATATACAACGTTCTCAGCCACGAACTGGGGCACGTGATGGGTATCGGAACGCTCTGGTGGTACCACTCGCTGGTGCATGATGAGGGTGAGGCGAATCCTCTGTTCGTGGGAGAGACGGCGTTGTCAGCCTATCGTGCACTGGGTGTTGGCGACGTCTTCGTGCCGGTGGAGAACTCCGGGGGCTATGGCACGCGCGACGTGCACTGGCGGGAGAGCACCTTCCGCTCGGAGCTGATGACGGGCTATCTCAACTCGGGGGTGAACGCGCTGAGCTGGCTGTCGATCGCGTCTCTGAGGGACCTCGGGTACTCGGTGGATCCGGGTGCCGCGGAAGCGTATTCGCTTCCGGAAAGGAGCGCGGTGGCGGCGCGCGTGGTGGGCGGCGGCACCGGTGTGAGGATGAGCGACGAGCTGATCCTGCCGCGCTTCACGGTGGACGCGGACGGGCGTGTGCGGCGCCTGCCGTAGCGCGTGGTCGGCTTGCGCGTGCCATCCGCCGTCTCCTATGTTGCGGGTACAATTCGTCTGGAGTAGGGCCTCCCGGAAGTCCGGTACCAGACCGGCGCGGCCCCGCCACTGTCAGAGGCTCCCGAGGTACGAATCGGGACCAACGTCCGCTCGATGTAGCCCACTGGGACCGGTCCATGCGGACCACCCGGGAAGGGGAGCGGACGGCCTCGAGCCAGGAGACCGGTCCTACTCTTCCCGCATGCAACCCCCTCGAGGGAGGGGCGCGGGGCCGTCGCTCACCCGGGTGATGCGTCGTCCTTGAGGGGACGCCGTACCCCATGAAGGGGTAAGTGCCGCCCGTTCCCGCCCTCGGCCTTCCGGGCATGGAACGGGCTTCGTGTTTCCAGCAGGATCGCAATCATCGCTCAACCCTGTCGTCACTGCCGGCCGGCTGACGCTCCGCTTCGTGCTCCTGGCGGCGCTGCTGCTCGTGTCGATACTGCTCGCCGTCAGGCTGGGCGCGGTCTCGCTGAGCCTGCGCGAGATAGTGGATGGCGTCACCGGCAGAGGTGAGCCGACGACGGTCGCGATCGTGCGTCAATTGCGCCTGCCTCGGGCCCTGCAGGCGGCACTGGTGGGGGCGGCGCTGTCGCTGAGCGGCGCCACCTTCCAGGCGTTGGTGCGGAACCCGCTGGCCGAGCCGTACATCCTGGGGGTGTCCAGCGGCGCGGCCGTGGGCGCGGTGGCGGCGATCGTCCTCGGCCTCGGATTGGGCGGGATGTGGGGGGTGCCGCTGGCAGCATTCGCCGGCGCCCTGCTGGCGATCACCCTCGTCTTCCGGATCGCCTACGGTGTTGGGGCAGCGCTCGATACTCACGTGCTGCTGCTGGCCGGAGTGGTTGTCGGCGCCTTCTTCAACGCCGCCATACTCCTGCTGCTCACGCTCTCCGACGTGGAGAGCTTCCGGTCGGCGATGTTCTGGATGATGGGCAGCAACGCCGGAGCGAGTTGGCGCAGCGTGCTGCTGCTCGCAGCGTACGTGGTGCCGGCATCGCTGGCGCTGGTGGCGCTGGCCCGCGCGCTGGACCTGCTCGCACTGGGGGAACAGACGGCGGCGCATCTGGGGACGCAGGTGGAGCGCACGAAGCTGATCGCTTACGGGCTGGCATCGGTGCTGGCGGCGGTATCGGTGGCAGCGAGCGGCGTCATAGGTTTTGTCGGGCTCATCGTGCCGCACGTGGTGCGCATGATATGGGGGAGCGACCATCGAACGTCACTACCGTCGACGGCGCTGTTGGGGGCGACATTCCTCGTCCTCACCGACCTCCTCGCGCGCCTCGTGACCCGACCCACCGAGCTGCCGATCGGCGTCGTGACGGCGTTCCTTGGCGTGCCGTTCTTCATCTGGTTGTTGCGGAAGCGGGGACATGCGAGAGGCTAGCGATGGACGCGCGCCGGGCGGGTCGGCGCCGGCAGAGCCGGCAGGGCAGGCTACGCCCGCGCCCGCCGCGACCGCGGTGCCACCGGCCACCGTGCCACCGGCCACCGTGCCACCGGCCACCGTGCCACCGGCCACCGCCCCAGCGGCGTGGGTCACCCGCGGGCTCACCCTTCAATACCCTGGCGCGAGCCGACCGGCGCTCGACGATGTTACCCTGGAGTTTCCGGCCGGTCGTTGCACTGCCATTCTCGGCCCCAATGGTGCCGGCAAGTCGACACTCCTGCGACTCCTCCTGGGTACGCTCCCGCCCACCGCCGGCGAGGCGCTGTTCGAGGGACGGGAAGCGTCGCGGTGGCCGCGGCGGGAGTTCGCCCAGGCGGTGGGCGTGGTGCCGCAGCTCGAGGAGGCCGCCTTCCCGCTCACCGTGCGCGAACTGGTGGCCATGGGGCGCTACCCGCATCTCGGGCCCTGGCGACGCGAAGGACCGGCGGACCGGCGGGCGATCGAGCGCGCGCTGGACAGTTGTGACGTCACCAGCCTTGCCGATCGTCCACTCGGGACTCTCAGCGGCGGTGAGCGGCAGCGCGCGCGCGTGGCCCGGGCGCTGGCCCAGGAGCCGCGGGCACTCGTGCTCGACGAACCCACCGCGTCGCTCGACATACGCCACGAGATGGCCATCTTCGAGCTCCTGCCCGCCCTCTGTGCACGGGGCGCGACGGTGCTCGTCATCACCCACCATCTCAACCTGGCAGCGCGCTACGCGCAGCGTCTGGTGCTCCTGCACCATGGCCGCGTGGCCGCCGACGGCACGCCCGGCCGGGTGCTCACGCGAGCACTGGTGGAGAGCGTTTACGGCTGGCCCGTGGCCATTGCCGGACACCCCGGTCCGGGTCCGGATACAGGCGTGCCGCAGGTGATTCCGCTGGCCGGCGAGGCGTGCGCGAGCATGATCGCGCAGGGCGACGCGCCGGACGGTAGCGACGGCTGACCGGGCGCTCGTCCGGGCCGCGGATGCACCGCCAATTGTCCCTTCCGGTACACCGGGACCTTTCAGGCCGGATGTCGGGCTGCGGTCACTGCTGGCTGTGGATCGCACGAGCGAGTGCCGCCGCTGCCTCACCCATCCGCGGCCCGGGCCGGTTTACGAGGCTGGCTGGCACGGTCACCACGCGGCCCTCCCGGACCGCGGGTAGCTCACGCCACCCTGGGGTCTGTCTCAGTGTGGAGATGCGTACGACGGGGTCGTCGCTCACTGGCAGGAGGACCAGGTCCGGGTTGCGATTGACGATCTCCTCCAGCGAGAGGGTGGGCCAGCCGCTTCGGATGTCGGCGAACGCGGACCGGCCACCGGCCACTCCCAACAGCTCGATGACGAAGGTGGACGTGCCGGCGGTCATGGGTGGCGTCACCCCGACCGCGTAGAGCACGGTCGGCGTCGGCAAGCCGGCGACCGCTGTGCGGACGGAGTCCAGTTGGGCGCGCACGCGCATGGCCAGCGCCGTGGCGACGCTGTCGCGACCGAGCAGATGGCCCAGGCGCTGCATGGCGGAGAAGACGTCGGAAGTGTCTGAGGTCTGGAGGGCAAACGTCGGCACGCCAGCGGCCATGAGCTGGTTTCGTACGGTCCCCTGCGCCTCGCTCTCCCACATCAGGACCAGATCGGGCCGCAGCGAGACGATGGCCTCGAGAGACGGATCCATCCCTCCGCCCACGCTCGGCAGGTCGGCGAGTGCGGGGTCGTCGTCGTAGCGCGTTCGCCCCACCAGCACCTCGGTGCCGGCCAGCGCCATCACCAGCTCGGTACCGCTGGGCACGAGCGAGAGAACGCGTCGCGCCGGGGTCGCCAGTTTCACCGTGCGACCAGCGTCGTCCACTGCCTGAACGGACCCCAGCGCGCTGCCCTGAGCAGAGTCGGCAACGGTGGCGCTTCCTCTGTCTGGCGGCGCCGCACAACTCGCCGAGAGCGCGAGCAGGAGGGGGGTTAGGCTGCGGCGTGCGTGATCGGGCAATCGACCGGATATGGGAAGCACGTGGTGGCGGGACGAGCTGATGGACGGAAGGACGCGGAATGGCCAACTGCGGAATCTATCCGTCGCCGTTCGAATGCGTTTCAGCTTCGCTTCACGATCGTCTATGGGGAGCCGCCAGTAGCTGGCGATGCCCACGCCCACGATAGCTCAAGCTGACCGCCGAATGCTCGACGTCTTCGTCGCCCGCCAGCCAATATTCGACCGACAGGACAGGCTCGTTGCCTACGAGCTTCTCTATCGCGGCAACCCTACCGAGAACAGGGCGTCCGGCGTCTCCGTTTCCCAGATGGCCACCGACACTCTCGTGCGTACGCTGCTCAGCATGGGAATGGACCGGGTGACCGGCGGCAAGACGGCCTTCATCAACGTGAGTCGGGACGTCCTGCTGGCCGATCAGTTCCAGGTGCTGGATCCGACCCGGGTGGTGATCGAACTGCTGGAGTCGATTGCCTGTGACGCCGAGACGCAGCCGGCCTGCGCTTCACTGGTGCGACGCGGGTACACCCTCGCGCTGGACGATTTCGTCTACTCACCAGCCTATGATCCGCTACTCCGCCTGGCGCGCATAGTCAAGCTGGACGTACTGGACAGGCCGCTGGAGGAACTTCGCGAGGTGATGGAGATCCTCGCGCCGTTCAGGGTCCACTGCCTGGCCGAGCGAGTGGAGAACGCCGAGGTCCACGCCCATTGCGCGGCGCTCGGCTTCGAACTCTTCCAGGGCTATTTCTACGCACGTCCGGAGATCCTGAGCGGACGCGAGATGCCGATGCAGGCGGCCAACATCATCCGGCTCCTGAATCTGCTGCGCAATCCCGACGCCAGCGATCCACAGATCGAGGATGCATTCCGCGCCGACATGCTGCTCAGCTTCAAGTTGCTCCGCATAGTCAATTCGGCGGCGTTGGGGGGCATGGGGATCGAGTCGATCAAGCACGCCGTGCAACTGCTCGGTCGGGGCTCGTTGCATCGGTGGCTGTCGTTGCTCCTGGTCTCGTCGCTCACGACCTCCAACGGCGTGCACAACGAGCTGGTGACGATGGCCATGCAACGCGCCCGGTTCTGCGAGTTGATCGCCGAGACACAGGGGCGGCGGCGGGAGAGCGGAGCGCTGTTCATGGTGGGGCTCTTCTCGTTGCTCGACGCCCTCCTGCGGAAGCCGATGGCGGAGATCCTGGGGCAGGTGGACCTCACGGCCGAACTGCGCGATGTGCTGCTGCATCGCAGCGGTCCACACGCGCCCACACTGCGGCTCGTGGAGGCCTACGAGACGGCGCGCTGGGACGACGTGGTGGTCGAATCGACGGCGCTCGACCTGCCGCTCGCCGAGGTGCCCGAACTCTATGCCCAGGCTGTGGAGTGGACACTCCAGCGCAACGATCCACTCAGGTGAGTGGTCGGGTGTGAGGGGCCGGCCGCGAGCAGCCTTGCCGGCCGATCGAAGCGTGTCCTGATGGAGCCGTGACGTCGGGAATCACCGCAAGGTGATTCGTCTGCTGTGATTCCTCACGCCGCGATCCGTCGCGCAGACTGGCCGCCTGTGTCAACGGTCGCGTTGCGCGCTCCCCTGCTCAGTCACCGCTCATGGGGAGGGCAGCCGGAAGACTGTCCACCGTAGGTGTCGTGTCGGAGAACGGGATGAGTATGGAGATACGGCGATTCCGTGGATCCAGCGGGTCATCTGTCACGCGCAGCTTGCGATCGGCCAGGCCGCGCACCCCGCCAATGCGGTCGGCCGCGACGCCAGCGGATTGAAGGATCCGGCGTGCCGCGTTGGCCCGGTCGGCGCTCAGTTCCCAGTTGCTGTACCGGCCACTGGCACCGTACTGCGTGGCGTCGGTGTGGCCTTCCAGGACGATCGGGTTGGGTAGCCCGACCAGCTCTCCGGCTATGATGCCGAGGGCATCGCGGGCGCGCTCGGTTGGGTTCGCCGAGCCCAGGCCGAAGAAGGTGTCGCCACGTCCGCCCTCGATCAGCTCGATGCGCAGGCCGGACTCCGTGACCGTTACCTCGACCGTCGGGCCGAGGTCCACCGTTCCGTCCTCATTCCTGAACTTCGCCACCAGTCGTTCGGAGACCTCGGCGAAGCGCTTCTGCTCGAAGGAACGGACGATCAGTTTCACCGACGGCTGCTTCACCACGTTTGGAGACGCACCCGACGACAGTGGGCTGGAGCCCGAGGAGTAGCCCTTCCTGTAACCTACCGGGTTGGAGAAATAGCCCTCGATGGCCTGTTTCGTCTGCTCGTCCATTCCGAGGATCCACATGACCAAGAAGAAGGCCATCATGGCGGTCACGAAGTCGGCGTAGGCAACTTTCCACGAACCGCCGTGGTGTCCGCCACCTGCGATCTTCTTCTTCTTTACGATGATGATCGGCCGTTTGTCCTTCTGGAGCGCCACGTCAGGCTGCCTTTCTGCGCGTGAGCTGCTCGAGCTCCGAGAATGACGGACGTTCGCCAGGCTCGATGTTGCGGCGGGCGAACTCCACGGCGGTCATGGGTGAATCACCGCGCGCGAAGCTGAGGAGGGCCGTGCGAATGCACAGCATGTAGGCGCTCTCGGCGCGGATGCGCGCCTCGACAGCGGCGGCAATGGGTCCGATGACGCCGTACGAGAGCAGGATGCCCAGGAAGGTGCCGACGAGCGCGGCTGCGACGCTCATCCCGATCTCCGATGCGGCCCCGTTGATCTTGCCCATGGTAACGATGATGCCGAGCACCGCGGCCACGATACCGAACCCCGGCATCGCGTCGCTGACCCTGGTCAGCGCGTGGACGACCGCCATCTGCTCCTCGTTCTGCTGTTCCAGGTCCATCTCCAGGATCTCCGCCAGGTGATGGTCCTCGACAGCGCCGGAGAGCAGTACCTTGAGCGTGTCGCAGAGGAACATCACGGCGTGATGCTTGGTCAGGAAATCGGGATAGGCGGCGAAGATGTCGCTCTTCTCCGGCTCCTCGATATGTGCCTCGAGCCCGACCAGGCCATCCTTGCGGGCCTTCTGGAAGATGTCGTAGAGTACCTGCAGCAGTTCGGCGTAGGCTTTCTCGGAGAACGGATTGGCCTTGAGCAGCGAGACCAGGTCGCGACCGATCGCCTTCACCACCGAGGACGAGTTGCCAACCAGAAGTGCACCGAGCCCGGCGCCGCCAATGATGACGAATTCGGTCCACTGCCAGAGCACGATAAGTTGCCCGTGATGGGCGACATATCCGAGCAGGACGCTGCCGATGACGACGGCAAGACCGATGAGCAGGAGCACGCTGACAGTCGCGAGAGGAGAGAGATGACGGGACGGGATGCCCCACTCAATGAAGTATCGGCGTCGAGCGGCGAAACTGGACTCGACATGATCAGTCGTACAGAAATTCCCGACAGCGTGGTCGAGGGCATCGACGCCTCGTATCTCTGGATCGACGCCAACGACGCCGTACTCCGCGGGCTGGCCCATGTGCTGAGTAACCGTACAGGGACGATCGGAGCGCTCGCCGAGGCACTGAGCGCGGCCGACCCGAACGACCCGCTCGCCGGGTCGTTGGCCGCCGAGGCTGAGCGGTTGCACGGACTGCTCGGCCTTCTCCGCCTCATGCCGCGTGACCTCGGACGGGGGCCGGAGCCATTGCGGCCAGCCGATGTCGTGGCTGACGCGGCGGCTCTCTTCGCACACCACGAGCGGGGACGCGTCACGCCGGTGTCGATGGTGGACATGGAAGAGGCTCCCCCGGTGCGTGCCCGGGCGTCCTCGCTGCTCCATGCCCTTCTCGTCCTCCTGGCCGCTGCGGCGGGCACCGATGCGGCCCGGGTATCGGTGCGCGGTGAGGGCGCCGATGGCATGACGCGGCTCCGGATCACTGGTGATGCTGTCACCGGCGTGGGCGCCGACACCGCCGCCGCGGTGGCCGCAGCCATCCTTGCCGCAGACCATGGTCGCGTCACCGCCGATGGTATCACCATCGACGGTCCCGCCTTCGTCGTCTCCCTTCCCTCGCTCCGCCCCACTGGCCAGTGAAATCGAGCCGCCTCCTTCTGACCGTCGCCCTCGCGCTCATGTCCTCAGTCGCGACGCCCGGCAAAGCGCAGCAGACGCCTGATGGCCGCGTCCGCGCCCGCGACCTGGGAGTCGCGCCAGGCATCTTCAGGCCCGGAACGCTGAACGGGATCACCGACGTCAGCGGCGTTCGGGTGGGCCAGGTGACGGTCGTCGAGGGCGATTCCGTGCGCACCGGCGTCACCGCCATCCTGCCGCACGACGGCAATCCGTATCTGGATCGGGTGCCGGCCGCAGTCGTGGTCGGGAATGGCTTCGGCAAGCTTGTCGGCACCACCCAGTTGCGCGAACTGGGCGAGCTCGAGACCCCCATCCTGCTCACCTGCACGCTCTGCGTCTGGCGCGCCGCCGACGCCATGGTGGGATGGATGCTGGAACGACCGGGAATGGCCGACGTCCGCTCGATCAATCCGGTGGTCGGGGAGACGAACGACGGCACGCTGAACGCCATTCGCAGCCGACCGGTAACTGCTACCCACGTGCGTCAGGCGCTGGAGAGCGCTTCAACCGGCCCGGTCGCCGAGGGGAGCGTGGGCGCCGGCGCCGGCACGGTCGCGTTCGGCTGGAAGGGCGGCGTCGGTACCAGTTCGCGGGTGGTACCCGCCTCGTTGGGCGGGTGGACGGTGGGAGTACTGGTCCAGAGCAATTTTGGCGGTGTACTCCAGGTACTCGGCGCGCCGGTGGGCAAGGAGCTGGGTCAGTACGCCTTCCGCAACGCGGTGAGCGACGAGCGGGGAGACGGCTCGATCATGATCGTCGTCGCCACCGACGCGCCGCTCTCCGACCGCAATCTCGAGCGGCTGGCTTCGCGTGCGCTGATGGGCCTGGGACGCACCGGGTCGTCGGCGTCCAACGGCTCCGGTGACTACGTTCTGGCCTTCTCGACGTCCCCCGACGTGCGACGACGGCTCGACGCGCGTGGGAACATGGAGCGCACGCGCCAGACCTCCGAGGTGACCAATGACGAGATGTCGCCGCTCTTCCAGGCCGTTGTCGAGGCCACCGAGGAGGCGATCTACAACTCCCTCTTCATGGCCACGACGGTGACCTCCAACGGTCGCACGGTGAACGCCATTCCGCTCGACCGGGTGCGCGCGGTGCTGAAGAAATACGGCTACTGACAGATGACGGCCGGACCGCCGGCCGTCGGTGCCGTCAGCCAGGTCGGTCGTGTCAGCCCTGGTCGCCCATCGTCAATCCGTCCAGCCACTCGCTTCCCACTGTCGTCTCCTGTGCGCGCCTGTTCTCGTCGGCAATCTGGGTCGCGATCTCACCGCGCACGATGCAGATGTGATCGGGTGCCTCGATACCCAGCCGTACGCCGCGACGATCGCTGGAGATGACGACTATGCGTATGCCGCCATCGATGAGGATGTAATCGCCGGGACGCCGGCCGAGGATCAGCACGACTCAGACCATGTTGAGCAGTGCCTGCGCCATCTCGTCAACCGCGCTGATGAGGCGGGTTGCGGCGACGTAAGCCTGCTGCGATCGCATCAACTGGACGAGTTCCTCGTCGGTGGAGACACCGCTCACGCTCTGGCGGCGGGTATCCGACTGGGAGGCGAGTGTCTCGTGCACGAGGCTGGCGTTCGTGGCAGCATTGGTGTCCAGCGCCAGCGTCGTGACAGTGTCACGATAGTGGTTGGCGAGCGAGAGCGTGGACGGCGGACTGCCAACAGCGACCGCGCTGTCGCGCAACTGGCCGAGACGGAGGGCGATCGTGTTGTCGCCGGACCCACCGAAAACGGACCCCGCAGCCACCATGTCGCGATCCGCCGCCACCGCTGCCGAGACGGAGATGGACGCGGCGTCGGTGCCGGTGAAGAAATCCACGTTCGAACCGGCCCAGCCCACTGGTTCGGGCGGCGTCGGCTCGGCGGCCGGGCTCCAGCCCTGGCGGTGGATGTCGTTGACGGCGCTCACCACTCCACGCGCAAGGTCGTCCAGACGTGCCCGGGTCTGGACGAGGTCACGGTTGAGCACTTCGGTGAGAGCAGACAGCTCGCCACCCACTGCCGGGATGGCATCTGCACTTCCCTTGAAATTCAACTGGAGCGACGGCGGGTTGCCACTGAAGGCGAGCTGTTTGGCCGCCGTGCCGTCCACCAGCGTCTGGTTGGACACGATGACCGCGACACCGCCGTCGCGCCCCTCGATCACCTGCAACGATGCCAACTTCGACATGTCGTCGATGATGCGGTTGCGACTGTCGCGCAGGTCGCTCGCCGTCTGTCCTCCAGACTCGGCGATCACGATCTGACCGTTCAACTGCGCCACCTGGCTGGCGTAATCGTTGATCAGCCCCACCGACCGGTTCAGCTTCGCGACGGTATCAGCCTTCACCTCGTCCAGTCGTGTGGCCTGTGCATTGAGCCCCGCTGCCACCTGGGCTCCGCGTTGCAGGACCACCTGCCGGGCGGCCGGGTTGTCGGGTGCATTTGCCAGGTCGGACCAGGAGTTCCAGAAAGCGTCCAGGGTGGCGGCGAGGCCATCTTCGGAAGGCTCATGGAAGACCTGCTCGATCTGACCCAGGAGGTCACGACGCAGTCCGAAACCCGCCGCGCTGGAACTGTCGCGGCGGTAGGAGACGTCGAGTAGCGAGTCACGCACCTGGGTGACGTCGCGTACGAATACGCCCGTGCCCAGGATCCCTTGCGGGAGCCTGGCCGGCCAGTTCTCCTGCAGCGCGACGCGCTGCCGCGAGTACCCCGGCGTTTCCGCATTGGCGACGTTGTGCGATATGACCTGGATCGCAGTCTGGTGCGCGTTGATGGCGCTCCGCGCGATGCTCAGTATGCCGCCAAAGGTGGACATGAACAGGCCCTAGATACGGCGGTCGATGAGCAGACCGCCGCTGCCCACGTCCGTCTGCGCGGTGACGGCGGGAGAGTAGTCGGACCGTGCGACGTCGGGCACACCCACGAGCCGCCGCATGTACTCGTCTCCTGACGACAGCGCCTCGCGCAGCACGCGCCGGTTGACGTCGACCTCGTTGGCGAGTATCCCGGCAGACGAGCGGAGAGCATCGCGAGCTTCCTCGAGCGATTTCGGGATGGAACCCCCGAACGCGTCCATGAGGGCGTTCGTGTCCAGTTCGTCGCTGCCGCCCAGGATGGTGTTGAGCGAACGCCGACGGCGCCGGGCCTCGCCGAGCGTGACGAGGATGCGGTGGGTGGCGAAAACGCTGTCGTCCACGCCCTCCAGGTCGTCGGAGGCGACGGCCGAACGCTGACGACGCATGATTCCGATCAACTCGTCGAGCAGGCGACGCTCCGACTGGTGCGCGTCCACGAGGGCAGCGAGTGTACCAGCCGAGCCGGGGGACGAGCTTCGATACGCGGTGGCCACGGGTTGGTTGAGCTGCAGTTGCATCAGTATGGCTCCGGGCGTGAAGCGTCAGGGAGGGCGTTCGGATTGATTATCGGCGTGAGCGCTGCCGGACTTGAGGGTGGTGCAGCGGTGACTTCGGTCGGTTCGACCCTGCCGCGGAGCTGTCGGAGCAGGGCGTCGGATAGTGAACTCTCCCACCGTGTCGGAACCACGCTCGCCATCTTCTGGTCGAGCATCGCGGTGAACATCTCCTCGCCGGTTCCGCCGTCCACCAGACCGTCGCGTGGTACGGTTTCGCGCATGGCCTTGAACATCTGCTCCACGAACACTCCTTCCAGGTCGCGTGTCGCCTGCTGGAGGCGAGCAATGCGGTCGGTGGGCGATGGCGTCGCGGGCGAGGCGGAGCCAACGGTGGGTGGAATGGGCGTGCTCATCGAATGATCACCTCGGCGCCGATAGCGCCAGCTTCGCGCAGGGAAGCGAATATCGCGGCGATCTCGCGCGGAGTGCTCTGTGCCGCGTGGAGTGCCGCCGCGACCTGCTGCACGGATGTCCCCGACGTCAGGCGTACATCGCCGCGAAGGGGGAAGCCGCCGGCATCGCCAGCAGGCATTCCTGTTGCGTCCCCACCGTCCACAATGGTGAGGGTGATGCCGCTGTGACTGACCACCGCGGCGCCGACAGCCATGTCGCCCCCGGCCACCACCGTGCCGTCGCGGCCGTCGATGACGAGGCGGGCCAGTCGGTCGGGACGGATACGCAGTTCACCTATGCGGGCCATGGCCACCGCCGGGCCCGCCGCATCCTCGGGGATTGCCAGAGCCACCGAGCCAGGATCCTCTATGCGAGCCACCTGCGCACCGAAGGCCGAGTCTATGACTGCCGCAATGCGGGATGCCGTCATGAGGTCGGGCTCGCGCAGGTGAAGGACATTGGATGCCACGGTAGCCGGGCGCGGCAGGTCGGCCTCCAGGAGCCCGCCCTGGGGAATGCGCGCCGTGGTGGCAGTGAGGCGCGTGTCGCGCTCGTCCCCGCCATCGCTGAGCAACATCGGGCCCTGCGCCGTGGCCACTGCCTCGGCGCCCACGTCGGGAACCAGCGGCGTCATCCAGAGAACCCCGCCGCGCAGCGATCGGGCATCGCCCATCGACGACACCTGAACCTCGAATCGACCGCCGGCGCGCAGGAATGGAGACACCTCGGCCGTGACGAGCACCGCTGCCACGTTGCGTGTGCGGAGCAGCGCCGGCGGCACCTCGATGTCGAACCGACGCAGCAGGTTGACGACACTCTGCACGGTCTGCCCGCCACTCCGGCCGCCGATCGTGAGATCACCCGTGCCATCCAGCCCCGTCACCAGGCCGTAGCCCAGCAGGCGCACCGGGATGGTGGCGTCGGCGATGACGAGATCCTTGATCTTCACCTGTGCCCGTGCTCCGCTCGCCGGGGTGAGCACGGCGGCGGCGAACATGGCGACGGCGATCAGCCGGGCACGTCGTGTCGCAGCCGGATTGGTGTGGGAGGTCATCACGGCCACAGCATCCCGAAGATGCGTCCGATGATACTTCCCTTGGGCTTGCCGAGGCTCCCCTTGGCGGTGTAGAGCAACTGGGCATCGGCCACGCGCCAGGACTCAACCTGGTTCTGCGCCGAGACGTCCTGGGGACGCACCCAGCCGGTGAAGGTGATCTCCTGCTTGTTCTTGTCCACGTCGACCAGCTTGCTCCCCTTGAGCTGGAGCAGTCCGCTGGCCGAGTCCACGGCCACGATGCGTACGCTCATCTCGCTCTGGAAGCGGTTCTGGCGCACGGCCTCGCCGCGCTGGTTGGATGTCGAGGCATTGTTGGACGACATGTTGCCGCGCGCGTTCATTCCGGTGAGCCCACTGTTGAAGCTGCCGTTCAACCCGAGGTCGCGGCGACGGGTGTCGGTGGCGCTGGTGCCAGTGTTGGCTGAGGCCAGGGTGTACTCATCGACGAGCACCGTCACCACGTCGCCAGGGGTGAAGGCACGACGCGCCGACGTCCATGACTGCCTGGGTGCACGAACGGGCTCTGCCGCGGTAGTCAGCGCAGCCGCCGCAGCGTTCGGCGGCGCACCGGTGGGGTCCGTGGTCGTCGCCTGGGCGCCCGCCCTGCGCCCGCTGAGGCCGAGTACGGCGACGGCGAGGAAGGGAATGGCCAGACGGAGTGTGGCGGAACCGGGAGTGGTGGACATGAGGGAGCGCATGATCGGTCGCACGGTGCGAGGAGGCAGGAGAGGCGATGCGGCGGTGTGTACTGACGGAGCCCTGGAGTCGAGCTCGAAACGGTGACGTGAAGCGAGGCGATAACCTGGAACGTTGCTCATGGCGCGGTCACCACCACGGTGCCGGGCGCCGTGGCGATGCCGGTGAAGCGGCGCTTCGCATCGACGCGTACCGTCACCGTCTCGCCGGCATAGGCGGCGCCGACGGCGGTGCCGGTGCGGGTGACGCGGAGGTCGCCCACTTCCCAGACCAGCGACACCGGCGAGCCGGCGGGGATGAGGACCGGTGGTGCGACGGCAGGTGCACGCAGTGGCTCGCCCTTGTGGACGAGCCGGCGCACCACCCAGCCGGCGGCGGGGATAGGGTTGGTGGAGCTGACGGGCGCGCTGGTGACGTTCTCGTCGTTCGTCACCACCATCTCGATGTCGGCCGCGCGGAGCACGGTACCGCGTGGGAGGTCGCGCGCGGCGACGACGATCGTGTCGCCGGTGATGGGAGCGAGGCCGTTGGCAACGCCATGCGTGACGTGCGGGGTTACGCCGTGATCGACGCCGTGGTCGAAGCCGTGCGCCGACACGCCCGTCGCAGTCGGACGTGGCCCCGCGCCCACGAGCACCGGCAGGGTGATCACGAGCGCCACCGATCGCGCCATCCGCGCGCATCGAGAACCGGTCATGATCGTTGCTCCGCCGCCCATCGTCAGCGAATGAGACCGTTGGCGATCTGACCCATCTCCTCGCTGTTCTTGATCGCCTTGGAGTTGATCTCGTAGGCGCGCATCGAGGTGATCATGTCCACCATCTCCTGCACGATCTCCACGTTGCTGCCTTCCAGGTAGCCCTGCATCAGGCGACCCATGCCGTCGTCTTCCGGGTAGCCGAGCACGGGCTCGCCGGAGGCGGCCGTCTGTGTGTAGACGTTCTCACCGGCGGAGAGCAGTCCGGCCGGATTGGCGAAACGAGCCAGCTCCAGGCGCCCCAACTCCACTGGCTCGCCCTCCCCACCGCGCAGTGCCGTGACCACGCCGGTACGCGAGATGGTGACTTCCGAGGAGTCCTGGGGAATCGTTATGCCGGGCACCAGGGTGTAGCCCTGCTGGGTGGTGATGGTGCCGCTGTCGGATATCTGGAAGGTGCCGTCACGGGTATAGCCGATGTTGCCGTTGGTGAGCTGGAGCTGGAAGAATCCCTCACCCTCGATGGCCAGGTCCAGCGGACGCTGGGTCTGTTCCACCGGCCCCTGCGAATGCAGCCGCTGCACCGACGCCAGCCGTACGCCCCGTCCCACCTGGATCGCGGGCAGCACGGCACTGTTGGACAGACCGACCGCCGTCGACCCCTGCACCGTCTGATAGAGCAGGTCCTCGAAGTGCGCGCGGCTGCGCTTGAAGCCGGTGGTGTTGACGTTGGCGAGGTTGTTGGAGATGACCTCGGTGCGCGTCTGCTGAGCCATCATGCCGCTGGCGGCGGTGCGGAGTGCGGGATTCATCGTGATGGTGGGCTGGGGAATGGATGCAGTTGGAGCCGAAGACGGATCGCGCTGGCGCTAGACCGGTCGGCCTATGT
Organism: uncultured Gemmatimonadota bacterium; assembly: GCA_937906875.1. Classification (GTDB taxonomy): domain Bacteria; phylum Gemmatimonadota; class Gemmatimonadetes; order Gemmatimonadales; family Gemmatimonadaceae; genus CALCHX01. The sequence goes on along the minus strand of CALCHX010000013.1, from coordinate 3,764 downwards.
CGGTGACCGTCGTGCCACGTGCGGCATCGAGCGTCGTCATCACCTTCTGCACGTTGGCGTAGGCGCGCTGCACGGAGATCATCTCGACGAGCGCGGAGACGGGTGTCACATTGCTGTCCTCCAGAAACCCCTGGCGGACGTCTCGCTCATCGGCGGCCATGGGAGTGAGACCGGCCGGCGGTAGGAAGAGTCCACCGCCAACGTGCTCGAGCAGCGTTCCGGGCGGCACGCTCTCGACGCGCAGCGATCCGACGACGTTGCCGTTCACCATCACGGTGCCGGCGCGATCCAACTGCACCATGCTCTCGCCGGTCGCGGTACCGTTGTGCGTCTTCTCGAAAGCGCTCCGGGCGATCTCGGAATCAACCATGATCGGACCACCCTCACCGAGCAGCGGCATGCCGTTGGCGTTGACGACGCGATGCATGTCGTCCAGGCGGAAGGCGCCGCCGCGCGTCAGTCGTTCGCCCTCAGGCCCGTCCAGGACGAGGAAACCCTCACCGCCCAGGGCGATGTCGAGCGGCGCGCCGGTTGGACGCAGGGTGCCCGCGCGCAGGTCCGTCTGGGTGTCTATCGCCGGCACAGAGCCGGCGAGCAGGCGCCCGAAGGTGCGCTCACCCTTGAAACCGTCGGTGGAAGCGTTGGCGAGGTTGTTGGAGACCACTTCCTGCCTGCGCTCCAGATAGCGGAGCGCCTGCGCGGAACTGATCATCCCGTTCGGTCGGAGGCTGATGCCCATGGTTGGCTCGTGGTCGCGGTACGTGAGTATCCGCTAACCATGGCAGGCAACGGCCGTGCCCGCTGTGAGTCAGGTGTCTTCATGCCCGTAAAGACTGCGGTAGCAGCGGTTTACGGCGTTCGAGCGAAGCGCGAGTGATCGACCTGACGGGCGGCACTTTCTGCCGTATGCGGCGGGAGTTGCCGGGGGCGGGAGCGCATCACGCCGAATTACGGGAGTACTGAGCCCCGCGTTAGCGAGTTGAAGGCCTGACGAACTCCTGCGGTCTGATCCCCGCTCAGCGTATCCGCAGTTCCAGCACTGTAGCGAAATGCTCGTCCGTGTCAGGATCGCGGCGACTTGCCACGATACGGCCGTCGGTCGTTATGTCCCACGCGTAGTACGCGCGCGGAACAATGGTGCGCGCGAGCCGCCGCCGTCCATCGCTCGAATAGAGATCCCATACGGAATCGCCGCTGTGGTAACGGGTGATCACGTTCAGGATGCGGCCGTCCGGAAGTACGAAGACGCCGGTGGTGCGATCATGCCACCAGAGGAAGACGGGGGAACCACCACTCCGGGGCTCGGGCGAACCATTCAAGGAGGCTTCAGTAAACTCGGGAAGTATCTGTCCGTCCTCCACCAACACCGACGATCTAGCGAGTATGTTGGAGGGGAACCGGCTGATCCTGAGTGGCGCACCATATGAGAAGAGGAAGCCCTGGGGAAGGGCACGGAGCGCTCCCCCAGCCGACTGGATGCGAGCCATGCTGGAGGTGATACCGGCCGCTGGCTCGCCGGAGCTCTCGATCCACTGCCCCGTGGGCGAGTAGTGGTGGAGATGCCGTGGGTCGCGCAGTCTGCCACCTGAAATAACGAAAGAGCCGTCGCCGAGTATGGCGATGCTCTTGGGGTTGGAGACCATACCACCCTGCACGCGGGCGGTGCGCTCGTGGGTGAGGTCGGTCCGGAAGAGGAGGAGGGCGTTGTGCCCCACGTCGTAGACCACGAACCCTCCGTCCGGGCGGCGAGCGAGCGAGACTGGCGCCTGCATCTCGCCAGGGCCGCGTCCATCGCGGGCCAGCCTAGCTATCCGGCCCGAGCCGGGCTCCCACCGGTAGAGCGCCTTGTTGACGTCATCGGATATAACGATGGTGCCGGCGGTCGCCTCCACCATGCCCCCTATGGTGCCGAAAGGCTCGGCGGGGTTGCCGCCCGTGGCGTAGAGCTCCACCACCTCCAGGGACTGCGCGGGTATGGTGGGCCAGGCCAGGCAGGTGAGCAGTACGGCATACAGCAGCAGTTTCCGAATTCAGGCAACTCGTGGCGTAGGCGAGAGCACAGAGTGGTGGACGCGCAAGCGAGGCCACTCAGGACCACAAACCCGGTGCGGCACATGTGAAACACGCATGCGAAGCACTCTCCAGATGATGTCTGGCTCAGTTGCTCACGCTGAGAATAGTAGACGCCATAGGAGGTGTGTGTCCATCAATTGGGCCGATACCTCCTGAAAAAGAAGGGTCTTCAGGGTTTAGTGTGGGTCGCCCTCAGCCGAACTGCGGCTCGAGGTCCAATACGCCGCAGTGGAAAAGTATGGCTGTCTTGAACGCGTCAGGGTTTCGGTAGCCGCGAGCGGAGTACTTCACCCACTGGATCTTCGCGTTAAGTCCCTCGGTTACCGCGTTCGTCACCCGGTGCGTCAGGTAGGTCAGGATATACTCCAGGTGCGATCTGATCATCCGCGCCACGCGCTTCATTGGTTCGAGTTGCGAGCGCATCGCGCAGCCGTACCACCACTTGAAGAATGTCCGAGCGGCACCCACGTATTTGTACTCCCACAGCGGACGTAGGCTCTCCTCGAGCGCCCACGCACGGGCCGACTTGAGCGCGCTGTCACGCAGGGCGGCGAACTCCCGCCATGCCTTCCGACTGAAGTTCTTCGGGTTCTTCAACCAGGCGTACTTCGTACCCTTGAGTTGCGTATCCCCCACGGCGGCGAGAGCCTTGTGCTCCTGCTTCCGGACCTGATCAACGGCACTCGTCACGTGCGCTATCACATGGAACTTGTCGAAGACGATCTTGGCGTCGGCCTCCGGCACATCAGCCCTCACGGTCTTCCGATAGGGTTCCCACATGTCCCACATGTCCATCGCGATGGCGGTGATCCCCTCGCGCTCCACCTGTGTTAGCCCTCGAAGTAGGGCGCCAGGCTCTCAGCCTTCCGGTCGTCGGCGATATGGAGTACGCGCCCTCGGTCCAGGTCCACGACGATGCTCACGTACTGATGGTGCTTGAGGAAGCTCTTCTCGTCGATGCCGATACGAGTCACCGGCGTTGAGGCGCCCTCGGCCGTACGCCGTACCAGGCCGCGAGCGACGGACCGACGCATGATGCCATGTGCTTCATCCCAGGAGATACCAAGACGGCGTGCGACGGCGCTTGGAGTGGCTTCCCGGAGCCAGGATATCGCCAGTCGCTCGAAGAGAAGCGTGAAGCGTGAGCCCGGCTCCGCCCATGGTACGCGCACCGTCTTTACACCATGCTCCGCGCATTCGACTCTCGGCACGCGAGCACAGAGGATCGTCGTGAACTGGCAGGTGTCCAGATGGCGCCAGCGACGCTCGGCACGGTCGTAGATCGAGGCGCGCTCATCACACTCAGGACAGGTGAAGCTCGTGCCCGACTTCTCCTCCACCCAAACCTCGACCGATTGCTCGGCTTCTCTGAGTTCAACCCGCTCGACCGTCCACGGCTCCCTGAGCCCGAGAATCGCCTGATACAGATCCCTGTCATCCACGCCTCCCGCCCGGATGATTGTACCGGTCGGGAACCTACCTTACCCACACCAAACCCTGAAGACCCAGATTCAAACCTTCATCATCATGTGCTGAGCGGGCGGTCGCGAGCGGCACAATTTGCCGGGGCGGCGGGAATTGCCGGGGACGGCTAGGTGGCTGCGTGCGGCCTGCGGCTGGGTGCGGCGGGCTTCCTCTACTTGGAGCGAGGCGCGGAGGTGCGACCGCGCGTGGTAAAGTGTCGCCTTGAC
>CALCHX010000012.1 GCA_937906875.1 uncultured Gemmatimonadota bacterium | reverse complement strand
TACCGCGCTCATGATGGCATCTCTGGTGGCGTTCCCGTCATCTGGCGCAGCGCAGGAGGTTGGCCAGCTCACCGGCGTGGTGAGCGACAGCTCTTCGGGGCAGGGTATCAGCGGCGCTCAGGTGATGGTGGCCGGCACGACGCTCGGTACCATCAGCGGCAACGATGGCCACTATACCATTGCCCGAGTACCCGCCGGCTCCCACACCGTTCAGGTGCGGCGAGTGGGCTACTCGATGCGCGAGGTCCAGGTCACGATTGTCGCGGGTACGACGACGACGTTGAACGTGGCCATCCGTTCGGCACCGCTGCAACTGGAGGCGGTGGTGACGACAGGAGTCGTGGACCCGACTTCAGGCACCCGCGTGCCGTTCACCGTGGGCCGCGTGGACATGGAGAACGTTCCCGTGCCAGCGACCAACGCGGTCGAGACGTTGCAGGGCAAGGTAGCTGGCGCCACCGTGGTCGGTAGTGGCCAGCCGGGCGGCGGCACCAACATCCTCCTGCGCTCGCCGAGCAGCATCAACAAGACCACCTTCCCGCTCGTGGTGGTGGACGGTGTGATCCTCAGCCAGTCGTTCAGCGGCTCCACTGCAGACCTGGAGGCGCTGGACATCGAGAGCGTCGAGGTGGTGAAGGGTGCGGCGGCGGCATCGCTCTACGGTTCACGCGCGGCCAACGGCGTGATCCAGATCCGCACCCGTCGCGGCGCCGGAGTGGTGGAGGGCAACACCCGGGTGACCGTGCGGTCCGAGTTGGGAAACAACGAACTCGCCAACAAGATCAAGTGGGCCCAGCGCCACTATTACCAGGTCAATGACCAGGGCCAGTACATCGATGCCAATGGCAACGTGGTGGATCGTGACCATCGCATACCGCGGCCCGCTGCTTCCCGTTTTCAGGATGTACCCTACGCCGTGCCCATCTACGATCCGGTGGACCAGTTCTTCGATCCGGGACAGTTCTACAAGAACTCCTTCAACATTGCCCAGAACTCGGGCAAGACGAACTGGTTCCTCTCGCTGATCAACAACCGTGAAGACGGTGTGGTACTGAATGCCGGCGGCTACGAGCAGAACGATGTGCGACTGAACCTCGACCATCGTCCGCTGGATAACCTGTCGCTGTCGTTCAGCGGCTACCACATGCGCTCACGGCGCAATGGGCTCTACGGCGATACCTTCTTCGACCTGATCAACCAGGCGCCGGACGTCAACCTCGCCCAGCCAGATCCTGACGGCACGCCCTTCATCTTCCAGCCTGACCCGGAGGGGCGTGAAGAGAACCCGCTCTACGTCCTCAACACCGAGAAGGATGAGACCAAGCGGGCACGCACTCAGGGCAGCCTGGAGGCGCGATACGAGCCCTTCAGCTGGATGAGCGTGGACGCCAACGTGAGCTATGACCGATCGGATCGCAATCGTCACTTCTTCCTGGACCAGGGGATCAAGACGGAAGGCTTCCCCACTGGCGGACCAGGCGAGATCAGCCGCTTCAGTGGCACCACCGATGCGCTCAATGCCGCGGCCAGCGCCAACCTGATCCAGCGCTTCGGCGCGCTCACGGCTCGCGGCACGGTGCGTGGCCTCATGGAGCGCGAGAGCAATGACGTGGTCACGGCCGAAGGGCGTGTATTCGCCGTACCTGGCGTGCCGAGCCTGGACAACGCCCAGGAGCGCTTCGTGGAGTCGTCGTCGCAGGAGATCCGGTCGAACGGTTACTTCGTGACCGCCGGTGTGGATTATGACGGTCGCTACATCATCGACGGCCTCTTCCGCCGTGACGGTAGCTCGCTCTTTGGTCCGGAGGAGCGGTGGAACAGCTATTATCGCGTCAGCGGCGCCTATCGCCTGTCCCAGGAAGCCTGGTGGCCCTGGCAGTCAGTGAACGAGTTCAAGCTGCGTGCCTCACGCGGAACGGCTGGCGGCAGGCCGGACTTCGCTGACCAGTACGAGACTTATGGCTTCACGACCGGTGGCGGTCTCGTCAAGCGCACTCTCGGCAACCGTTTCCTCAAGCCCGAACTGGCCACCGAGACCGAGCTCGGCCTGGACATGATCCTGAAGGAGCGTTTCTCGCTCCAGCTCTCCTATGCCCGGTCGCGCGTCGAGGACCAGCTCATCGCCATCCCGCTGGCTGGCATGTTCGGCTACAGCTCGCAGTGGCAGAACGCTGGTACGGTGGAAGGGAACACGGTCGAAGGGACCATTGAGGCGCAGATCCTCCGTAGTCCCGATCTGAGCTGGCGCCTGGGGCTGGTCGCCGATCGCTCACGCAACAAGATCACCGAATTCGATCGCTCCTGCTTCACCACCGGCACCATCGCCTACCGCTGCGCGGGCGAGACGCTGGGAGCGATGTATGGCTTCCACTGGCTGAACAACGTCAATCAGCTCCCCGCAGACGCAGCCGGCAGCGCCTCGGAGTTCCAGGTCAACGACGAGGGCCTCCTGGTGTGGGTTGGGCCGAACGCCAGCTACACCGAAGGAGAGACGAAGGCGCTCTGGGGCACCGGCACGACCATCGGCTCGTCCAGCTATGGTTGGGGCCAGCCGATCACTCTCCGCGACGAGACCGGCAGCGCCGCCGTGGTGAAGATTGGTGACGGCAACCCAGACTTCCACTTCGGCGTTTCCAACAACGTCACCTGGAAGGATCTCAGCTTCTACGCGCTGGTGGACGTGCAGCGTGGAGGCAACGTCTACAACATGACCAAGCAGCGCATGTATCAGTGGGGGCGCAGTGGTGATGTGGATCAGACGGGCAAGCCTCAGGAGCTCAAGAAGCCCATCGAGTACTATGTGAATCTGTACTCGGCCACCAGCCCGAGTGACCGATTCGTGGAGGACGGCGGCTACGTGAAGCTACGCGAGTTGTCGGTGGCCTACCGTGTTCCCAACGCCTGGTTGCAGAAACTGGGGAATCTGGGCGTGGAACAGATGCGTTTCTCCGTCGTCGGCCGGAACCTGCTCACCTTCACCAACTATACGGGCTACGACCCGGAGGTCGGTGGCACCATCAATCGGCTAGACAGCTTCTCGTATCCACGCTACCGGACACTGACCGGTACCGTCGAGATCACGTTCTGAGCCGCCCCAGCGACCGACTAAAGGAGCCACAACCCATGCGTCATACAAGACTCTTCGCCCTTGGCGCCGTACTCGGCGCCATGGCGCTGGCCGGCTGCCAGGAGCTGGCTGTTACCAATCCCAACGAGCCCGACCGCGACCGGGCCACCCGGCAGGCGCTGTCGGTGGAGTCGTTCGTGTCCAGTTCATTGCGAACCTGGTGGCCGTCGGTCCACGACGACTATCCGATATGGGCGCTCTCCACCATCGCCGACGAGGTCACTTCGGGCTTCGCCGACTTCGGCCAACTCGAGCTCTCCGCCGAGCCGCGTTCCGCCTGGAACAACAGCCCGGTCAATGCACGGCGGCGTGTCAGCCAGGATCCGTGGTTCGAACTCCTGGCAACCATCTCATCGGTCAACGATGCGCTCATCGCCATAGACTCCGGCCTCGTCATAGAGAACCAGGGGCGCACGGCGCGCACGCAGGCGGTGGGCAAGTTCATGCAGGGCATCTCCCACGGTTATCTGGGGCTGTATTTCGACAAGACGTACATTACCGACGAGACGGTTGCGCTGGACACGGTCCGCGTGCCGGTGTTCCATCCCTATCCCGAAGTGCTGGCGGCAGCCGTTGCCCAACTCGACGAGGCAATTGCCATCTCCCGCGCCAACCAGTTCGAACTACCGGTAGACTCCTGGCTCTTCCAGTCGATGAATCAGGACGGTCTGGCTCGGCTGGCCAACTCGTTTGCCGCGCGATTGATCGCCTACGGGCCGCGCACCCGAGCCGAGCGCGACGCGGTGGACTGGAACGAGGTGATCCGCCGCATCGATGCGGGGATCGTTACCGACTTCGCACCGGTGGCCCAGCAGGATATTCTCTGGGACGACTGGAAACGCCTCCTGGCGCGTGTGCGGACCACCACTCGCCCGAGCGACTTCGGTCGCCCGAGCAACTGGCTGCTGGGCCCGGCCGACTCAGACAACGACTTCGTGAACTGGGCCGCTACCCCGCCGGCAGACCGCAGGCCCTTCCAGATCAACACCACCGATCGACGGATCCAGGGCGCTGCCGGGCCATCATCGCCGGGCAAGTACTTCGGCTACAACCTGAACAGCATCTTCAGCGTGGCTCGCGGCACCTACCGCTGGTCGTATTACTATTTCCATCGCTACGGCACGGGTGACAGTTGGCAGGTGGGTCCGCAGGCGGCGCTACTCACCTCGGAGATGGACCTTCTCAAGGCTGAAGCGCTGATTCGCCTCGGACGCGCCAGCGAAGCGGTGCCGCTCATCAACAGGACCCGCGTCGCCAATGGCGAGCTACCGCCGGTGACCATCGACGGACCGCCAAACGAGCCGAGCTGCGTGCCGCGCAAGCTCAATGGCGACTGCGGCAGCCTGTGGGACGCGCTACGCTATGAGAAGCGCATCGAAGGCTACGGCGTGGACGGCGCTACCGCATTCTTCGATGCCCGCGGCTGGCAGACACTGTCCGAGAACAGCATCCTGCAGCTGCCGGTACCGGGAAGCGAGTTGGGCACGCTCCGGCTTCCGCTCTACACCTTCGGTGGCCCGGGCGGCGATTCCAGTGCCCCGCCGCCTGACGGCGAGCGTTGCCCGGTGAACCTCCCGCGTTGTCCCTGATCTCCCATGCCCTCGCCGGTCACCGTGCCATACTGGCGGTGACCGGCGAGGGTCATCGGATACAGCGGTACGCGAACCTGTCACTCCCGATCCCAGGACATCCATGATCACAACACATACACGCTCCCGCCCTGTCACTGTGATGGCAGTGGTTCTCGCGGCGTCGCTGGCTGTCCCGTCAGCTCTCGCCGAAGCGCAGCGGCCGCGCCAGGTAGTCCACATGGACTCGGCGCGGGCCGCGATGCTCTACGTCAGCAACCGCTTCGAGGATCATCCGCAGGCGGACTTCGAGGCCCAGATCGCCGCCAAGGCGCGTACCGACAGCATCTTCGAGGCGCGCAGCAAGGGCGTGATGGAGTACCGGAAGACCAGTTACAAGAGCGCAATCGACGGACTGGAGATCCCGGTCTACGTCTACGCGCCGCTGCAGAAGAACGGCGACCGTGGCCATGCGGCCCTCGTCTGGGTGCACGGTGGAGTGCATGGCAACTGGGACCAGAACTACCTGCCCTTCATCAAGGAGGCGGTCGCCAAGGGTTACGTGGTCGTGGCGCCGGAATATCGCGGCAGCACCGGCTACGGTCCCGACCTGTACAACGCGATCGATTACGGGGCAAAGGAAGTGGATGACGTGCTCTCCGCATACGACTTCCTGAAGACCATGCCATATGTGGACCCGGAGCGCATAGGCGTGATGGGCTGGAGCCACGGCGGCTTCATCACCGCGCACCTCCTCTTCCGGGGCGAGACGCCATTCAAGGCCGGCGTGGCAATCGTGCCGGTGACCAACCTCTTCCAGCGCCTCTCCTACAAGGGACCTGGCTACCAGCGCAGCTTCAGCACCCAGAAGGAGATCCTCGGCCTGCCGTTCGAGAGGCGCGAGGAGTACAAGAAGCGTTCGCCATACTACCACGTGGACAGCTTGCGCACGCCTATCCTCGTCCACGTCGCCACCAACGACACGGACGTGAACTTCGAGGAAGCGCAGCCCCTCATAGATGCGTTGCGGGCACGCAAGCCGGAGTTCTCCGAGACCAAGGTCTATGTGGACCCGACACCCGGTCCCTCCAGCGGTGGCCATACCTTCAGCCGCCGCGTGAACCGGGAGACGCTGGAGCGGGATGACTCACCCGAGCAGATCGATTCCTGGAATCTCACATGGGCTTTCCTGGAGAAGTGGCTCAAGCCCGATGGCAGGTAGGACGATGGGCTGAGCACGCCGACGTCGAAGTGTGATGTGAAGTCGGCGGCCGGTGATGGGAATGAGGCGACGGGTGACGGGCGACAATCTTCGCCCGTCACCCGTCGCCTCATTCGCGCACCCATTGCCGAAGCATGTTCGCCGCCGCATCTTGGCTCACCCTCGTTTTCCCGAACGGGCGGTTCCGGCAAGCAGATGGCAGAATCCTTTCCCCCGGAGGTCCGGATGCAGCGCATGACACGTAATCCTGGTGACAGGCTCTTCGGCATGGCCTGCGCGTGCGGAGTCAGCCGGCCATTCGCTGTCACCGCGGACGCCCTGGTGTGCGATGACTGCGGTCGTCGGATCAATTTCGTGACGCCGGTGATGGGAGTCGAGGACGGTCCATGCGAGTGCGGTGCGGCCACCACATTCGTGCTCGAGGCAACCGGAGATCTGATCTGCACACGTTGTGGCCATCGCCGGGTACCCGAATTGTCCGACGCCGGCTGAAATCGTTGGACAGCTCCGAAGCCGGTCCACTCATGTGCGCAATACCAACTGCGCGCCGGTCGACACACCTACTCAGTGGAGGTCCCAGATGCTGATAGTCGACGATATCCTGAACAGGAAGGGGAGAGACGTCATGACTATCGCCCCGTCCGCAACGGTACTCGACGCGGCTCGCGCGATGACCCAGCGTGGCATTGGCGGCATGCCGGTCGTCGACGAGGGTGAGATGGTCGGCATGTTCACGGAGCGCGACATCCTGAGGCGGGTCCTGGTCGCGTTGCGCGATCCGGCCACCACCACGGTGAGCGAGGTGATGAGTTCACCCGTCGTCAGTTGCGGACGCGAGACGACGACCGAGGAATGCACCGAACTGATGACTGCGCGTCGGATGCGGCACCTGCCCGTGGTGGACGACACGGGCCTGTGCGGCATAGTGACGATCGGCGATATCCTGGCGCTCCACACGGCGAAACAGGAAGCGGAGATCGAGGAGCTGAACCGCTACATCCACGACATCCGCTAGGCGGCGACGGACGAAGTGCGCTGTGCGACGGCCCTCACCACGTATCAGCTCCGACTGTAATACGTGGTGATACAGGCAGATACGAGTCTGGCAAGGCGGTCGCCGGTGGGGCCGGTGCGGAGCGGGATGTCGGAAGCAGTTCGCGCCTGCCAGAGTTGCTTGAGCGGCACGAGGATTCCTTCTACCGGCAGCCCGGCTTTCCGGGCAGCGCTGCAGAGCGTCTCCAGCGCTGCCATCGTCTCCCTTTCCTCATTCGCGCTGTGAGCGTCCACGGCGCGAGCCAAGGGCTCGGCGAGCCAGTCTGCCAACTCGATCCCGGGTGTGCGCGAGAACGAGGGCGAGTCGGTCCCGGCTTCGGGGTCCTGGTGTGGTGTTGCCACGAGTGCTCCAGTATCGGGCCGCTACAGGACGTGATGTTGGGGCCGAACTCCTGAACTGGTCAGCTATCTCCAGTATGTGGGTGAAATGGCTTCGGCGCCAGATCCGAGTGCCATCGACTGTAGAGCCAGGTCACTCCTTGCCAGTCGCCGAGCTTTTCCGCTCCGCCTCGTCGAACAGCCGGGCATATCTGCCGTAGCCCTCGCTCTCCAACTCCGACGCGGGGATGAACCGGAGAGACGCCGAGTTCATGCAGTAGCGCAGGCCGGTGGGTGCCGGTCCGTCCTCGAAGACATGGCCAAGGTGAGAGTCGCCATGCACTGACCGCGCTTCCGTTCTGGGCATGCCAAGTTTGTGATCGGTACGCGTGGTGACATTTCCGGGCTCCAGCGGACGGGTGAAGCTGGGCCAGCCGGTTCCGGAATCGAACTTGTCGGTGGAACTGAAGAGCGGTTCTCCTGACGCCACGTCGACGTAGATGCCGGGCTCATGCGAATCCCAGTACGCGTTCCGGAACGGAGCCTCGGTACCCTCTTCCTGGGTGACCTTGTACTGCTCCGGAGTCAACTTCCGGCGCAGCTCGGTGTCGGTCGGTTTTGTGTATCCGGTCATTGGAATCATCGCTCCTGCTGGAGTCGTCAAATCGCCTGGCCGTCAGGCGACGGTGAGATTTCGGGGAAGCCGGCTGTCATTGTCATAGCGGCTCCGGACCGGATTGTTCCGGTCGACGTTCGGGCCGCCGGCAATCTCAACTCCTGAGTTGCTCATACTCCGACTCGGCCCTGGCCAGCAGGTCGTGGACCTCGTCGTCGGTGACCTGCGGGAAACTCTCGTACCAGGATCCGACCGAGTCGAATATTGGCGGGATGATGGAGCAGAACAGGGAGTCTGCCATCCGCCGCAGGGCCGCGCAGCTCTCCGCGGAGCCCACCGGCGCCGCCACCACTATGGCGTCGGGCTCGTGCGCGCGGAGGGCTGCCACGGCGGCCATCATGGAGGAACCGGTGGCGAGCCCGTCGTCCACCAGGAGCACGGTGCGGTAACGCAGGTCAGGAAGTGAGTGTCTGGTACGATAACGTCTCTCGCGCCGCTCCAGTTCTGCCTGCTCCAGCGCTGCCGTGGTGGCGATCACATGGTCGCTGATACCCAGCTGATTGACGATGTCATCATTTATGATCCGCACGCCGCCACTGGCAATGGCGCCCATGGCCAGTTCCTCGTGACCGGGCACGCCCAGCTTCCTCACGATGAAGACATTCAGCGGGAGGCCGAGCGCGGACGCAACCTCGTAGCCCACGGGAACTCCGCCGCGCGGGAGTGCCAGCACATGAACATCGCGGCGGCCGGCGTACTCGGCGAGATCTTCAGCCAGTCGCGCGCCTGCTTCGCGGCGGTCGTGAAATTGTTGGATCATCGCTCTCGCTCCGGACTTGGTTGTCGAACCCGCTCCTTCACGTTATCGTCGGGCTCTGTTTCCAGGGTCGACTGGCCTCGGGTGGCATCCAGCAGTCGTTGCCGCATCTCCTCCACCCGACTCCGCGGCAACCTGATCTCGAAGCTGACCTGTTCCAGATAATCCTGCCGTATCAACTCCGCTTCCAGAAGCCCAAGCAACTGTTGCACCGCGGAGACGTTGGCGTAGTCCACCACCAGGCGGCCGGTCACCAGATCCACCCGCTCAGTCAGGGGCAGTGTGGCAAGCGCGGCCTGTACTCCGCCGCTGTAGGCGCGGGCCAGGCCGCCTGTCCCCAATTTCTGCCCACCATAGTAGCGCGTGACGACAGCCACGACATCGCCAATCCCGGCGTGCAACAGGACGTGCAGCATGGGGCGGCCGGCAGTCCCATGTGGCTCGCCATCGTCGCTCATCCCGATGCAAGCTGTGCTGGCGGGCGGCCCGACCAGGTACGCCCAGCAATTATGCGTCGCACCGGCGAACTCCGCACTGACCTCACGCACGAACGCTGTCGCCTCGTCCACGGTGGAAGCCGGCGCGACGCTCGTGATGAACCGGCTCCGCAAGATCGTCTCCTCGACGCGGTGCCGGCCTGCGGGTACTGGATATCGTTCCACTCCTGACATGCTCCATGGTAGCTCCCGGCGGACGGCAAGTCATCCATCCCGGATGCGCCCGCACGCCACTTGCTCTCATGAATCGGGAGCCGAGCAAGGAGAATGAGCAGATGACCACCAATGCCGGGAAGGGCGCGGGACGCCGGAAGCCCACCGCGTCGACTGACCAGTCGTCAGCCATGGGTCACGAGCACGAGACTGGAATGGCCGAGAGGCGCGACCGACGTGGGACTGGTGGCTCAATACCGCGCCGGGCGCTGGCCGATGGCGTGGTCGAGCGTCGTCGTGCGAGCGCCCGCGGAGCTGGAGCCACCACACCGCCGGGCGGCCACTCCGGATCCGTGCTGGCGCCGCTGGACCGGTCCATCGACGACCAGGAGCCGCGCACCCTGACCGCGGAGGAGCACTATCGTCTGGAGCGCCAGCGTCGCTCGGACCGGCTCACTGGCGATCTCGAAGCGCTGCTCGCCGAGGCGAAGGCCGAGTACGAGGAGCTGATCAATGCGCCCCGACCGGCCGGCAAGGGTGGAAGGCCGAGAAAGAAGCCGGTCGTGGCGGACGACGATGACCTGTAGGTCGCCTCAGTTGGTCCGGCTCGACAGCACGACAGCGCACTCGGCGGGAACATGCCACTGCCCACCGTCGCCGTCAGGAGGCGGCGTGGAGACGCCTCCGTAACGCGGACTCTCGCTTGACCAGACAACACCCCAGGTATGGCCCTCGGGGGGCGCCAGGAGCGGCTCCGGGAGCACCTCCAGCCGTAGCGTACCGCCCAGGTTGATGATCAACAGTCTGTCGTCACCGTGGGGGGTGGAGAAGCGGAGCACGAAGGCAGCATCGGCGAGGACTGCACCGTCCACCAACCTGCCGTTCGCGGCGCCGTGAGCCGCGCCCAGCACTCCATCTTCGCTGCGGAGCCGGAGGAGGTCACGGTGAAGGTCGTAGCATTCTGCGTGGGTCTGCCGCTCGCCCGGATCGAGTTTCGCGTTGGCGAAAGTGGCCGGGTCAGAGGGATCGGGCAGGGTCGCCTGGATCTCGGGGAGAGCGAGGGTGGCGAACTGGGCGAGGAATTCGCGCCGGCCGACGGCGACCTTCTGGCTCAGCTCGGCGCCATGATCGGCGAAGTAGGCAAACCGCGCCGATGAATTGAATTCCTGGCCCTGGAAGAGCATGGGCGTCTGCGGGGAGAGCAGCGTGAGGGCCGTCATGGCTCGCAACCGACCGGGACTGGTGAGCTCGTGCGCGCGGCGGCCAGGTCCATTGTTGGAGATCTGGTCGTGATTCTGGATGAAGTTGACAAACTGTGCGGCAGGAAGGTCAAACGCGGCACTGCCCCTCGTCTCTCCATGCCAGGAGTAGAACTGACCCTGGTAGAGCCAGCCGTACTTGGCCATGGACACGAACTCCTGCGGCTTTCCCCGATAGGCGGAGAAGTAGCCCTCGCTGTTGCCTGTCATGGCCACGTGGGCACTGTGGTGAAAATCGTCGTTCCAGAGGGCGTCGACGCCGCCACCGCCGGTCTGGCGTGGACGCGCGAGCCAGGCGTCCTGGGGTTCGTTCTCCGCCACGACGATGATCTGGCGCTCCCCGGCGGCGGTGCGCGCCCCGTGCACGAGGTCGCTCACTATGTGGGGCGTGCTGTCGTCCACCATGCTCTGTGTGGCGTCGAGTCGCAGGCCATCCAGATGGAACTCGTCGATCCAGTAACGGGCGTTGGCGATCACGAACTCCCGGACAGGGGCGGACTGTTCGCCGTCAAAATTGATGGCGTCGCCCCAATCGGTGGCATGACGATGAGTGAGGTAGTGTGCAGAGAAGGGTGCCAGGTAGTTACCGTCGGGGCCGAAGTGGTTGTAGACCACATCCAGGATGACGCCGAGTCCCGCGGCGTGGGCGGCGTCCACGAAGCGACGGAAATCGTCTGGAGTGCCGTAGAGCCGCGTCGGTGCGAACCAGTTGACGCCGTCATAGCCCCAGCCGAACAGGCCGGGAAAGTCGGCAACCGGGAGCACTTCCAGCACTGTCACTCCCAGCTCGGCCAGCGCGGGTAGCTCGCGTGCGGCGGATGCCCAGTTCCCTTCAGGGGTGAAGGTGCCGATGTGCAGTTCGTAGATGACCTGCCCCTGGAGTGCCACGCCGTTCCAGGCATCGTCACGCCAGCGGTAGGCGGCCGGCTCAACCACGCACGACTCGCCGTGTGGCCCTCGCGGCTGCCATCGGGATGCCGGATCGGGGTAGGGTTGCGGATCGTCATCCAGCAGGAAGCGGTAGCAGCTTCCAGCGCTGGCTTCCATGTCGGTGCCAGCGAAGTAGCCTTCGTCATCGCGCTCCAGCTCGATGATGCGTCCGGCGCGCGCGGGCGCGGGAGCACGCAGCGGCTCCGTTTCCGGAGGTGGTCCAACCCGCTCGAGGTGGGGGGTCGAACCTTCCATGAGCACCCGCACCAGTTTCCGGTCTGGCGCCCAGACGCGGAAGTGGACGCCGCCGTCCGGCGCGAGCTCGGCGCCGACGGGAAGACGTCGCCATGAGGATGGGTTGCCGACAGGATGCATGGGAGAGTCAGATCGGGAAGGGAATCAGTCGGCAGTTGCCACAGCCTACCCTCGGGGAGGCAGCTTTGGTGCCGGAGTGGGGTATCAGAGAATCAGTTCGCAGGGCATGATGCGTGAAACGGGCCGGTCACCTCGCTAGCTTGTTCACTCCATCGCACCTGCTGCCGCTCACAGCCCCCATGCTTCTCGTGTCTGCCGCTACCGTCATGCAACGTTCCCGTCCACTCCTCGCTCTCGGTACCTCGGTCCTCGTCGTGCTCGGCGCCTGTGACTCCCGCGGCAGTGTGGCCCGGGCCGAGGAACTCAGGGCTGACACCGTCAGCCCTGCCGTGGACAGTGCCGCCATACGCCAGGCCGACAGCCTGGCGGCGTGGAAGGCGAGGTTCGGAAACCGTGTGCCGCGTCCCGACTCCGTGCGCGCCCTGTACGTGAACGCCTGGGCCTCCGGTTCACGTTCGCGCATGGCCAACCTGATCGCCATCGCCGACAGCACCGAGATCAATGCGTTCATCATCGACATCAAGGAGTCGGACACCTTCCTGAGCTACGATAGCACGGGAATCGCATTGGCCAGGGAGATCGGGGCTGACCAGCGACCAGCGACCAGGTGGCTTCCGGCACTCGTGGATACGCTTCAGGCGCACGGCATCTACCCCATTGCCCGCATCGTCGTCTTCAAGGACCGCATGCTGGCCGAGAAGAAGCCGGAACTGGCTATCCGCAACGCCGATGGCGGCGTCTGGAAGGACCAGAAGGGCATGCCCTGGGTGGACCCGTACAACCGGCGCGTCTGGGACTACAACATCGCCATCGCCCGCGAAGCGCTGGACATGGGTTTCTCGGAGCTGCAGTGGGACTATGTCCGATTTCCCGACGTGACCGAGACGTTGCGACGCACCATGCGCTTCGCCGGCGCCGCTGGCGTGTCACGCTCCGACAACATCGCGAACTTCATCAGCTATTCGAAGAAGGAACTGGCCTCGTATCAGGTTCCGGTCACCGCAGATGTGTTCGGCCTCGTGACACACGCGGAGGACGACATGGGCATTGGCCAGAGTTGGGAGAGCATCATCACCACCGCCGACGTGGTGCTGCCCATGTCCTACCCTTCTCACTACTACACCGGGCTGTACGGTTTCCAGGTACCCCACGCGAATCCGTACGAGATAGTGCGCATTGCCATGACGGACGCGGTCGAGCGCACCCGCTTCCTCGCTGACTCGGCGCAGGTGGAGGTGGGCGAGGTCATGCCCTGGCTGGAGGCGATGAGTATCCGCGGACGGGAGTACGGCGCGGCCGAGGTCAGGGAGCAGATCCAGGCGACATACGACGCCGGGCTCAAGGGTTGGGCTCTCTGGAACCCCGGCTCCAGGTTCGAGCCCTATCTGGCCGCCCTCAGGCCGGCCTCAGGCGGACTGTCGCCACTCGAGCGCCGCGGGTGGAAGTCCCCTACCTGGACACCACCCCGCAACCGACTGAGCAGGATCACCATCAAGCGAGATGCAGCCGCCCGCGTCGCAGCCACACGCGATTCGATGATGCGGGATTCGCTGGCTCGCGCCGGGGTCAGCGACCAGCCGGGCGGTTGACGATAAGCGTCAGCTTGGGCCGGGTGGGCACGTCGGTTGACAACATGTCGATCTTGCCGGCAGCCGCAGGCACGGTGAGGTCGGCGTCGCCCAATTCGGGCTGAGCTACAGCGCCATTGGCGGCTGGCGAGTGCGAGAGCCGTGGGAGCGGTTCATGGGCAGCAGCGGCAGTCGGCGCGGCCTCGACGAAGACAGGCACGGCTCTTGTGAGTTCGGGCCTGCGCGGGCCCTCATGACGCCGCGCCCAGGCCGCCTCGGCGGCCGCGTGAAGACGTGCATATCGCGGCTGTGAGTCACGCAGCCGTTGTTCCTCGAGTGCCGCGCGAGCCACCAGCCAGGCCGTTCGGGCAAGGATAACCACGCCCATGTATGCGGCGACATCGGCCAGGTTGAAGACGATCGAACCGTGAGCGGTCCGGACCCCCAGGAAGTCGACCACGCCGCGCCCCGTGCGAACGAAATCGAGGGCGTTGGCCGCTGCGGCGCCGGCGACGAGCCCGAGCCCCCACGGCGCTCCCCTGTCCACCGCGGCCAGCGGTCTGCAGACGCGACCGATGACAAAGAGGAGGATGGCGGCCAGGAGCAACGTCGCCGGGGCGGTGAGCGAGCCCATCGCCAGGCCGCCGCGAGCGAAGGCATCATTGTGGACAACGCCCAGGAAGGTAGCGCCGCCGGTCTGTATGACCCGGTCTCCCAGAAGCGCTGTAGCGACGATCTTGGTGCCGATGTCGATCACGAACACAGCCAGCGCCACAGTGGCGCATCGGCCGAGCGGGCGAGTTCCAACAGCCGCGCGGCCTCTCGCTTCATTGTGCGCGGTGGTGGCAATCGTCTGGGCCGGATTCATGCCGAACCACCCACATCTGCCCGGGCGGTGATTGTCAGTGTGGCGGCCGGGTTCGCGTTGCCTTCAACGGTGGCGCGCAACGACTGCGGACCTGGCTCGGAGCCCAGCATCCAGCGCACCTCCATCTCCCCGCTGCCGTCGGTGACGCCCGATTCGGTCAGGAGCCGTCCTCCCCCGGAAGCCACGGAGACATGGATCGTTGCCTGTGCCACTGCAGCACCCGCTGCCGTGGTAGCTCGCAGGCGCACGGTGACGGTGTCACCTGTCGCGGCGACGGAGTCGGTCGGGGCGAGAAATGCGAGGTCGGTCGTGAGCGCGCTGCCGGCAGCCGGCACCGTTCCGGAGGCGACGCTGTCGCCTGCTGCCTCAACGTTGACGGGTGCCGTCGGACTGTCTTTCGCACCGCGCCAGCGCAGCAGCAGGACGACTCCGACGACGATGACGATGATGATGATCAGCAGTTCGAGAACCGTGAGTCCCCGGCGGCGTGATGTCATGCTCAATGGAAAGGAATCTCTGGCGAGCGCCGGCGACCGTGAGGACGCTGATGCGCGGGACATAATGATGGTGATGCAAGCGTGACGCCAGACAACCAGTTATTGCGAAGCACTCGCTAAGTGCAGTCGGGCAAACAGCTTGCGAGCCTTGCAAAGCCTGGGCGAGGGAAAGCTGTGGAGGCACTGGCGGGCGGGGGCGTTGCGTCGCTGCCACGGTCCCTGCACCTGCTGGCGAGGATCGTCCGCTGGTGTGGGCAGGAAGTCAGCGTTGGCAACTGTGCGCCGGCGAGCGCGTGCGGCCGGCCGCTGGTATGCGCTGGGAGTCCGCGTTCTGCCGTAGGTTGATCACGCCGGCCGGGGGTCGTCCCCTGGCAAGTGTGGAGAGTCATCAGGCTGCGGGTCGGTTGTCGAGCCGCCACCTCCGCCCGCAGTGGTCGGCGCAGCTCCCTCGACGGGCATGGCGAACCCGAATGCCGACGTCAGCAGGTCGCGCTGTGCCTGGCCCAGGCGATCCGCGACGACCAGCGCGAGGGCCGCTGCCAGCGCGGGCTCGGCGAGTCGCTCCACCTCCTGCCGATCGCTGCTGTCGAGCGCCGCCGAGTCGGCGGCGCGCGTGGCCATCTGCAGGATCGGGCCTATCAGCGCATCGCGGGCCGGTTCACGAGCGGAGCGTTCGATCGCCGAGCCCAGTCCCCTGTCTGCCTGACGCCCTGCGGGAGTGGCAGCGATGGCCTCGTAACGCCGCGCGGCCGCCAACCATACCAGGGCAGGCTGGGCGGCAAGCTGCTTGAGGAAGGCACGTACGAGCGGGGTCTGCGGGCCGTAGGGCTGAGCTGCCTGGGTCTCCGTCATGAAATAGTTGTCGGTTGTTGGCGCGCGTCGCCCTCAGGCGGAATCGGATGTGTGATATGGTGCGCGCTGTTCAGGAAACTAACGCGCACGACTGCATCTGCATCTGCGACGCAGCGCTGACCAGCGCGTGTCCGCGCATGTGTGGGTGCGGATCGTGCGCGAGAGCGCGTTCAGTCCGCTTGTTCGTTCACGAGCGTCGCTCGCCAGTTGCGGCCCTGGCTATCCATGCATCGCGACCTGGTTGGCACTAGGGATGCATGGGGTAGGGCGCGACGCCGTAGGCGCGGGCGGCAGCGAGTAGCGCTGCCTGTGGGATCTTCTTCAGTGTCCACGCCTGTTCGACCCACGTAAGAGGAACGCCAACATGTCCATGAAACGTCTTGCAGCGGGTGGAATAGCCGCGCTCCTGATCGCCGTCCCGGCGGCTGCGCAGCAGCCCAGAGCCGGGTCTGTAGAGATTGGAGCGTTTGGTAGCTACACCAGTTTCGACTCCCGATTCCGCCTCGATGATGGTGTAGCGTTTGGCGGCCGCCTGGGAGTCTTTCTTTCAAAGCGCTGGGCGATCGAAGGCGATGCCGCCTACGGAAAGATCAAGGCGAACGACGAGCCGTTGGTACCTGGCGCCGCGCCACGTCCGTGCCCACAGCCAGGGGTCTGTGGCAAGGACTGGAACTATACTCCCCTCTACCTCAGGCTCGCCTACAACGTGCCGGTTGGCAATCGTAGTCAGGTGATACTGGGCGCGCATGTGGTCCGCCTCGATTACGACTTCACGCACGAGACCGGGTTCGGTGCGCTGCTCGGTACGCGTATCGGACTCAGCCCGAGCGTCGCAATCCGGCTGGACGCGATCGGCGACTGGAACAATACCGACGCGGTGACGCCCGATAACGACGATACGGACATCACCATAACCGGCCGCGCTGGCCTGAGCCTGATGCTCCGTACCAGGCGCCCGGCTCCGCCGCCACCACCGCCACCGGTGATCATCGAGCAGCCTGTTCAGCCCGCTCCGCCCCCGCCGCCGCCGCCACCACCACCGGCTCCGACCGTGGATACGGCTGGTATAGCCGCACAGGTGACGAGCGCGATGGCCGAGAAGATCTTCTTCGACTTCGATCGTTCGGATCTACGCGATGAAGCCCGCTCCACACTGGATCGCAAGATCGGCTACTTCCAGGCAAACCCGAGCATGCGGATCCGCATCAGCGGTCATGCCGACGAGCGTGGTTCCGACGAATACAATCTGGCCCTCGGCCAGCGCCGTGCAGCGGCGGCAAAGACCTACCTCGTCCAGCAGGGTATCGATGCCGGCCGGATCGACATCGTGAGCTACGGTGAGGAACGCCCCGTCTGCACGGAGAGCAACGAGGCCTGCTGGCAGCAGAACCGTCGCGATGAGTTCGAGATCATCGCTGGCGGACCACTCTACCGTCTACCGTAAGCACGGAGCGCCAGAGCTTACGAAGCCCCCCACGGTCAACGGCCGCGGGGGGCTTCGTTGCCGGTGCGCCCGGAATGCTCACTGCCCTGACGACAGCTCCCGCCACTCCCTCTGGCCTCTGCTCCGTCACAAACCCGCCGGGGTCGCCGGTAGCGCCGACATCGGTCTGCTCCGCTCGAGCTGCCTGAGTGCCGGGACGCCCGGCCGGAACAACCGGCGCATGCGCGGTCTCGCGTCTCCGCGCCTCGTTCAACATGCCTGCCAGTCAGTCAGGTCAACGGTGTGGCTTCCTCCGTTGAGGGCCCCATCGGGAGCCGAACGCTCGCGACCGCCCCGACCACCGACCCGTCTTCCATCCGGTTCTCGATCGTCAACGAGCCGCCGTGTGCCTCCGCAATCTGCCGGCTGAGCACCAGTCCGATGCCGCTCCCCTGTGGCTTGGTAGTGAAGAAAGGCACGAAGAGGTTGGTCGTTCCACTCAATCCCGGTCCATCATCTTCCACGGTCACCACGAGCGATGCGTCGTCGACGGTCCAACTCACGGTAACCGTGCCATCCGTTTCCAGCGATGCGTCGACGGCATTGCGGATGAGGTTGATCAACAACTGGTCCAGTTGGGCGGAGTCGGCGTCGATCGTCGTCGGGGGCCCAGGGGTCACCTCGACATCGAGGCGGGTCTCGAGAGAGGCGGTCCGGCGCACCCACACCGCCACCTCCATCGGATCCTTCTCCGGCGCTGGTAGCCTCGCCAGCCGGGCGTATGAAGCCATGAAGCGGGCGAGCGATTCGGCACGCCCGCCGATGACGGCCAGTCCTCTCGCCAGATCCTCCTCGGCGTCGGCGGGACGCGGCTCGCGCGCCAGCAATGACTGCAGCGTTGCGGCGATCGACTTGATGGGCGCGAGGGAATTGTTGATCTCGTGGCTGAGTACGCGCACCAGGCGCTGCCAGGCGAGAAGTTCCTCCTCCCGCAGTGCACGCGTGACATCCGAGAGCACGAGCAGGGTGTGGCGCCGTCCCTGCTGTCGGAATACCCGCCGCCTGATTTCCCAACGTCCCCAGCCACCCGGAAAGCTGGCTGCCTCTACCCGTGGCGCCTCGCCGGCGAGCACTCCACCCAGTCCTGCCTCGGTCGCGGTCAGTCCCAGGAGTCGCTCGGCTGTGCGTCCCAGCAGTCGTTCCCCAGCCGCGTTCACCAGTCGCAGACGATCCTCGTCATCGACGGCGAACACCGAGACATCGATCTCCGCCATGGCGGTGCTCAGCAGCGCCGTGGCCTCGAGTGCGCCAAGACGTTGCGTGCGGAGGGTATCGGCAAGCAGGTTGACCTCGAGCAGGGCGAGGCCCAGCGGATGGTCGGCACCAGCATCCCGGCCACGCTGTGAGAAGTCGCCTTCGCGCATCGCCGCCAGCATGTTCGCCAGCGTCTGGAGCGGCCTCACGACCCGGTCGTGCAGCGCCAGCATGCCGAGCAGAAAGGCCAGCACCACCATGATCGTCAGCGTCCAGCGCAGTCGGGTGCTGTGGTCGCCGGTAACGAGGAGAGCCATGGCGACGACCAACGCTGGCGTGGCGGCAGCGGCGGCGAGCGCCGTCACTACATGGTCGTGCCGGCGCCACCAACGCAGGCGCCGTGAGCGAAGCGTGGCGCGCATCGGTCGGCGCGTACGTCGCGGCTCGCTCAGAGGTCGTGAGCCTCGAGCCGCCGGTAAAGCGCGCTGCGGCTGATCCCCAGCGCCCTGGCGGCGTGGCTGACATTGCCCTCGAACCGTTCGAGCGACTTCCGGATAACCAGTCGCTCCACTTCCGACAGCGTCATCTCCTCCAGACGGGCACCTGTGGTCGTGGGCACCCTGAGCCCCAGGTCGCTGACCCGCACCATGTCGCCCTGGGCGAGGAGGACGGCGCGCTCCACTGCATGGCCCAACTCACGGATATTGCCGGGCCAGCCGTGATCCAGCAGCGCCTGCGTGGCCGGCGTATCAAAGCCGGAGAGCGGCTTCCGGTAGCGGGCAGCGTGTCGTTGCAGGAAGTAAGTCGCCAGCGGAGCGATATCCTCGCGCCGCTCGCGAAGCGGCGGCAGGTGGATCTCGATGGTATTCAGGCGGAACAGCAGGTCCTCGCGAAAACGCCCCGCCTCCACCTCGGCGTCGAGGTCGGCGTTGGTGGCGGAAAGCACTCGCGCGTCCACCCTTCTCGTGCGCGACGAGCCGACGCGCTCCAACTCTCCCGTCTGCAGTACTCGCAGCAACTTGGACTGTTGCGGCAGCGGCACATTCGCTATCTCATCGAGGAAGATGGTGCCCCCGTCGGCCAGTTCGAAGCGACCGATCCGGTCGGACTTCGCGTCGGTGAAGGCCCCCTTCACATGGCCGAACAGTTCGCTCTCGAACACTCCCTCCGAGAGTCCGCCCATGTTCACTGTGATGAACGGGCGCTCGGCCCGCGACGACGCGGCGTGCAGCCAGAGTGCAACCAGTTCCTTGCCGGTGCCATGCTCGCCCGTGATGAGTACATTCGCGTCCGACGGCGCAACCCGCCTCATGAGTTCCAGTACCGGGCCCATGCGCGGGCTCTCGGCAATGATCTCTGGCAGACCGCTGGAACGAGCGCCACGGAGCGTTGCGTTCTCGCTCTCCAGGCGTTGGCTGCGCCGTAGCGCCCGACCCATCTCCACCTGGTTTCGAAGCGTCGCCAGCAGGCGCTGGTTGTCCCACGGCTTCTCGACATAGTCGTACGCACCGCGGCGCATCGCTTCCACAGCCCCGTCTATGCTTCCCCAGGCTGTCATCACCACCACCGGCAGCGTCCAGTCCAGAGCCTGCAACTGCTGGAGCAGGTCGAAGCCCTCCTGGCCGGACGTGGTGTCCCGGGTGTAGTTGAGGTCCATGATGACCGCGTCCAGGTCCTGCTGCTCGGCCGTTGCCAGAACGCCGCTGGGTGAGCGCGCGGTCTCCACGCGGTAGCCCTCGCCCTTGAGCAGGAGGCGCAGCGCCTCGATCACGTCCCCCTGGTCGTCGGCAATGAGGACCATTGGACGCGAGTCCTGGCGCGCGGTGTTCGGCTCGTCGCTCTGGCTGACGTAGGTGGACGGCATGGGCTCACGCGAATCGGGAGTGGAGCGGATCCAATGGATCGGAACTGACGTCATGCCACGGCGCGATCGCCCACCATCCAGCCATCCTTCAACTCTATGATCCGCTTGCCATAACCGGCGTTCTCCTCCGAGTGGGTTACCTGGACGATGGTCGTGCCCTCGGCGTTCAGCTTGCGGAACAGCTCCATGATCTCGCGCGCCTGCGAGGAGTGAAGGTTGCCGGTTGGTTCATCGGCCAGGATGAGGTTGGGGCTGGCGATCACTGCGCGCGCGACGCCCACCAACTGCTGCTGGCCGCCGCTCAGTTGCCGCGGGAAGAGATCCTTCTTGCCCACCATCTGGAAGCGGTCCAGCGTATCGGCGACGATCGCCGCGCGTTCACTCTTCCGGTAGTCGCGGTAGGAGAGCGGCACATCCAGGTTCTCGGCGACGGTAAGGTCGTCCAGCAGGTGATACTGCTGGAAGACGAAGCCGATGTGCCGCTTGTTGAGTGCGATCCGATCCTTGTGTGCCAGTCGATGAACTGGCTGGCACAGAAAATGGTACTCGCCGCGCCATTCGGCGTCGAGCATGCCGAGTATGGAGAGCAGGGTGGACTTGCCGGCGCCGGAAGGGCCCATGATCGTCACGAACTCACCGGGCTCGATGTCCAGCGTCACCCGACGGAGCACGTAGACGTCGCCGGCGGGCAGGCGGTAGCTGCGCTCCAGGTCGCGGAGCGAGAGCAACGGGCCGACGGATGGCTCGGCCAGGTTGTCGGTTGGTCGATCAGTGGGGCGGGCGGCGTGCGAGAACCAGCTCATGCGGGCTCCGATAAGCAGGGCGGGGAGAACCCCCAGGACCGGGGTCGGTACATCGCGCCGTCGCCTGATCGCGTGGCGCGAGGCATCCGGGTGGAAGATACGGCGCCGCGTCAATCGGCGCGAAGCACCGTGATCGGGTTGACGCGCGTCGCGCGCCGCGCCGGGATCCAGCTCGCCGCGACCGTCACACCGAGAAGCAGAACGATGATCGTGCCGTAGGTGAGTGGATCCGCAGTGCCTATCTGGAAGAGCAATGTAGTGAGGAGTCGGGTGAGGATGAGCGACGCCGCCAGGCCGCCGGCGATGCCGATGACTGTCACCGTTGCCGCCTGAAGCACGACGTCGCGAAGCACCCGGCCGCTGTCAGCGCCAAGGGCCATGCGAATGCCGAATTCCTGCGTCCGCTGGGCCACCGAGTAGGCCACGACACCGTAGATGCCGACGAGCGCCAGCACGAGTGCCACTCCGGCGAAGAGCGCCAGCACCGCCGTAAGGAAACGGGGACGCGCGAGACTCTCGGCCACCACCTCGTCCATCGTTGCCACCTCGGACAGCGGGACGTTGGCATCGAGTGTCTGCACCTCGCGACGCAACGAGGCCACCAGGGAGTTGGGGTCTCCTTCGGTGTGCAGCATGGCAACCATGGAGCCGTATCCGTCCTGCGAGTCCACCGCGTATATGACCGGTGGCGCGTCGCTGGCCAGGCCGCGCTGCCGAACATCCGCCACGACGCCGACAACGGTCACGAAGGGAGATTCCTCCGGCCCGAACTGCAGCCGATGGCCTATGGGATCGTCTCCCCCAAAGTGCTGGCGCACCAGCGCCTCGTTCACGATCGCTACTGGCGGAGAGTCGGCTCTGTCGGTGGCATCGAATACACGGCCGCGGATCAACGGTACATGGAGTAGCTGGAAATAGTCGCCAGTCACGGTGTGGAAGAAGGCTATCGGCACCTGGCTGTTGTCTCCGCGCGCAGTACGCCCTTCTATCCAGTAACCGCGCTGAGTCACACCGTCACTACCAAAGGGGAGGGCACTCGCCATGGCGGCATCGGTCACGCCGGGAATCGCTGCCATCCGCTCGGTGAGTGCGGCATAGAAGGCAGAGCGCTTTTCCGGCGTGTCGTAGATTGTCCCCGGAAGCGGAATACGTGCCGTGAGCACGTGGTCGGTGCGGAATCCCGGATCCACCGACTGCAGCCGTCCAAGGCTCCTGATCATCAGGCCGGCGCCCACCAGGAGCGTCAGCGAGATTGCCACCTCGGCCACGAGCAGCAGCCGGCGTCCGCGAGCCGCTCCAGGCCCACTGCTGCTCCCCCTCAATCCATCCTTCAGGGTCGCGTTGAGGTCGGTGCGCGAGGCCGTGAGTGCCGGGGCGAGGCCGAACAGGAGAGCAGTGAGAAATGTGGTCGTGATGGCGAAGGTGATCACTCGCCAATCCAACCCCAGCTCGCCCAGCCGCGGCAGCTCGCCGGCTCCGAGAACGCCAAGGCCGTGAGTACCCCAGGCAGCCAGGATCAACCCCAGGACACCGCCGAGAATCGCCAGGATCACGCTCTCGGCCAGCAACTGACGGATGATGCGTTGGCGACCCGCGCCCATCGCGCTGCGGATCGCGATCTCCTTCCGTCGGCCGGCCACACGGGCGAGCAGCAGGTTGGCGACGTTGGCGCAGCAGATGAGGAGGAGGAAGGCCACCGCGCCGCCCACTACCAGGAGGGGGGTCTGCACGTCCCCCACGACGTCCGCGGCCAGAGGTCTCACGGTGACGTTGAAGCCCTTCTGGAAATCCGGATGCTCCGCCTCCAGCCGACGCCCGATCGCCGACATGGCGCTCTGCGCCTGCCCCAGCGTGACGCCGGGTGCGAGCCGCGCAATGGACGACAGCGAGTGGTTCCCGCGCCAGGCCGCATCTTCCGACGACCAGGCCATGGGTACCCAGAACTCGGTGCGTGGCGATGGCATTGCCAGCGATGGCGGCATCACGCCAGCCACGGCGTAGCTGCTACCGCCAAGCTGGACCGTCTGTCCCACAATTGCCGGATCGGCAGCGAAGCGTCGGCGCCAGAGATGGTCGCTCAGCAGAACCACCTGTCCTGCGCCAGGTGAGTCCTCGGCGGCGGCGAAGGTGCGACCCAGGGTTGGCCGTACGCCCAGCACCTCGAAGTAACCATGCGTTACCGCCGCACCGGTCAGTTGCTCCGCGTTGTCGCCGCCGGTCAGGGTCAGCGTGCGGTTGCGGCTGGCGGCGATGGTCGAGAAGACGTCGTTCTGCTCCCGCCAGTCCCTGAACGTCGCGGGACTGATGGGAAAGGCGGGGTTGTTCTTCGCAAGGTCGTTCTCCCATACTGCCACCAGTCGTTCCGGTTGGGCATACGGCAACGGCGACAGGAGGATGGTGTTGACGACGCTGAAGATGGTGCTCGCGGCGCCGATGCCGAGGCCGATCGTGAGCACGGCAAAGAGGGTGAAGCCGGGCGAGCGCCGCAGCGTGCGGAAGGCGTAACGCATTGCCGTCGTCAGACCTCGAAGCCGCTCTCGCGCAGTTCCTGCTCGGCCGTGGCCGCCGCGGCGGTGCGGTGGTCCAGCTCCTCGACGACCCGACCGTCAAAGAGGTGTACGCTGCGATCGGCGTGCTTCTCGTAGCGCGGGTCGTGGGTGACCATGCAGATCGTCGCCCCGCCGCGGTGCAGCTCCTGGAGCAACCCCATCACAGCCTCGCCGTTCACCGAGTCCAGGTTGCCCGTGGGCTCGTCGGCGAGCAGGATGACGGGGTCGCCGGCGACGGCGCGGGCTACCGCGACGCGCTGCTGCTGGCCGCCGGAGAGCTGCGACGGATAGTGCTTCATCCGGTGCGCCATGCCCACTCGCTCCAGCGACTCGGTGACCCGCTTGCGCCGTTCGGAGGCGTCCATTCCGCGGTAGGTGAGGGGTAGTTCGACGTTCTCGAAGACCGTCAGGTCGCCGATCAGGTTGAACGCCTGGAAGATGAAGCCGATCTGCCGGTTCCTCACGCGCGCGCGATCGGCGGCGGAAAGGCCGGAAACAGGCTGCCCATCCAGCAGATAGTTGCCGTCGGTTGGCGTATCGAGCAGGCCGAGTATGGAGAGGAGGGTCGTCTTTCCACAGCCGGACGGTCCGCCTATGGCCAGGTATTCACCCTCGCGCACTTCCAGGTGGATGTCGGCCAGGGCATGCGTCTCCACCTCGTCGGTATAGAAGATCTTCCTGATGCCCTGGAGCTGGATGAGGGCGCGACCGGTGAAATCGGTGCTGGACGTGTAGGGAGCGCTGGCGGTCATGGCTATCGGGGGTGAGGGAGAGGTTCCTGAGCAACCGAGCGAACGGCGCCGACTTCGACGGGCGGGCTACTTGAGGCGTACACGGTCCACGTTGTCCGAGGCGGACATGTCGGAGATGATCACCTTGTCCCCGACCTGGAGCCCCTGCACGACCTCGATCGTGCTTACCGAGGCCCGGCCGAGCTTGACCTGCACCTTCGAGGCATGGCTGCCATCAGGATCCAGTCTGAACAAGGAGACCGTGCTCTCCGGTTGGCCGTACGACGGTCGGCCGACGTACATCACGTCATCCAGCCGCTCGATCTCGATCGTGCCGTCCACACTGAGATCCGCACGAGCACCTGCTGGTAATTCCCCTTCCAGGGCGACCTCGACGGTCACGGTGCCGTTCTGGACGATGGGGTCGATACGTATGACACGTCCCGGCACGATCCCGTTGCGGGTGTCTATCCTCGTCTTCTGCCCTATCGCAATATCCTTGGCCTGGGTTTCAGGCACGCGCAGGACCGCCTTCAACTGGCCCGGTTGGGCCACCCTCGCCAGTCTCTGTCCGGGAGTAACCCACTGACCCAACTCCAACGGGAGCTCCTGGAGTACTCCACTCTCCCCGGCGCGCACCTGCATTGACGAGAGCCGGTCCTGGCTGAAAACGACGATGGCCCGCATCTGCTCCACCTGTTGTTCGGCCTGCTTCACCTGCTCCTGCATCGACCTCTCCAGGATCCTTAGCTGGTCCCGCTCGTAGCCCAGTCGCTCTTGGAGCGATTCGGCGAGGTCGCGAGCGGCGGCGAGCTCGTTGGGAGCGGCCAGTCCTTTCCGTACGGAGTCGAGAGCGAGTTGGGTGCGCAGGTCACGCTGGGCCTTCCCGTACTCGCTTTCCATCTGACGGATGGCGCTCTCCCGCTGCAGGCGCTGCTGGGATAGTGTCGCTCGCAGGGTTATGAGCGATGACTCGACGCTCCCCAACTGGCGCTGCGCTTCCAGCAGTTCGCGCTGGATGTCGGGGTTCGTGAGGACGGCCAGCACGGTGTTGGCATCCACCGTCACGCCCGGCCTGAGCGGCAACGCCTCGACGCGCCCGGCGGTGAGCGCTGAAATGATCACCATGCGTTCGGGCACGAGGGTGCCCGGTGCGCGCACCTCGCGCACCATCGTGCCGCGGGCTACCGAATCGATGTAGAGCGTCGCCCGGTCCACGCTGGGCGCGCGCGGCTCCAGCCGGCTCAGGGCGAGAGTCATGAGGAGCAGTGCGGCAACACCTGCACCGATGAGCAGATAGCGTCCACGCTTCGAACGTGGTTGACGAGCAACATCCACGGGACCTTCCGGGGTGGTCGGAGTCGGACTTTGAGGCAGCGCGGGGCCGCCGGCCGCCATGATCAAGGGAAAGAGTCGTGCCACGCGATGCTGCGATACAAGTCATTGACACACAACGTTTTAGACGCCCGTCGGAATATTGTCGCGAGCACCTCTGTGTCCGGTTATGGGATATGGTGTCCCGTAAGCGAACAGTGCGATTGCCCGGACGGCGACCGCAGTGTCCCGGATCGGGAGGGCGACGCGGGCTGGCTCGGATGCCGCCTTGGGCCGTCGTGCCACGAGGAAAGGGTCATGGCCTGAAAGCGCTGTCCGGCCGGGATGCGGTTCGTCAGAAGCTTCGGTCACCGCGTCGGCGGCCGCCGGGCCGCGGCCCAGGATGGCGCATCAGCCACGAGCGGCCGCGCGCGCTCTGGCTCGCCGGTTCCACCAGCGATGCGTTCACCGCGGACGCATTTCGTGTCATATTGAACTGGATGGTGGCGGCCAACCTGGCCGCCGGGATTGCACGCGGGCGACAGCGGCGGCCATGGCACAGCCGACGCTGGAGCGGCCGGGTGGCTCTCCATGGGAGCCGCGAATCATGGAGACACGATGAGTTCACGCTTCGCTCGTTTCACCCCTGGTGGCCTCTGCCTCATCGCCGTGGGGGCGTGGATTTCGGGGTGCGCCCCGGCTGCGCGCGATCCGGGGGGCGGGCAGCCTTCGCCGGTGGCGGCCGATTCCCGGCCGACCGACAGGCAGCGCCCGGACAGCATGGGTGTGGACCGGTCCAGGCACGCCCTTGTCGACAGTCTCCGTGTCGACAGCCTCCGGGCTGACAGTCTCGCGACCGCGAAGCGGGCCGCTCTGGCCGCGTCGCGTCGCGACAGCATCCGCACGGCCGACGAGCTGCGAGCGCGCGCGGCGCGGCAGGGCGTCGCTGCTGAGCGTGCCGCCAGCCCGCGGCCACCAGCCCGGTTCGGGGCAGGTGATCGTCGGGCCGGCGACCTGCGTGTCTGCAGCGGCGGCGACGTCACGCTGGGTACAAACATGGATACAACATGGGTGACCACGGCCAGTCGGCGGGCGGGTTTCGCGGTGCCCGCGCTGCCGCCGCCGGGAGCGTTGCTGGCTCCCCTCCGCGCCGCCTTTGGCGACGCGGACCTGGCGCTATTGAACGTCGAGGGTGCGATTGGCGAAGGGCCAGTGCCCCCGAAGTGCCGACCCGGCTCCACGGCCTGCTTCGCGATGCGACAGCCACTGGCAGCCGCCGACGCCCTGCGTTCGCTGCTGCCGACGGGGGTCGTGGTCGGAAACGTGGCGAACAACCACGCGGGAGACGCGGGACTCGCCGGATTTGACAGCACGCTTGCCCACCTGACGCGAGCCGGCGTTCTCGTCACCGGAGTCGACACCCTGGCCGTCCCGGTCGACATTGACGGCTACACGTTGGGGGTGCTGGGGTTCGCCGTCTCGCCGCGTCGCCCGGATGCGCGCGACCTGGATGCCGTGCGGCGGCACGTTCGGCGCGCGGCAGACCGCTACGGTCGTGTCATCGTCACCGTGCATATGGGCGCCGAGGGGGCCGCGGCGCAGCGTACGCGAAGCCGGACGGAGAGCTACTACGATGAGGATCGCGGCAATCCGGTGGCTTTCGCCGAGGCGGCGGTAGGGGCCGGCGCGTCGCTGGTCATCGGCCACGGGCCTCACGTCCTGAGGGCGATGGAATGGCGGGACAGCTCGCTGGTGGCCTACTCGCTGGGCAACCTCGTTACCCATGGGCCGTTCGTTAATCGGGAACCGCTCAACCGTGGCGCGGTGCTCTGCGCAACCATCTCGGCCGGGGGCACGGTGGTCAATGCCGAGGTGCGTCCCACCGTCCAGCGGCGCGCCGGTCAGGTGGAGGTCGACAGTTCACGTCGAGCTCTCGTTCTCATCGACTCGCTGGGTCGTCTGGATTTCCCACGCACTGGCGCCCGGATCGCGCCGGATGGAAGCGTGGGGAGGGTGCCCACGGTCCAGCGTCGTCGCACTCCCCGCTGAACCGGATTCCATTGCACTGAAAGCAGGACAGGGAGAGCGAGACGTTCTGTCCTTCAGTCAGAAGAAGTGACTGCCTCCGGCATCCGGAGGAAGATCAGCCTCCGTCGGC
Organism: uncultured Gemmatimonadota bacterium; assembly: GCA_937906875.1. Classification (GTDB taxonomy): domain Bacteria; phylum Gemmatimonadota; class Gemmatimonadetes; order Gemmatimonadales; family Gemmatimonadaceae; genus CALCHX01. The sequence continues at coordinate 13,875 of CALCHX010000012.1, read as the reverse complement.
CAGCCTGACGCTTCCCGAATCGGCATCTCCGATGAGCCGGCGGACGCCTGTCCAGGGCTTCATGCCAGGAAAGCGGCGGCGATCGAGGTCGGCCACTATGACCTTGCCGGCAGTCGTGCTGGCGTGGATGTACTTGCCCTCGCCGATGTAGATGCCGATGTGCGACGGCTGCTTGGGCGGACCGAAGGTGAGCAGGTCGCCCGGTCGGAGCAGCTTGCGTTCGGTGGCGACCGCCCTGCCCACCTTTGCCTGCTGGGCCGCGGTCCGCGGCACATCCAGTTGCAGCGCGCGCGCCAGGTAGCGTATCAGCCCGCTACAGTCGAAGCCGCGGTCAGGATTGGTACCACCGAAAACGTAGCGGGTGCCGAGTTGCGCCCTGGCAATGGAGACGATGGAGTCGCGGAGCGCCGTCGCCGATGCGCTGAAGCCGGCCAGGGGCGCGGTATTCAGCGCTGAGGCGGAGACAGCGTCCGGCGGGTTGTCAGATCTTGCCAGCGGTTGCGCTGCCAACCTCGCCGTGGGAGCGAGGAGCGCGCAGGAAAGAATGCCGGACAGTACCAGCCGGTTCAACGGCGGCACCAGACGTATGAGGACATGATTGATCGATCTCGGAGTTGGGTCGTCAGGGAGACGACCGACCGAGGACAATCGTAATGCGACCGACAGCGTAGCGACACCCTTCGGCCATTCTTCGCCTCAGGCGGGCACGGCCGTGACGGTGGTCAGCGAATACCCAGCACCTTGTGGGTCTGGACGCTGAGTCGCCAGCGGGGATGCGCCAGGCAGTAGGCGACAGCGAGCGCCATGTTCTCCGCCTGACGGGGCCCATCCATGGGCTGCAGAAAGCGATGCTGGAAGTTCAGCGCATCGAACTGCGCGGGGTCGCCACCTTCCTGAGGGTAGACCAGCTTGAGTTCGTCACCGTGGTCGAGCACCAGCGCGGCACCGATCTTCGGGCTGACGCAGATCCAGTCCAGCCCTGGCGGCGGCCGACGTGTGCCGTTGGTCTCCACCGCTACCTCGAGCCCGCGCTCGTGGAAGGCCTCCACTGCCGCGGCGTCCAGTTGCAGCAGCGGCTCACCGCCGGTGCACACAACCAGGGGTCTCCCGCCGCCGCCTGCCGGCCATCGCGAAGCCACGGCGTCGGCGAGCTCACTGGCGGAAGCAAAGCGACCGCCGTCCGGTCCGACTCCCACGAAATCCGTATCGCAGAAATTGCAGATCGCGGTCGCCCGATCGGCCTCGCGCCCGGTCCACAGGTTGCATCCCGAGAAGCGGCAGAACACGGCCGCCCGCCCCGCGTTCGCCCCCTCCCCCTGGAGTGTGTAGAAGATCTCCTTGACCGTGTAAGCCATCAGTCCCGGGGAAATGGATGCGCGGCAGTAGTGGTCGACTGCTCCACGCCCTCCACTTGGAGCGCCGGATCAACCACTCCGGCCTCGGCAAAGCCACGCAGACGGAGCGTGCAGGCGTCGCAGCGACCGCAGGCGGCACCCGTCGGGGACGGGGCGTAACAGCTCGTGGTGAGGGCGTAGTCGACCCCGAGCGCCAGGCCCATGAGTATGATCTGTGCCTTGCTGAGCGACATGAGGGGAGTCCGGATGCGTAGCGGGCGTCCTTCTTCAGTGCCAGCCCGGGTGGCCAGGTTGGCCATCGCCTGGAAGGCATCGATGAACTGCGGTCGACAGTCGGGATAACCGCTGTAGTCAACCGAGTTCACGCCAATGAAGATGTCCGAGGCGTCGATGACTTCGGCGTAGGCCAGGGCGTGGGCAAGAAAGATCGTGTTGCGCGCCGGTACGTAGGTCACCGGCACTCCCGCGGACGGCTGCGCGGGATCCCGATCCATGGGCACCGCCAGATTGTGATCGGTGAGAGCCGAACCACCAAACAGCCCGAGGTCGATACGTGATACGCGATGCTCGGCGGCACCGTAGCGCTCGGCGACGCGACGGGCCGCAGCCAGTTCGTGGGAGTGACGCTGGCCGTACTCGAACGAGAGTGCGTGCACGTCGAACCCTTCGTGAACGGCGTGTGCCAGAAGTGTGGTGGAATCCAGCCCACCGCTGAGGAGGAGTACCGCGGGCGGTCTGTGGTTGCTCACGTGGCTGATGGGGTTGCGGGAGCTGGTCTCAACTGGCCGCTGCCGGCTGGGAGGGCGACCGGCCATGCACTGGGCCATGCACTGAAAGATAGGCAATCCGTGGCCTGAACTGTTCGCCTTGGCCGGGACCGCCGAGCTGGTTCCCGGTGGGCCGGGGCGTGACCCGGATCACCGACATGGTGCCTGATGCTGGCAGCGCATGGCTCCACGGCCGGATAGATTCATGGTGGACATGTCCCGTTTTCGCGGCCGCATACCTCCAAGCCTGCCTGACATGCTTCGATCGCACGCATCGCTGCTCCTGTTGCTGACCGTGACGGTCACCGCCTGTGCTCGTACCCCGGTGGTTGAGGGGCCGTCTGCGCAGCCGCGTGCCGCCGCCGCGCCGCAGTCCGTGCGGGGCCTGGTGGAGCGGATGAAGGCCGATCATGCGGGACGCTGGTACAGCACGCTCTCCTTCCGGCAGTCCAACGTGGCCTACAGCAGCGCGGGCGAGACCAGGAGCAGTTGGTTCGAACGCCAGAGCGTACCCCGACGGCTACGCATCGATTTCATCACGCCCGACGCCGACGGCAGCGGTATCCTCTTCCGGAACGACAGCGCCTACACTTTCCAGCGCAACGTCCTCACCCAGCGCGTTTCGCAACTTCATCCGCTACTCCTGCTCAGTGCGGACCTGTACGCGCTGCCGGTGGATACGACGGTGAGCGCGCTGGCGAAACTGGGTATCGACACGACGAGATTGCGCCGGGACAGTTGGACCGACCGCCCGGTCTGGGTCGTGGGTGCCGGATCTGGTGACTCCACGTCTACCCAGTTCTGGGTGGACGCCGAGCGCTGGGTGCTGCTGCGGTTCGTGAACAATCAGAAGGCGGGCACGCGCACGGTTCGCACCGACCATCATTTCAGCTACCAGACGGTCGACAGCCTTCTGGTGCCGAAGGAGATCGTCTTCCTGCGCAACGGGGCAGCATACTGGCGCGAGACGTACACCGACGTGAAGGTGAATCCACCGCTGTCCGACTCGATCTTTCTGCCTGGCAGTTGGCAGGTCTACGTACCCGCGCCCTGACCATCTCATCTGCTGCCTTCGTGGTTGGGCGCTGGAACAATCGCCTCCCGAGCCAGCCGAGCCTCTCGTCCGCCTTCCAGATGATCCGACTCCGCGACCTCAGCCGTGTTGCCCTGTCCGTCCTTCTGTCTGCCTGTGCGGCAAACCTCCCCACCGACGACACGAAGACCACGCCGCCACCACCACCACCCGTGGTGGGCTCGTCCACGTCGTTGCCGCTCAAGCTCGCGCCGCGGCCCACCGAGTCGGCGATCACCGCGGCAGATCTGATGACACGTCTCTACATCTTTGCCGATGACTCGATGCAGGGGCGCGGGACCGGAACCGAGGGCTACGACCGCGCGGCCCGCTACATCGCCGATGAACTGCGCCGGCTGGGCCTGAAGCCGGCGGGCGACAATGGCAGCTACTTCCAGCGTGTGACCATCGCTGGCGGTGTCGTGAGCGGCCAACGGCCGATCTACAACGTGGTGGCGGTGGTGCCAGGCGCCGATCCCGCGCTGGCTGGTCAGTATGTCGCCCTCGGAGCGCACGCCGATCACCTGAGCATGACGCCTCATCCGCTGGAACACGACTCCCTGAAGGTGGCCCGGGACCAGGCGTGGAGCATGAGCGGTCGGAGCAACACTCCGGCTCACCTTACCGCCGAACAGCGCGCCTCCATCCGCGTCAATGTGGACAGCCTGCGCCGGTTACGAGCGCCGCGGCTGGACTCGATCTTCAACGGCGCCGATGACGACGGTTCGGGTTCGATGGCCCTGCTGGAGATCGCCGAGTCGATGATGACCGGAACGCGCAAGCCCGGACGTTCGGTGCTGTTCGTCTGGCATACCGCCGAGGAACTGGGACTGCTGGGCTCGGCGTACTTTGGCGAGAACCCCACCGTACCGCGCGATTCGATCGTTGCCCAGGTGAACACCGACATGATAGGCCGGGGCTCGTCGGCCGACCTCCTGATAGGCGGCCCCGATTACCTCGCGGTCGTCGGCTCGCGACGGCTCTCGACCCAGCTCGGCGACATGGTGGAATCGGTCAACATCGCCGGTGGTCATGGCCTGCGCCTTGACTACGAGATGGACGCCGATGGCCACCCCCAGGGCATCTACTGCCGGAGCGACCACTACAGCTATGCCCGTTGGGGCATTCCGGTTGTCTTCTTCTTTACCGGACTCCACGCCGACTACCACCAGCTTACGGACGAGCCGCAGTACATCGACTACCCACACTACGCGCGCATCACCAACTACCTGAACGACCTCGTGCTGACGATCGCCGAACGCGCCGAGCGGCCGGTCGTGGACAAGCCAGTGCCGTCGCCCTACGCGCGATGCATCCAGTAGGCGACGACCAGTAGCCCGTCACTACTCGGCGACGTCCTCGAAGCGCAACCAGTTCTGGTAGAAGTAGAGGTCCACCCAGCCCGTGGGGCCGTGGCGGTTCTTGAGAACGTGCAGCTCGGCGGCGCCCTCGATGCCGCGGTCGGCCTGGTACATCTCCTCGCGGAAGAGGGCCAGGACGACGTCGGCAAGCTGTGCCGGAGTACCGAGCGCGCCGAGGTCCGTCAGCACGGGCCGCGGATCGGGGCGACTGCGAGTGGCGTCGGAGAGAGGAACGGTGAGGATGATGGCGATATCCAGTTCCACCGCCAGCCGTTTGATCGCCGTCATGGATGCCGACATCTCCTCGTCTCGTGCGCGGTTGCCAGTGACCAGGGTGGCCAGGCCGTCCACCACCGCCAGCTCGAGATCCGGAACGCGTCGCAGAGTGTCTGCCAGTTCAACGGTATTGCCGCTGGCCATCCGTTCCAGCGCCGGAGCGTTGGCGCGCAGGGCGAACGCTGCCGCGCCTACCGCCGCCCGCGACTCATCGTCCAGCGTGCCGCGGCGCAGGTCGTCCAGCGATAGCCTGGACTGCATGGCCACCAGCCTCTCGAGAAGGCGGTCGGGTGTCGTCTCCCCGCTGACGAAGAGGGCGGTGCGACCGGCAGCCGACGCCCGGAGCGCCATGGCGAGAGCCAGCGCCGACTTGCCCACGGCGACATCTCCGGTGAGGACGATCAGGTCTCCCCTTCGCAGGCCGCCTCCCAACAGCTTGTCGGCGCTGGGAAAGCCTGTCGGAACCTCCCGGGGTGGCGCGGTGAGGCTACCGTCCGTGCGCATGAGGAGGCGGTGGAGGACAAGATCGTCTGCTGGCATCTGACAGGTGTGAGGTGGCTCGACTGGCGGTAGGTCAGGTGGGCTGCTGGGGAGTATCCGTTCCGGTGCCCCTGGCGCCCCTTGACGACGATTCGTCGTCCGTCGCGGCATCCTGCCGGAGTGCGCTCACCAACTGCCCAAGTTCGGCGTTCGAAGGCTCGTCCAGAGCGTCCCGGGCATCGGTGCGAAGCCGTTCGATGGCGTTGGCGATGGTCTCCGGGCGTCCCTCGCCAGAGGCTGCAAGGACTGCCGCGACGGCCGGACGGATGCCGGGTGGAAGGCTGATGGCGTCGAGCCATGCCAGCGCCGATCTCGCCCTGGCTGTGCGTTCGTCGGCGGACAGATGGTAGGGTGGCATGCTGGCCATGGCGAGTCGTGCGCCGAGCAGGATGGCGAGAACGGTCTCGCGACTCCCTCCCAGCTGTGCCAGGCCGGCAAGGCGAGCCAGGGCAGGGAAGGGGAATACCGGGGAGGCGAGTCCGAAAGGGGGCGAGGCCGGCGCTGGCGCCGGTGGACGGGGCAAGGGTGGCAAGGAGGGCACCCGGAGAATGTAGCGAGAACTGGAGACAGCGGCCGCCACGACGCTGCGCTTCCTCTGGGAGTGCGCCCGGGCGTACATTACCGCACCATGGCGCTCCCGGTGAAGGCCATCCTATGGGTGGACGACGAGGCAGAGCGACTGGAGTCACATCGGTTGTTCCTGCGCGAGAAGGGCTACGAAGTGGAATGGGCCCTCAACGCGGACGACGCCGTCGAGATGCTCCGGCGCCGCCCTTATGATCTGGTTCTGCTCGACGAGCAGATGCCAGGGAAGCGTGGACTCGAGGCGTATCGGGAGATCCGCGCCCTCGCGCCCACGCTGCCCGTCGTGATGGTCACGAAGAGCGAGGAGGACGCCACGTTGCGCGAGGCGATCGGCGCCGACGTGCGCGAGTACCTCGTGAAGCCGGTGAATCCGCGGCAGGTGCTGTCGGTGATCACGAAGCTGCTGGAAGGCCCGCAGATCCGTCAGCAGGCAATGGCCCGGCGCTTCTCGACGCGCTTCCGCGAGATGCAGTTGGAAGACCGGTGGCCGGAGGACTGGCGTGGCTGGATGGAGAGGTTCGCCGAGTTGATGCGCTGGGACATCGACCTCGAGGAGGCCGGGGAGACAAGCCTGTACGAAGCACTTCAGGGCCTCTACAGCGACATGCACCGGGAGTTCGCGGCATTCATGGCGAAGGCCTATCCGCGTTGGCTGGTGGATCTTGAAGGAGATCGGCCGCCCCTCTCGGTGGACGTCGTCGAGGAATTCGTGGTTCCCGTGCTCGATAGTCATGGCGCGGCGGTTCTGGTCGTCGTGGACTGCATGCGGCTGGACCAGTGGATGGTGCTCGAACCCCTCCTGGCTCCCTTCTTCGAGGTGGAGACCACCCACTACTACGCGGTGCTGCCGACGGCGACGCCGTACTCGCGGAACTCCCTCTTCAGCGGACTCTTTCCCGGTGAGATCGCCGCACGTCTCCCCGACTGGTGGGGCGAGCGGGATGACAACGAGTCGCTCAACGCCCACGAACGTCAGCTTCTGGACCATCACCTCGGCGACCTTGGCCGACGTGTTCCGGTGCGCTACCAGAAGATCTCCACCGCCGCCGAATCGGATGAGCTGGAACGTCACATTCAGGGATCGGTTGCTTCCGAAGGGGTGAGTGCCTTCGTCTTCAACTTCGTGGACCTGCTCACCCATGGCCGTAGCGAATCCACGATTCTCTACGAGGTGGCGCGCGACGAGATCGCGCTACGCAACCTCACCAGGCAGTGGTTCGAGCGTTCGGCGCTCTTCAGTGTACTGCGCGAGGCTGCACAACGGCGCGTGCCGGTGATCATCACCACTGATCACGGTTCCATCCACTGCAACACCCCGGCGACCGTCTTCGCGAAGCGCGACGCCACGGCCAATCTTCGTTACAAGTTTGGCGAGGACCTTCGCGCCGAGAATCCGTCGCAGGCACTGCTGTTCCGGGACGAGGATACGTTGCGGTTGCCGCACCACGGATCCAATGCCAACACCCTTCTGGCCGTGGGCGACACGTTCTTCGTCTATCCCACCAAGTTGCGCGAGTACCAGAGCCGCTATCGCGGCTCCTTCCTGCACGGTGGCGTGACGCCGGAGGAGGTTATCCTGCCGCTGGCCCTGCTCACCGCCTGCGCCTGACAGACCGAGTGCCAAAGACCAGTGCGCTGCCCTCGGCGGCACCTTACCGGCGTCTACTACCCTTCCTGCGTCCGCACGTAGGCAGGCTGCTGGGCGCCGTCACCAGCAACGTCATCGCGGCCGTCCTGGACGTCTTCTCGCTGACGCTGTTGATCCCGTTCCTGAACGCGTTGTTCGAGTTGCAGCCGCTGCCGGACCGACCCGGCGTGTTGTACGACATCCTGCGCGGCACCGTCGGGCTGTTCCTCATTGACGGTGATCCCATGGGATCGCTGCGGAACATCATCTTCGTCATCCTCGGCGCCGTCTTCCTGAAGAGCATCTTTGTCTTCCTGGCCGGACAGACGGGAGCGAAGCTGCAGGAATACGTGACGCGCGACCTGCGTGATGCTGTCTACATGCACCTCACCCGGTTGCCGCTCGGATTCTTCACCCGCTTCAAGGCCGGTCAGATTCTCCAGCGCGTCCTGACGGATACCGCGCAGACCAAGCAGGTCATCACCGAGGTCATAACTCGCGCCTTGCAGAGCGGCGCGACTGTCATCGTCACGATCTACGCGCTGTTCGCGATCTCCTGGGAGCTCGCCCTGCTCTCCCTTGTCGTCGCACCACTGCTGACCGGCGCCCTGCAGCCGCTGCTCAGGCGGTTGCGTAGTGGACATAGGCGGCTCGGCAACCAGCACGGCGAGATGACGAGCGTGGTGCAGGAAACGGTGAGTGGCATCAGGCTTGTGAAGTCGTTCGGAGCCGAGGGCTACGAGGAGCGCCGCTTTATCGATGCCAGCGGGGACTATGCCCGCGGCACAGCGCGGATGGCACGGCTGGCGGTGCTCTCGCAGCCGATCACGGAGACCATCGGCACCGCGATTTCCGTCGCCATCCTCTGGTTCGGCGCTCGCGAGGTGCTCGTGGATGGCTCGCTCTCCGGTGCCGACCTGATCACCTTCCTCATCCTCGTGATGCGGATGCTGCAGCCCATGAAGCAGCTCTCCCAGCTACCCACGACTGCCCAGGCGTCGCTCGCCGCTGCCGAGCGGCTGTTCGAGATCCTCGACCATCCCACCGAGGCGGCGACGGATCGGGGCACCCGGAGCGTGAGCGGTTTCCACGATTCCATCACGTTCGACGGTGTGTCGTTCGCTTACGAAGACGAGCCGGTGCTGCGGGACATCAGCTTCACAGCGCGCCGCGGACAGATGATCGCTCTCGTCGGCGCCAGCGGCGCGGGCAAGACGACGCTGGTCGACCTCATCCCGCGCTTCTACGAACCCACCGCCGGGCGGATCCTGCTGGACGGCGTGGACACGCGCGACATCAGGCTGCCGGAACTGCGCTCCTTGATCGGCATCGTCAGTCAGGACACGGTGTTGTTCAACGACACGGTTCGTCACAACGTCGCCTATGGTTCCGAGGGTCGATTCACGACCGCGCAGATAGAGGCGGCGGCGCGGGCGGCCAATGCGGAGGGCTTCATCGCTGCTCTCCCACAGGGCTATGATACGCCGCTCGGTGAGCGCGGCACACGACTCTCCGGCGGTCAGCGCCAGCGACTGGCAATCGCGCGCGCTCTTCTCGTCGATCCGCCCGTGCTCATCCTGGACGAGGCCACGTCGGCGCTGGACACCGAGTCGGAGCGGCTGGTGCAGGAGGCCATAGATCGGTTGCTGGAGGGGCGCACGGTGTTTGTGATCGCCCATCGCCTGTCGACGGTCGTCCACGCGGACCAGATTCTGGTGCTCGACCATGGTCGGCTGGTGGAGCACGGAACGCACGATGAATTGCTGACGCGCGGCGGAGCCTACCGTCGACTGCATGACATCCAGTTCGGTGCGCTGGAAGAGCAGCGAAGCTAGGCACGATGCGCGTCCTCTTCCATTACGCAGCCGCCGACTGGTCGGGTAGCGCCCGGGTGATCGCCGACAGCGCGCGAATGCTGGCCGAGCGCGGTGCGAGGGTAGCCATCACCTGCCGTCCTGACAGTGTCCCCGAGCAACGGTTCGGGGCGCTGCCTGCTGTTTCCCTGCGCACGGTTGAAGGCGGAGGCAGTTGGCTCGAGGAGAGTATGCGGCTTGGCCGTGTATTGCGGAATGAGTTCAGTGAGGTCCTGCTGGTACATACGGCTCGCGAGCACCTGGTCGCGGCTGCGGCGTTGCGTCGAGCCGAGCGTGGCGCGGTGCTCCGCCGGGTGCCTATCGGTGGTTCACTTCACGTGGGATATGTGGAACGCACCGCGGCATTCCTCGCGACGAGCGGTTTCGTCGTGTCCACCGACGACGACCTGCTGACGCTCGCCCTGCCGCGCCGTCCGCTCCTGCCAGCGGTGGTGCCGCTCGGGGTCGATGCGACGGTGCACGACGCGGTGGAGGCAACGACGCGTGCTGCTCTGGGCCTGCCTCAGCAGAGCCGGCTCCTGGTCTGCGTCATGGACGCCGACGTGCGGAGCAGGGTGGCGACGGCGTTGCGCACGCTGGCCCTGCTTGCCCACCGACATGACTCACTGCGCTTCCTGCTGGTAGGGCCTGGTGCGGACCATGAGGACCTGCGCATGCATGCGGCGGCGTTGGGCATCGTCCATAGAGTTTCCTTCCTTGGGCAGCGCGAGGATGTCCTGAGCGTGATGAGGGCGGCAGACATTGGCTGGGTGATGGCTGGCCATGACGGAGCGGCATTCGGTGCCCTGGACTTCATGGCGCTGGGCGTGCCGCTGGTGGCCGAGCGGGACCCCATCTTCGCGCGTTATGTAGCCGATGGCATCACCGGTACCCTACTGCCGCCAGCCGATGCTCCAGCAAGTGCCGCGGCGATCGCGACTCTGCTCGCCGAGGATGAGGCGAGGGAAGTGATGGGCGCGGCCGCCCGGCTTCGCGTGGGCCGCGACTTCGTTGCCGCTACCATGGGCGACGCGATGGAGGCTGCCGTGGTGGCCGCACGCGATCGCACGAAATGGCGCCGGACATGAGCGTGGGCACGATCAAGACCATCCCCGCGCTGCACCTGCCAGGGTATCGACATCCGGGTGGAAGCGCGGTGGCGCTGGTGGCAGATTGGAGTGGACGCCGGCAGCGCTGTCGGTGTTGTCAGCGGCAGCGTTGTTGCCGCAGCCTTCCACGTACGTCCGACGCATGAGCATCACCCCCGCCGGTCCACCCGATGGTTCTCCTCCTGCGCCCCGCCCGGCCAGTCGACCGGCGACGCTCGCTCACCGGGCCGAGTACTACGCGCTGCGCGCCACGGTGGCGGCGCTCGGCGCCATGCCCTGGGACATGGCGAGCAACTTCGGCGCACGACTTGGACTGCTGGGATACCGGCCGCTGGGGATCCGTCGTGGTGTGGTGGAGGAGCAGATCGCCCGGTCATTTCCGGATCTGGACGCCGCAGGAGTGGCGCGGATTGCCCGTGGCGCTTACGAGTCGTTGGGTCGGACGACGGTCGAGACAGCGATCCTGCCGGGGGCGGGGCGGGAACGGGTGCTTGACCTGTTTACCCAGGTGGACGGCTGGGAGGTTGTGGAACAGGCACTCTCCCTCGGCCGCGGACTCATCCTCGTCGCCGGCCATCTTGGCAATTGGGAGTTGGGCGGCGCCTATCTGGCTGCTCGCGGCCTGCCACTGGACGCTATCGCGCGCGGCCAGGGCAATCCGCTTTTCGACCGCTATCTCACCGATACCCGCACGCGCATCGGTATTCGCGTGGTTCACGACCAACAGGCGGTTCGGTTGACGCCACGGGCCCTGCGTCAGCAGCACACGGTAGCTTTCATGATGGACCAGGGCGTGCTGGGACTCGCTTCCACCTGGGTGCCCTTCTTTGGCAGGCCGGCCAAGACTCCACGTGGGCCGGCGGTGTTCGCGCTCCGGCTCAAGGTACCAGTGGTCTTCGCCGCTGCCGTACGTGGATCCGATGGCCGTTTCCAACTCGGCTTCGAACGGGTGCCGGTCGTGGACACAGGAGATCGTGAGGCCGATGTCGACCGTATCGTCGCCGACTATACCGCTGTGCTCGAACGCTGGGTTCGCCGCTTTCCGGAACAGTACTTCTGGCATCATCGTCGCTGGAAACATCAACCGCCAGGCGCGTCATCCGGGACAGCCCTGGCACCGGGACAGAGTATGGATGTGGAGAGCGTCGGGCCGATGGCGGGTGAGGGATGAGCGGCGACGAACGTTCGGCCGCCGTACGTCTGCGGCGCGATCCGCGGGCGGCAATCGGCCTGTCCGTCATCACTCTCCTCGTCATGGGCGCGGCGTTGGCGCCGTTGGTTGCCGGTTACGATCCTGTCCGAATCGACCTTGCCAACCAGCTTCTACCACCGTCCGGCAGCCACTGGCTCGGCACCGACGTGCAGGGACGCGATATCTGGGCAAGGCTGGTCTTTGGTGCGCGTGTGTCGCTCACCGTCGGGCTACTCTCGCAGGGCATTGCTCTGCTGCTTGGCCTGACCCTGGGCCTCGTGGCCGGCTTCTACGGGCGGTGGGTTGACGAGGTCGTCATGCGCCTGGCCGACGTCACCCTGGCCTTTCCCACGCTCCTTCTCCTGATCGCCATGGTGGCTGCGTTTCAACCCTCACTGACCGTCGTGCTGGTAACGATCGGGGTGGTGGGTTGGGCGGGCATGGCCCGGCTGGTGCGCGGCCAGGTACTGGTCGTGCGGCAGCTCGAGTACGTGCAGGCGGTGCGTGCGCTGGGCGCTGTGGACCGCCGCATCCTCGCTCGTCATGTGCTCCCCAACGTCATCGCGCCGGTGGTCATAGCTGCGACCCTGGGCGTGGCTGGCGCCATCATGGCAGAGGCGGCCCTCTCCTTCCTCGGCCTCGGTGTCCAGCCGCCCACGCCAAGCTGGGGAGCCATGATTGCCGACGGGAGGGACCTCACGCAGTTGTGTACCGCACCCTGGACGTCTGTCTTTCCCGGCGTCGCCATCGGCGCCGCCGTGCTCGGTTTCAACCTCCTCGGCGACGCGCTCCGCGACGCGCTGGACCCACGAGACAGTGGCGGCGCGATCCCCAGCGCCACCGCACCCTGATCGGAGAGATCATGGCCCCCTCATACGATGTCGCGGCGCTCCGTGCCGCGGAATTTCCCTGGCTTGACGCTGAGGATGGCGCCTACCTGAACAGCGCTTCCACTGGCCCGCTACCGGAACGGGCCGTCCGCACGCTGGAGGAGTGGGCGCAACGTCGCCGTCGACCACAGACGGTGATGTTCGATGAGCAGTTCGAGATTCTGCGCACGGCACGAGAGCAGTGCGCGGCACTCATCGGAGCCGACGCGTCTGAAGTAGCTATCGCTGGCAACACATCGGTGGGGGTGAACCTCGCCGCCCGAGCGCTCCCGATCAGGAGCGGGGATGTGATAGTGACCAGTGAAGGCGAGTTCCCGGCCAACGTCTATCCCTGGATGTTGCTGGCCGAATCGGTCGGCGCGGAACTCCGTCTGCTTCCGCGCCGCGACGATGGCCCCGACGAGGAGGCGTTGATGGACTCGCTGGATGACCCTCGGGTACGCGTTCTCGCCGTATCCTGGGTGGCTTTCGGGACCGGTCACCGGGTGGATCTGGCCCGACTGGGCGCGGCCTGCCGCGAGCGCGACATCTACTTCGTGGTGGACGCGATCCAGGGCGTTGGCGTGTTGCCGCTGGATGTGCACGCCTGCTCGATCGACATCCTGGCCAGCGGTTCGCAGAAGTGGCTGCTCTCGCCGTGGGGCACCGGATTCAGCTACGTGCGCCAGGAACTTGCCGAACGACTGACGCCGCCGGCGGCAGGTTGGCTATCGGTGGAGGGCGCCGAAGATTTCTCCCGGCTCACGCACTACGAGATGACGTGGCCGCCCAGGGCCGCACGTTTCGAGGTGGGCACCCTGCCGTACGAGATACTGGCGTCGATGAACAGCAGCCTTTCCCTCCTGCTGGAGCTGGGCACGGCGTCGATCGGAGCGCACGTGCAGATGCTCACCGAGCGAATCGTGAGCTGGGCGGAAGCCAATCCCGAGGTACGTCTCGTGACTCCCTCCGATCCGTCACGACGCGCCGGGATCGTCTCCCTGGTCCCTGCCGACGCGAAGTCTGCCGTCGCCCGGCTGAACGCCGCGCAGGTCGTATTCTCGACACGAGAGGGGGCGGTGCGATTGGCTCCCCATTGCTTCAATACCATCCAGGACGTGGACCTCGCCCTGGCGGCGCTGACTCCCTAGGGGCGGGGCTCGCGTGGCTCTCCGCTGAGTCAGGGCTGGATGTCATTCGCGGGGTGGCGTGGCGGTGTCGATTGGCTTGGTGTCTGGCCGTCACCCCCGCCTCCTACTCGTCACCCCC